>NZ_JBHWAQ010000054.1:0-36418 GCF_042743475.1 Streptomyces sp. NPDC059534
CCGCCCACGAACGGGCATCAACCAATACCCCACCCATGGACAGAACAACGACTCACCTGCCCAACCATCACGACAAGGACCGTTGCAGTACTAGGCGAGCGGGCCGTGAACTTGATCGTCGCCAGGGACGTAGTGCTCGTACTCGAAGTCACAGCCCACCCCGGCCCAGACGACAGCCCAACGTCACCACCAACGAGGCAGGGCCAATCGGGTGACGGACGAAGCTCTCAACATTCCAAGATCATCCCGTGGCGGGTTTGGCGCGTATCTGGGTCACACCCCCTCAGCCTCCGTCGCGTCAGCCTCACCACTGCCGCATTCTCGCGGTGCAGGTCAGCAGGTGGTCTCGTGAACGAGGCCGTGGAGATCGGGGACGAGGTCGGGGTGGTCTCCGCGTGAGGCGGCAGGCTGCTGCGTCAGGACGTGGTGGTGGCGGTAACGAGAAGCGTGCCGAGCACGGCTGGGTCGGGGTTGGGCAAGACCTTCGCGTCGACGGCGGTGAAGTTGTGGCGCTTGAGGATGTCGGCCCACTGTTCGGAGCCGTACTGCCAGCGCCAGACGGTCAGCTCGGTCTCGCGGCCTTCGAGCCACTTCCCGCCCACGGCGTGGACGAAGGTGAGCCGGGGCTCGTCGGCCCAGAAGCGGCGAGCGCGCTCGACCTGCACGGCCGAGAAGTCGACGGCGGTGACTTCCACCCCGACGCGGGCGAGGTAGGCGGCATTCTCGCCCTCCGCCGGCCCGAGGTCGAGGGCGGTGGCCGGGGTGCCGAGGACTTCGGCGCCGGGCCCGCCGTCGGCGAGCCCAGTCCAGCCGAAAGCCCTGGTGGTGGGCCGGGGCCGGTCGCCCTCCCCGCGGTGGCGCTTGTACTTGTCCCAATACTCAGCCGGGGTGGTGGGGGCGGCGCTGGTCATGAACGGTCCTCCGGGGGCCGGACGGTCGAGCCGCCAAGCTACCGGGGGCCTCCCCTCGGGCGCGGGGGAATGCGGGGACGGTCGCCCGAAGAGGGCAACGAGGAACCCGGGGGCGCGGTGGCACCCCCGGGCATGGTGTCAGTCTTGCGGCGTGCGCTCAGTGACAGTTAGCCCCCGGGGAGCACGGGCCGCACTTGGCGTAGTCCGCTTCCCAGAGCTTCCAGTCCACCTCGAAGCCGTTGTCGGCGATGATCTGCGCGATGCGCTCGACGGAGCCGTCGTACTTGAACGCGATCTCCGGAATGTGCTCGAGGAAGCGGCCGTCGAAGTTGGCGGCGCAGAACTCGCGGTAGTTGCGGGTGTCGAGGATGAAGATGTGGACGGCGATGTCGACGATCCGGCCGCAGCACATCTCCGGGCCCTGGCCCCACTTCTCATCCGTATGCAAGGACGGCTTGCCGATTGCGAACGCGGCCGGTCCGTTCGGGAGCGCCGGGGCTGTGACATCTGACTCCATCCGGGCCGGTGAAGCCTTCCCGTAGATTGGTAGGCGGTCCTGGCGCTCGTTGTGGTGGCGGTCCGGCGGGTGTCGAGGCGACGCCTCCACGGGCCGGCCGGCAGCGCGGCATCGAGGCCGAAGCCGACCGGCTCCGCGAGGTCTTCCGGGCTGACTGAGCCCACCATCCCGCACTTGTAGAGGACGCCCTCGGCAAGCAGACGCTCGCGCTCCTGATCCAGCTGGAGGCCGCCTGCGCGGCCGCCGACCAGCTCGCCGAGGCGGTGGAGGAGGCTTTCCCCCAGCACCCGGACGCTGCGGTCATCCTCAGCTTTCCCGGCCTCGGCCTCCAGCTCGGCGCCCTGGTGCTCGCCGAGGTCGGAGACGACCGCAACCGGTTCGCCGACGCACGCGGCCTCAAGGCATACGCCGAGTCCTCACCCATCACGCGATCCTCTGGCAAAAAGTCGTCCATCACCAGACGGTGGGTGAAGAACGACCGGCTCAACGCCGTCGGCTACCTCTGGACCTTCTCCTCGATCACCGCCTCACCCGGCGCCAAGGCCCACTATCGGCGCCGCCGCGACCACGGAGACTGGCACGCGTCAGCCCAGCGCAACCTGTTCAACCGCCTGATCGGCCAGCTCTACCACTGCCTCCGGCACAACCAGACTTATGACGAGGCCGTGGCCTTCCCCGATGGCAGCGTCGCCGCACAGGCGGCAGCGGTCTGATCTGTCGGGCCCGCTATCGGACAACACGGATGTCTGGCAGAAGCGAGGCGTCCGCGCCTTCACGGGCGAGAACCTGTTGAGCCAGCACGCGGGCACGGCCCCATCCCACACCGCTGATCAGAGCCGCAGCTGCCCACCGCTCCGTGGACTCGTCGCAGCTCATCTCATCGAAGATCGAGTCGATCAGCCGGAGTTCGGGCAGGGCATCACTGCTGAGGAATCCTTCCTCCACCAGACCCTCGGCCATGCGGAATGCGTGATCGAAGTCGAGGGCGATCTCGTCCGTCGCGACACCATGCTTCTCCAGCCATGCTGTCTGGACCCGTGCAGGTGCCGCCACTACCGTCAGCGCCTCGTTCAGGAGGCGACGTCGGAACGAAGGATCAGGGGCTTCCACACCCAGATCCTCCCACTCCGGCCCTGAGCACCTGCCCCGTCTGTTCGGCCGTCCACAGCAACAGACTTGACGAGCTAACCGCCTGAGGTGTCTCCATGGCGGTGATCAGGTAGGAGACGGCGGCGTGGAGCAGCCGGGTGGCCATCACCTCGTCGAACGGGTAGTCGCGCATCAGCAGGGCGATCTCGCGGTCCCAGACCTCGGGCTTCACGTACACGCGGGGGGCGCGGTACTCCGCAGCGGCCGGCGCCGGCGGCGCGGTCTGTTCGGGGGCTGTCAGGGTCATGGTCGTGCTCCTCTCGATCGACGTTTCGAGTGGCGCCCCCGGGGCGTCCTCTCCTGCGGCGGGGGCCGCGGGGAGAGTCCGGGTGCCCGGTCGCGTTCACCTATTGAAGGGGGCGGGCACACCCTCACGGAGGGGCCGTGCGGGGGTGAGTTTGCCCTTCGGGGGGCCGGAGCGAGGGGCCAAGGATGCGATTACACCGACGTACGGCAGGGGGCGGCTCATGATGTGCCCGAACGGGATCGGCGCCTTACTCCGCAGCGTCCGCGAGGACGCGGGACGCGCGCGCGAGCAACAGGCCCGGCTGGTGGAGAAGGCGCAGGGCGGCAGGTGGTTCGACCCGGAGAACCTCAAACGGTGGGAGACGGAGCGCCGGTTGCCGGTGGCGATCTGGCACGAGCCGATCGCCACCGCGTGCGGGCTCACGGCCGGAGACGTGCGGCGGGCCGTGGCCACATCCCGGGAGTACCGGCGGCACCAGGGCAGGGAGAGGACGGACGTGAACGGGCGGCGATTCATCGGGGCGGCAGCGGCAGCGGCAGCGGCAGGAATCTCCGCACTGCTGGCATCGCGCAGGCCAGGGAAGGCATCGACGGGGGTCTGAGCGGCTCCGGATCCGCTGACCTGACGTATCTGGCCTCGGCGTTCGAGCGACACCGGGGCGGCTACCGGTGCCGCTCCCCCGATGCGGTGCTCGCCGAGATGCAGGGCGACTCGATGGATCTCGCTCCATGCCGCACCTCAACAGGGACATGTCGAGCGATCGGTCGGTACGGCGATCAACACCACGAACGAGCGATCACGAACCGAGAGAGAAGGGACTTAACGCCTGCTACTCGTGCCGGTTCAACCGGCACGAGTAGCAGAGGTGGTGAGGTCGCATCACCCGACGGCGGTCCCCTCAAGCTCGACCATCTGACCGGGGATTGCCAGCCGCGTCACCCCGAGCATCGTGGAGGTCGGCGCCACCCCGGCGGCGCCCAACCGCGCCGCCAACACGCCGTAGTGTTGGAAGAGCAGATCGACGTCGGTCGTGTAGACGTTGAGCCGGACGAGGCTCGCGAGAGACATGCCGGCCTCGCCGAGCACGGCCTCCAGGTTGTCGATGCTCAGCGTCAACTGCGCCGCCATGTCACCGTCATGCTGGGGCTTGCCATCGCCGCTCATCGCGGTCTGCCCCGAGATGTACAGGGTCCGTGTGTGCCCGGAGACGAGCTCACCTTGGTTGAATCCCAGCTCCTCCGACCACGTCACCGGGTTGACCGCCATTCGTTCCACTGCCACATCGGCTCCATTCGATTCATCGGGAGTACGCACGTCGGCTCGGTAGCCCCGGCTTTGACTCCACGTCAACGACCCTCCCAACAAATCACGACACCCCCTGTCATGTATTCCGCTAAAGTTCTCGTATGCGTGCCGACCGGCTGGTCTCACTGGTGCTACTGCTGCGCCAACGCGGTCGACTGACAGCGGACACGCTGGCCCGTGAGCTGGAGGTATCCACCCGCACCGTGCTGCGCGACATCGAGGCGCTGTCCGCGGCCGGCGTCCCGGTCTACGCCGAACGCGGCAGGCACGGCGGTTTCGCGCTGTTGCCCGGTTTCCAGACCGAGCTCACCGGACTGAACCACGACGAGGCCCTCGCCTTGCTGACCGCCGGATCGGGGCGCGGCGAGCAGACATTCGGCCTCGGCTCGGCGCTCGCTTCGGCCATGCGGAAGGTGGTCGACGCTCTGCCCGAAAGCCACCGGGCCACCGCGAGTGACGCGGCCCAGCGATTGCTCGTCGAACCGGAAACCGACCTGCTCTCACGCCGGCTGGTCACTGACGAGGTCCCCGACACCACAATGATCGAGGTCAGGCGCGCGGTGCTCGCCGGACACAAGCTGCGCATCCACTACGCGCCCACGGGCCAGACACCACAGTGGCGCACGGTCGACCCGATCGGCCTGGTCACCGTACGCGACCGCGGCTACTTGCTGGCCACGAGATCTGGGGCGGACCGCACCTACCGGCTGTCGCGGGTGTTGGCCGCCGAGGAACTCCCCGAACCGGCACAGCGACCCAACCGGGTCGATCTGGACCGGATCTGGCGGGAACGCTCCACGCAGTTCCTCTCCGGCGGCGACCACATCACCGTGCTGGTACGGGTGAACCCGGAGCGACGGGAGGACCTACTGGACACCGCGCTGGCCGTCCGTGCCGAAGAACCCGACGCAGGCGGCTGGCTACGCCTGGAGGTGACCTTCCAAGATTCCCGACACGCCGAATGGGCGCTGTGGCAGCTCAGCACGGACGCGGAAGCCCTGGCCCCGCAGTCGTTGCGCACCTCCCTACGCGCTCGCGCCGTCGCGATTGCCACCCGCTACGGAGACTCGCCCTGAAACGGACTTAACGACCTCTTGGAGACTCCCAGCCTGGACCTTTCATCCGATTGAGACGCATTTGCGGTAGAACGCCACGATTGCCCGAGCTGTGACGCACCGCCGGCTCCACCTGCCGCACCCGCGGCGGGAAGACCGCCGTGAAGTACCACACCCCGCGCTTCGTCCTCGTGCCCGCGCTCCGCGAGGAACTCGAAGTCCTCGTCCCCGCCGACCGCCACCCCGGCCGCGTGTGGAAGCAGGGCCCGGCGCTCGCGATGAGTTGATCATGAATGCTGAAACTCTTGACCGGATGGAGCGCCTACTCGCAGAGCGGGCTTGTGAGCGGCTGGTCGTCGAGTTCGTCCACCGGCTCGACCTCGGGGACCCGGGCTCGGTGGCGGACCTCTTCACGCAGGACGGCACCTGGGAATGGCCCGCCGGCGACCGCCGCATTGCGGGTCACGACGCCCTGCGCATCTACTTCGGCAACCGGCCCGCAGACCGACTGTCACGCCGTATATGCACCAACATCCTGGTTACCGTGACTTCTGCGGACACCGCCGTCGCCACCACCTACTTCACCACGTACCGTGTCGACGGCTACCGCGAGGGCCTCGTACCGCCGCGGCCCCCGGTTCAGGTGGGGCACTACGAAGACACGTTCCGCAAGGTGGACGGCACCTGGCTGCTCACCACACGGACTCTCTTCCTCTCCTTCGCCGGTCCCACGGAACGCCTCGACGGGCCCGGCCAGTCATGAGAACGGCTCCCAGCCGACCGGACGTCAAGCGTCCTGCGCCACAGGGAGTGACACTCCACAGAACTTGAGCCAGAGCCCGAGAGGGTTCTGGCTCGACTTCTGTGGCGCGGCGACGCTGGGTGGGCTGGCCTTCTCCGGACGTGTCGCACGAACTCGATGCACGTCTGGAGAGGCGCCTGGCCAGCCTCCACACCTTCGCCGCCGGCGAGCCCGCAGCGGGCGCCGTGGCTCCTACCGCCTCGTCGTCGGCACCGGTCAAGCCTGTTCCGCCAGGACCACTCGAACGTGCGATCTGGCAGTCGCCTGCCCGTATCCGGTCGAGTACTCGGTGATCATGGCGCCTGTTGCCCTCATCCGGAGAAAGAAGGACACACGACGACGGACATTGCCACCCGCCTCGGCGAGCCGGCGGGCCGGGCCATGGGTAACCGTCGGGATCAGGACGTGAAGGGGTAAGCGGCAAGGAGTTCCTGGGCCTCGCCCAGGACCGCCGGGGGCGGGAGGGTGCCGTCGACGACGAGCTGGGCGCGGGTTCGGGCGGGGGCGACGTGTGTCTGGTGTGCCTGGCGGGTCCGGTCGTAGCCGCGGAGGCTAGTGAGGAGGTCTTGTCCTTCTTCGGCCTTGCGTAGGAGTTTGCGGGTGAGGCGAATGTCGGCGGGTGTGTCGACGTAGACGGTCCAGGTGGCGTGGTGTTCCAGTTCGGGCAGGGCGAAGGCGAAGATGCCTTCCACGATGATCATCGGCGCGTTGTCTGCGGCTGCCATGGCGGCATTGATGCGGGCGGTGTCCAGGGCGTCGGGGTTGCTGAAGTCAACGATGCAGCCTTCCCTGTCGAAGCGCGGCACGGTCGGTGCCAGGGTCGGGTCAGTGTGGTAGCAGAGGTCGAGATGAACCACGTGCGTGCCGGGATTTGCGGCAGCGAGGGCGCGGGCCAGGTCGGTCTTGCCTGAGCCGGCGCCGCCGCCGATGAGCAGGACCGGGGGCGTGTGCCGGGAGTCCATGGGATGCCTCACTGCGGGATACGGGATGAGGATCCCATGGACTGTAGTCCGGGTGGCCGGGTGTGGTGTTTGTGGGTCAGCGGAAGAGGGAGGCAATGACGGTGCCCGGGATGGGGCCGCTGCCGGTGGGGGCGTTGCTGGTCACCCGCTGACCGAGCAGCCCCATTTCCGAGGCTGTGTATCCATCGCCCACGATCACCAGGTCGAACCGTGTGGCTGACGGACCAGTGTTCTGAAGGGTCGTCACTTGTGCTGCCACGGTGGCCTCGACGTCGGTCAGGGCAGCTGTCGCCTCAGCGCGCTCGGCCACCTGGACCGGGGTTATGGTGCCGTCCGGCGAGAATGCCTCTCGCCATTCCGCGGGCTGCGCGGCGGCCGGGGCGGCCACGATCGAGGCCGCAGCGCACGCCGGTATCGCGACAAGGCCGACGGCGGCTCCCAGCGCGGCTATGGTCAGGAGCATCGCTCTTCTTCAGCGCATCTATTCCTCCTTCGCCTGGATCGGGTACGACGGCGCGCCACGGCGCGGGCGCGGCGGATCCTTGGTGCTGGCGTGGCGCCATGCGGGCGAACTGCGACTCCCGGTCCTTGAACGGACGAAGTCGGAAGCCATACATAAATTGCTTGCTAAGTGCGAGCAGGTAGTGATTTAAGTTGGCAGCACGTGCCAGACCCGACAAGCCCCTCCGGCCACACCGGTTGGGCCCGAACACGCCTGTGCCACCGGCCCACTTGCGGGCGGACCGGTGGCGCGACGGCCGTCAAGCAGCGAGGCGGCCGGGCGGGGCGGGGATCGTCAGAAAGGCATGGCCGGGGCCGGTCCGAGGGTCGTCGTCCCGGGGGCCGACTGGTGGCCGAGTCCTGCGCGGTAGGCGTTGAGGGCCGCTTCCGTTTCGCCCTTCCTGCGCAGGAGGTCGCCGAGCAGCCGGCAGATGTCGGCGAGGTCCCCGGCCGCTCCGGCGTGTTCCAGCAGGCTCATCGCCGTCGTGTAGTGCTCCTCGGCGGTGTCGGCGTCGCCGCGCCGCTCGGCGATCAGGCCGAGCAGACGGTGGGCGCCGGCCTCATGGACGGTGCCGCGGGCCGAGCCGAGGCCGACGAGGGTGTCCTGGAGCAGCTCCTCGGCCTCGACATCCCTGCCCTGCCGGTGGAGGACGGCGGCCAGTTCCACGCCCACCTGATGGACGAAGAGCGCGGCACGCCGGGAGGACAGCATCTCGTGCGCTGTACGCAGGGCGGCCTCTGCGGCCGGCAGGCTGCCGGCCTGGGCCAGGACGTAGCCGCGCATCCAGTGGCAGTGGGCGAGTTCCGTGCGGATCTCCAGCTGCTGGTAGTACTCGGCGGCCTTGGCGAGCGAGGCGTCCGCCTCGGCGGTGCGGCCCTCCGCGAGGAGGGTACGGGCGACGCCCCGGTGGAGCCGGGCGACGAGGGCAGGGTCCGAGACTTCGGGCGCGAGGGCAAGGGCGAGCTCGGCGGCCTGTGCGGCGCGGGCGTGGGCGCCCAGGTCCATGTAGGGGCCGATGACGGCGCTGTACAGCAGGACGAGCGCTTCCGGGTCGTGGTTGCCGGTGGAGTTGAGTTCGTCGAGCGTGGTTTCCAACAGGTAGCAGGAGTAGCGGAGTTCACCGGCGAGGAGGTGGGTGAGGGCGCGGCCCCGGATGGCAGGGACCCGACGGATGAGGGGGGCGTCCGCCTGGACGAGGACAGCCTCTGCCCGCTCGAAGTCGGCGCGCGCCCGCTCCAGTTCGCCGGTCTCCAACGCACACTGGCCGCGTCCGGTCAGAGCCGACGCGAGTTCGGCGCCGAGTTCGTACTCCTCGGCCTCCCGGATGAGGTCACCGTAGCGATCGGCGGCTTCGTCGGGTTCCCCCGTGGTGAGCGTGCGCTGGGCCTCGGTGAGGCGCATGCGGAGCTCCGTGGCGATGTGGGCGGGGCGCCCGCTGACGAGTTCCTCGTAGGTGGAGCCGAGTCGTTCGGCGATGTGCCGGAGCGCCTTCTCCGAGGGCTGGACCTTGCCTGCCTCGACGGTGGAGATGTACGCGGCGGTGTAGCTCGGCTCGGCGACGGCGCGTTGGGTGAGCCCACGGTCGGTGCGCATTCGGTGGATGCGCCGTCCGAGCTCCCCCGGTCCGCTCGGCGGCGTGGCGGCGGCGCCCGCCGTCGGCGCGGGCGGCGCGACCACGCCGGACGCCACGTCCTGGGCGGCACGGTCTTTCGCCGCCCCCTTCGCGAGCTGCTTCTTCGGCACCCGGTTTCTCCCCACTGCCACGTTTTACGGTTCCGTGTCCGCCCAGCCGGCCGGCACCCGGTCCCATCCTAGGTTTCCGGCGCTGAGGGGCTTGCGGGAGCTGCACGACCACTCTAAGTTAAGCGCCACGATAAATGTATTTAGCAGAGGACTTAATCATGGTGCAGGTGCTCCACGCGCCGCCGTCCTGGCTTCCTGAACAAAGCGACGACACCCCCTCCGGCGGGCGCTCACCGCTGCGGCCGTGATGCAGGGGGCAAATCGTGAAGACGGGGCCCGCGAGGAGATCTTCGACCGGCCGCAGCACCCCTACCCCCGCACGCTCGTCCAGTCCGTCCCCCGATTCGGCGGCGCCTCGATCGCCTGCTGAAGCGCCGCGGCCCTCCGAGCCGCGTCGCCTTCCACTGCCGCTTCGGTCCGTCGCCACGCCGCCCGAACCGCCCTCGATGTTCCGCCCGCCCCACGCCCCCCTTTCTGGAGCACTTCCCATGACCGCCGTCCGCCAGCCCGGACTCGTCCTGACCGACCACCACTTCCGCGTACCGCTCGACCACGACGACCCGGGAGGCGAGCAGATCGCCCTCTCCGCGCGCGAGGTCGTGGCATCCGGCCGGGAGAACGACGCACTGCCGTGGCTGCTCCACCTTGAGGGCGGGCCCGGCTCCCCCGCCCCCAGGCCCGTGGGCCGCGGCGGATGGCTGGACCGGGCGCTGAAGGAGTACCGGGTCCTCCTTCTCGACCAGCGGGGCACCGGGCGCTCCACGCCCGCGAACCGGCAGACCCTGCCGCTGCGCGGCACCCCCGAGGAGCAGGCCGCCTACCTGGCCCGATTCCGCGCCGACTCCATCATCCGCGACTGCGAACTCGTCCGCCGCCGGCTCGTCGGCGACACGCCCTGGACGGTCCTCGGCCAGAGCTTCGGCGGTTTCTGCGCCGTCCACTACCTGTCCCACGCCCCCGAGGGCCTCGCGGCCGCCCTGATCGCCGGCGGGCTGCCCTCGCTGACGGCGACCCCGGAGACCGTCTACCGGGCGGCCTACCCCCGGATGCGCCGCAAGTCCCTCGCGCACTACCGCCGTTACCCGGGCGACGCGGGGCGGGCCCGTGCCCTCGCGGCCCACCTGACGGAGCACGAGGAGATCCTGCCGGACGGGACCCTGTTCACGCCGGAGGCGTTCCAGCAGCTCGGTATCCTTCTCGGCCGGCGGGACGGCTCGCACCACCTCCACCACCTCCTCGAAGCCCCGCTGGTCGCGACCGTGTCCGGGCCCAGGCTGTCCGACGCGTTCGGTGAGCAGGCCGCCCGTGTCCTCAGCCACGCCTCGAACCCCTTGTACGCGCTCCTGCATGAGGCCATCTACACGCAGGACGGCAGCCCGACCGCCTGGGCCGCCGACCGGGTCCGGGGCGAGTTCCCCGACTTCGACGCCCGCGGCGCGATCGGCGACCCGGGCAGGCCGCTGCTGTTCACCGGCGAGACCGTGCACCCGTGGATGCTGCGCACGCACCCCGCCCTGCGCACGCTGCGTCGTACCGCCGAACTGCTGGCCGAACGGACCGGCTGGGACCGCCTGTACGACGAGAGCCGGCTGGCCCGCAACACCGTGCCCGTCGCGGCCGCCGTCTACCACGACGACCTGTTCGTCGACACCGCCCACTCCCTCGAGACGGCGGCCGCAGTCCGTGGCCTGCGCACCTGGGTGACCGACGAGTTCGAGCACGACGGGCTCGGCACGGACGGCGCGCACGTCCTCGACCGGCTCCTGCGCCTGGCCCGCGACGAGGCCTGACCCGACCTCCGCAGCCCGACCTCCGCGGCTCCCGTCCGCCTCGGGTGCCCGCTGGCCACTCCCCCGCACCACCCCCGATGCTCGCGCTCGCCCGTTCCGGCCGGGCGCGGCGGTGCCCGCCCACGCCCACGGGGCGTGCGACGGGCACCGCATCCGTCCGATCACTCCCGATCCATACGGATCCAGTCGATCCATCCCGATGGAGGAACCTGTGCACATACGCCCACGCGTACCGGCGGCTGTCGTCCTGTCGTGCCTGATGGGGGCGTCACTCGCCGTTCCCGCCTCGGCCGCCGAACCGGCGCCGGAGAACGAACAGCGGAAGGTCTCCGTCGAGTACTTCACCGGCCCCGGGGCCAAGGGCCGGCACACCGAGGTCCCGGCGACCGCCCCGGCCCGCCGCTCCCTGCTGCGCTCCGCGACCCCCGCGCCGGACGAGGCATCGGTTTCCGCCCTGGCGGAGAACGGACCTGTCGGGGCCCGCCTGGACCTGGTGGTCATGGGCGACGGATACACCGCCACCGAGCAGGGGGACTTCGAGGCCGACGCCCAGGCCAAGGTGAAGGCGATCTTCCAGATCGAGCCGTACAAGAGCTACCGCGAGCTGTTCAACGTCTGGATCGTCAACGCGGTCTCGAACGAGTCCGGTGTCACCGGCGACACCTCCCGGGACAGCGTCAAGGACACCGCGCTCTCCTCGTACTTCTGGTGCGCGGAGACCGAACGCCTGCTGTGCGTCGACACCGACAAGGTGAGCACGTACGCGGCGCAGGCCCCGGCCGCGGACATCGTCTTCGTCCTCGCCAACACCACCAAGTACGGCGGCGCCGGCTACAGCGGCGTCGAGAACTCCGTCGGCTACGACGGCATCGCCACCATGTCCTCCGACAACGCGCAGTCGGCACTCATCGGCGCCCACGAACTCGGGCACTCCATCGGCCATCTCGCCGACGAGTACACCTACCCCTCCCTCGGCACCTACACCTACGACGAGCCCGTCGAGGCCAACGCGTCCGTCCACGACGCGGCACAGCAGAACACCCAGCGCACCAAGTGGTGGCGGTGGCTGGGCGAGGCGGACCCGGCCGGCGGCACCGTCGGCACCTACGAAGGCTCCTACTACTACCCGCTCGGCATCTACCGCCCCACCGAGAACTCCCTTATGCGGGCCCTGAACACCGACACCTTCAACCTCGTCGGCCGTGAGGCGATGATCGGCGGCTTCTACCGATACGCCAAGACGCTCACCAGCACCCTCCCCACCGACAGGGAGATCGGTCTGAGCACCCCGATCCGCGTCGACCTCACCCGCCTCGGCGCGAGCGACATCGCCGATGTGGAGCTGCGCTGGTACGTCGACGGCGTCGAGGTGCGCCAGGCCCGCGGAATCGAGACGGTCGACGCGCGCCGCCTCGGTGTGCACAAGCTGCGCGGCTCCACCCACACCGTCACCGCCCGCGCCGTCGACACCACCGACGCCATCCGCGACCCCGCCGTCCGCGAGGCCACGGAGACCTCGCTGTCCTGGACGGTGCGCGGCCACCGGCACTGAGCCGGCCGGCTGAGCGGTGCGGGGGCACCGGCGCCCCCGCACCGCTCGGTCCCGTCGGCGCCCGGTGTTCGGGCCTCCTCCACCGCCGCAGAAGGGCACTCATTGACCACGCCCCCGCGGCCTCCCCGCCCCTCCGCCCGTGCAAGGACTGCCGCACCCCCCGGTGCACCGCCTGTGACCCCTACCTCTCCGAGGACTGCTCCCACCGCCGCCTCCGGGCCTGCACGGAACGAGAGTCTGTCCCATGCCCCCTGACGCACCGAAGGGTGCCGTCGCCGGTCGCGGCTGCCTCGTCGTCGGGGACACCGCCCTGGCCCGGCGCGTCTGCTGGAGCGCCACGCTCGAAGGGCATGCCGCACACCGCCTCACCGCACCGAAGGACGCCGACCTGCGCCGGACCCTGGCCGCGCGTCCCGACGCGGTCGCCATCGTCACCGCCGGCGATGTCTCCGCCCTGCAGTACGCCCTGGCCCTCCGGCACCTGGACGCCTCGGTGCCGCTCGTCGTCTCGATCTCCGACCGGACCATCGCCCGGCACCTTCAGGACCTGCTCGACCACTGCACCGTGTTCAGCCCGGCCGACCTCATCGCCCCTTCCCTAGTGTCATGATGCCTGGGACCAGCAGCTGACTGTGTCGGTCGGCTACAGCTGTCAGCGGTCACGTAATTCCCCACCTGGGCTGAGGCCGTGACAGGCCGCCCGACGGTTGAGTGTGCGGCTGTTCCGGTCAGTCAAGGGCGCCTTAGGCGGCGCTCCGCGCTGACCTTGCGGCCACCCTGGACAGCCCTGACCAGCCTGAACGAAGGTCTGACTATCGGGCGGCCCAGAACCTGCGGCGCCATGAGGATCTCAACGCACGGTCGCCGTCCCCATGACCACGACGATCGCGGCGTCAGCGTCCCCCTGGCCCATTGCGTGACGTTCAGGGTGGGGAATTACGCGACCGTCCACAAGTGTGGGGGTTGCGGCAGTGGCAGCAGGCTAGGGCCGGCTGTTGTTCGTGCTGCTTCATCCAGCGAGGGTGAGGAGCAGGGCGCCGCCAGTGAGGACGGTGTGGTGTCTGCGCGTCAGCAGTCCTCGCCGTACTTCACGGCGGTGAGGGCGACAGGCTGTCCATCGAGCTTGGTGCCGGCGGTAGGTTCCTGGGTGCAGACCTGCCAGTTGGACTCCATGAGGACCTTTCGGCCCTCGGGAGACGCATCGGTGGCTGTGAGGCTGGTGGATGGGTCGAGGAACAGGCGGGCGATTTTGACGGACTTCCCGGTGACGTCGGGCATGGTGGTGCCGGGCTCCGGCTGGCTGGCGCCCTGGTCTGTGCCGGGGCAGTCCTCCTCGAGCTTGACCGCTGCGAAGTCGATCCTTATTGCATCGGTGGGATGCTCGCCCGCAACGAGAGTCTGTCCCCAAACCTTCCAGTTCCCGTCGAGGGCCTGCATGCGGCCGCGGCCGAGGGCGTCGTGGGAGTACAGGTCGTAGAAGCCAGCGGCCTGCGCCTGGTCCTGTGCTTCCTCAAGGCCCTTGCCTGTCATGTCCGGCAGGGCTTTGACCTGACGTCAGCCTTGGGGGCCTTGGTCGTGGCGGCCGCGGTCGGCTCGGCGAACTGGGCGGGACTCGGCTTGTCCGAGCCGGTCTTGCTACCCCCCTTCGCAGGCAGTGAGGGCCCGGCACCAGCCCCGAGGCAAACCGATAGGCGTGACCGCTCCTCTCCTGGCCCTGCGGCACCGTCGGCTATCCCCGGCCCGACGCAGGGCTGTCCGCGCCGCGGGCACTCGAATTGATGCTCAGAAGCATGCTCAGATTCATGGCCGGCGCGCTGGGGGTCAGCGAGCCGACGGAGACGGCGTCGAAAGTCGGACGGCTTCGATCCTCAGCTTCCGGTTCGACTCGACCGGCCCAGGCCCGGCACATCGACTGGGGCTGTGATCGGATGGGTCTCGGGTGGGCGTCGGCGGGCGAGGGCGAGGCTGGCCATCGTCGTGATCGCCATCGCGGCGACGCCGACCAGCGCCGCGGTCGTGTAGGCGTCGTCGTTCGGGAAGAGGCGGCCCGTGGCGGTGCCGGCGGCCAGGACCAGACCGCCGATGGCGCTGCCCAGGGAGTACCCGACGCTGCGGACGACGTAGTTGAAGCTCATGGCGCTCGACGTCTCGCTCTTGGGGGTGACGGCCAGGATGACGCCGGGCATGGCGGCCGAGAAGCTGCCGACGCCGAAGCCCAGCACGCCCATGGCCGCGAGCAGTTCGGCCAGGTTGGACCGGGCGGTGGCGAACAGGACGAACCCGCCGCCGACGATGGCGGCGCTGCCGGCCAGGAGCAGGGGGCCGTCGATCCGTTCGCGGACCCGCGGCGTGAGCTTGCCGGCGACGAACCCCAGCACGGAGAACGGGATGAGGACCAGCCCCGCCACGAAGGTGGTCAGTCCGAAGCCGTAGCCGGCGCTGTGCGGCGTCTGCGCGTAGCGGGTGATGAGCGTGAGCAGGAGGTACATGCCGCTCCCGCCGACGAACATGGCGATGTTCGCCCCGGCGACCGCCGGGTGCCGTACCGCCCGGACGTCGACCAGGGGCGTCTTGGTTCGCAGTTCGGAAACGGTCCAGACGCAGAGCAGGAGTACGGCGGCGACGGCAAGGGTCACCGCCACGGCGAGGTGTCGGCTCCACAGGCTCCTCTCGCCGGCCAGGAACAGGACGAGGAGCAGTCCACCCGCCAGGACGAGCGCACCGGCCACGTTCACGTGAGCGGAGCGGCCTTCGGGAGCTGCGGGCATGGAGCGCCACGCGGTCACGAAGGCGATGGCGGTGACGAGCAGGCCGAGGCCGTAGGCGGCCCGCAGTCCGCCGAACTCGGCGAGCAGCGCGGCCAGCGGGTATCCGACGCCGGCTCCGATGATGGAGACCACGGAGATCAGGGCGATCGTGGCCACGCTGCGCTCCTCGGGAAGATGGTCGCGGGCCACGCCCATCATCAGCGCCGTGAGACCGAGTCCGACGCCTTGGGCCGCTCTGCCCACGAGCAGCCAGGCGAACGGCAGCGGCAGCACGGTGAGCGCGCTGCCGGCGACGACGATCGCCAGCGTGGCGAGAATCGTGGCCCGTCGGTGCGGACCGGCTCCGAGCCGGCCGAGGACGGGTGTGGCGACGGCGCCGCTGAGCAGGGCGATGGTCAGCGTCCACTGCGCGCTGTCGAGGGAGACGTGGAACGTGGTCGCCACGCTGGTGATGAGCGGCGTCCCGAGGCTGGCGACCGCCGCGACGACCAGGGCGATGAACATCAGGGTGGGGACCAGCAGACGTGCCTCGGAACGTATCAGGGCAGTGCTCACGGGCTGGTCATGAGCCTGGGCCGCGGTCACCGGTCCGACTCCTCTCGGGCGCGGCTTTCGAGCTCCGCCAGATGCAGGAGCGCCGGAAGGGCTGCTGCCAATGCCTCGACCTCGTCACCGGTGAGTTCGTCGATCAACCGCGCGTACGCGTCGACGCCCGCCTGGCGTCGCGCCCGGACGTACGACGCGCCGGCCTCGGTCAGGCACACCAGCGTGACCCGCTTGTCGGACGGATCGCCCTTCCGCTCGACCAGTCCGGATTCCTCCATCACCCGGACCAGGACGGTCATCGCGGGCTGGGTGACGCCCTCGGCCACCGCCAGATCGGTGATCCGTCGCGGGCCGGTCTTGTCCAGGGTGGCCAAGGTGGCGGCGGACGTCAGGCTCATGTCGCGGGGAAGGCGCCTCACGGCCCTGGTGGCCAGACCGTAGAGGGCTGACCCGATGGCATCGGAAGCGCCGTGCGCGGCGTCTCGGCGACTCATGCCTGAAACATAGCAGCTTTATATGAATCCTTTATGCATCTCCGGATCGGGGTTCACGGCCGCCATCGAGTGCAACATGCCAGCCGCGTTGAGCGCGGCCGAGGGATCTTCTACGTTGGCATCGAACCTCTGGACCTGCTGACAGAAGCCCACGCCGGGGTGGAACCCGTCGATAGGTTTGTGACGGTTCTCGTGAGCCCTCGCCGTATTCCAGAGGGATGCCCGCACTGTTCTGCCAGCGGCGGAACACCAGCCGGACCGGGCTCGACGATCACTACAGTCCAGTCTCATGACGACGATTACGACGCGTACGGTCGAGTATCCGGCCGACGGTTTGACGATGATCGGGCACCTCGCGCTCCCGGCCGGTGTCGACCGCCGGCCCGCGGTGCTGCTCGGGCCAGAGGGCATGGGGCTCAGCGACGTCGAGCGCCGCCGGGCCGATGCTCTCGCCGAACTGGGATATGTAGCGCTGGCCTTCGACCTTCACGGCGGGCGCTATTTGGGCGACCCCGAGGAGATGCTGGCCCGTTGCCTGCCGCTGCTCGCTGATCCCGACCGGATGCGGGGCATCGGCCATGCGGCGCTCGACGTGTTGCGCACCGAACCGCGGACCGACCCCGACCGGATCGCCGCCGTCGGCTACGGCACCGGGGGCGCCGTGGGGCTGGAACTCGGGCGCGACGGCGTCAGCCTGCGCGCGATCGGGACAGTCAACGCGCTGACCACGGGCCGACCGGGCGAGGCGGCGCGCATTCGCTGCCCGGTGTGGGCCGGGGTCGGGTCGGAAGACCCGATCATGCCGCCCGCGCAACGGAACGCGTTCACCGCCGAGATGCAGGCCGCGGGCGTCGACTGGCGCCTCGCGGTCTACGGCGGCGCCTTGCACGCCTTCCACCACCCGCCGGTCGACCACCCCGTGGTCCCCGGTGTCGGCTACCACCCACAGCACGCTCAGCGAGCCTGGCGCGACGTCGTCGACCTGCTCGCCGAGTGCCTGCCCGTGACGGAGGATCTGGGGGCATGACCAAGGTACGCATGCCGGCGCCGGGCCTGGTCGGCGCCGCGCACTGACAGTCCCCTCCCCTCAAGTCCGCACAGCAGAACCGCATTCGGGCGGATACTCGATCGCGGAAACGCGTTCGCAACTGCCGCGGTGAATGCCGGATTTACCGCGGCAGAGCCCTACCGTGATCACGGCGACCTGCGGCGGGCCATTCCGGCCGCCGGGGCGAGGTGTACGCTGACGACGTGGGGACGGGTGTTCGCTGGCGAACCGGCGCCGACCGGACCCGCCCGCCGGAGCGCGAAGCCCCCTCTTCCCCGTCGCCGCAATCGACGACCCGGCACTGCCGGAGGTGCTGGCTGAGCTGGCGGCGGCGCGGGCGGACGAGATGGACGCCGCAGGTCACCCCAAACCTCACCAGGGGCCTCCTCGGCATCCCGCCGCAACTGCGGCGGACGCTCACCTGGGACCGGGGCCGTGAGATCACCGAACACCAGACCATCACCACCGAGACCAGGATGCCGACCTACCTCTGCAAGCCGCGGAGCCCGTGGCAGCGCGGCACCGACGAGAACACCAATCAGCTGCTTCGGCAGTACCTCCCCAAGGGCGCGGACCTCCGCACGTTCAGCCAGGCCGACCTGGACGCCATCACCCACGAACTCAACCACCGCCCACGCAAGACCCACCGCTACCGCACCCCGGCAGAGGTCTACGCCGACCTCCTGAACAGCAGTGATGCGCTGGCCGCTTGAACTCGCCACGTTTGGCGACAGCGGGAGTCTGAGGCAGGCCGTCGTTTCAGCGTTTGACGCGGTTTCGGACAGCGAGGACCGCAAGGCCCAGGAGGATGGGTTCGGTGACGCGGGAGGTCATCTCGATGTACGTGCCTGCGGTGGTCAGGTCCTGGCCCGAGGAGCGGAATACGACCGAGTTGAGCGTGACCGTCACCGCCTTCTCGAAGCGCTTGCCGGTGAACCGATTCCCGGTGGGGTTCTGGGGATCGTCCCTGTCTATCTCGAAGGTGACCTTGCCGCCGCCGGCCGGGACGGTGCCGGTGACCTGCTGCTTCGGATCGTCCTGGGGCAGCCCGAATCCCATCATCAGCACGATGGTGGCCAGCATGGTGACAGCGAGCCAGCCCAGGGCACGGGAGGCCCGCAGGCCGTAGCCGGACATCGCCCAGTAGGCGGTCAAAAGCCTGCGCTCGCTTCGGGGGATGTCGTCGGCGTGGCGGCGCATCTCCATCTCCCCGTAGTAGAAGTCGGCGGCTCCAGGCTCGTGCTTGCCGTCCTCGAACGCTTTGCGCAGCGCCCGGTACACCGGAGCCAGTTGCAGCGGTCCGACATGCCTGGCGCCGAGCCCAGCCCCGTTCCAGCCCGGGACCGCCGCGGGCTGCCTGGCTCGCCAGTGGTGCTCTTCGGCGAGCGTGCGGCGCTGGGTGAACTGCACTGGGCGCCAGCGCCGCCAGTGTCTGCCGGAGGGGACCGTGGCGAAGGAGCAGGCTCCCTCCAGGCGCACCTGGTCCAAGTGCACAGTCCCGGTGAAAAGGCATTTCGACAGATCGATGTCCGCCAGGACGAGGTGGGCCGCGTCCACTCCCCGCAGGGAGACCACCCGCACCGAGGGGTCGGCTGCGGTACCGAAAAGGGTCTGTTCGGCTTGTGGTCGGTTGGGGAGGCTAAACGGGTCCGCTTCCGCAGCGATGGTAAGGGGGTACTCGAAGACCGCGTCGGCGAAGTCGACCGTCGTGTGGCGCAGACGTATCTCGGCCGTTGACGTCCAGCGGGTCCGCTGGCACTTCAGATGGCGCGCAGCGAAAGAGAGGGTAACCGGGCCGCCGAACACCGCCCTGGACAGCGTGATCTGATTGGCGCACAGCAACGGCCCCAGTGTGGCTGCCTGCTCGAAGACCGCAGCATAGAACGTGATTTCACCTTCGCAGATCGCCCTCTCAAAAATGGCGACCGTCCCCTTGAAGGTCGCCCGATCAAAGTGGGCGTATTTCTCGAAGGTAACCTTCGAGAAATTGACACTGTCCTCGAATGTGGCATTCCCGAAATCAGCTACCTCGAACCGTCGCTCACTAAATTCGGCGAACCCCCTGAACGTCGCACGTCCGAATGAGCCGGATTCCTCAAAGATCCCTGACGAGAAGTCGGCGCTCCCGAACGTTGTACCCGAGAACTCAGCCCTACCCTTGAAGGTTGTCGCCGCGAACACGGCGTCCTGCTTGAAGCTTGCTTCATAGAAGATGGCATCCTTCTCGAAGGTCGCCTCTCTGAACCAGGCATTATTCTCGAAGGTCGCCCTCTCGAAGTTTGCTTCACCCTGGAAGGTCGATGGCCCAAACGAGGCGGATAGCCGGAAGGTTGCCGACTTGAACACGGCGTCACTCTCGAACACCGCCCTGAACTCAGCAAAGCGGTTGAAGGATGATGCTTGGAAGCCGGCGAATCCTTTGAAGCGCATATCCCTGAACCCGGCGTCGCTCTCGAACGTCGCCCGCGCGAAAGAGACATCGTCGTCGAAGCCCACTCCTCCGAAGGCGGCAATGTACTCGAAAATCGCTGATCCGAAATCAACGACGCGATTGAAGACCGCTAATCGGAAGTCGGCGGTGGCCTTGAAGGTCGCCCCCGCGAAAGAGACGTCGTCCTCGAAGTGTGCCGCTTCGAATTCGGCGTCGCCCTCGAACGTTGCCTGCCTGAAGACGGCGTTGCCGAGACGTGGGCGACTGGTGGCGGGGTCGCGGAAGGCGTTGAGGAGGCCGTCGAGAAGGGGTGCGGTGAACGTGGTGCCGCTGTGGTCGATGCTGCTGCCGGGAGCCAGGCCGGCCAGGTACGCGTTGCGGTCGGCGTCGGCCAGGTGGGCGAGGCATGCGGTGTGGCCGGGAACGTGAATGCCAGGGCAGCCGACCGGGTCCTGCGGACTGCTGCCGTGAGCACAGTGCGGCCAGAGGGGCGGAGTCGGAAGAGGCACGGAATTCGACGACGGCATACCCCGAAGGACGCCGCGGTACCGCTGGACGGTTGCCAGCCGCGCCGGGGCGTCCGAAGCACCCGTTGGCCTGTGAGGCCAAAGCAAACAAGACGGGTCGCGCCGCTGGCCTCCTCGTCTGGCGGCGCCGGGGATCACTCGTGGGCTCCCGCCGAACCAACGCACCGGTGGTCCGTCCTGACGGCGGGCCAGGACCCGCGGCGACCGCAGCTGCCCCATACGGTTGTCGTGGACCCCCGACAGGACGGGCGCCCACGGCCGGTCCCGCGTCCCCGCACGCACGCGGGCCCCCACCTCACTGAAGGACCGCCACCAGCCGCGGCGCCGCCCTCCGCGCTCGAAGGCGCTACGCGGACCGTTCGACGGGCTCGTAGCTGACGAGGGTGTACGGGCCGTCCTCGGCAAGGCCGAGAAGGGCCTGCCGCTCGTCTTCGTCGGCGGCCAGATCCCACCGCAGCTTCGTGCCGACCCAAGTGGCGGCGTAGGTGCAGTGGCAGGAAGGGGCCGAGGGGAGCCACTCGGCGGGGCCCTTGTCGGCCTTGGACCTGTTGGAGGCCGCGGCGACCGCGATCAGGGTGTCGGGGCTGTCCTGGTCGTTTGCGTACGCCTCGCGCCGGGCGGGGCTCCAGAGGGCCTGTTCAGTTGGCAGGGAGCGACATTCGCAGCGAGCGGTATTCGCCCCAGTCAGGGCTGTTGCCCTTCCGGCTACCGGCTCGCGCTCGCCGCCCCACCAGTAGGATCCGAACGAAACTGCGCTGGCACCTCGCCGCCGATGAAGCCGAACGCCAGGCCCTCCCTCGGACTCGCCGAGGACTGCCCCACCACCATCGTCAACTACGAACGTCATGTCCGCTGGTGACTGACGCTGCATCAGGACAGGGCCTGTGGGATGTGCTGCCCGACGCGGCGCCGGATTGGCCCTTGACCCACCGCCTGATGTAGAACACTTCAGCGATCGAACATGATCGCGAACTCATTCAGTCATCGGGGGATTGACATGAAGTCAACTCAACGCTTCATCAGCAGCTTTGCACTCGTCGCCATGCTCGGGGCAGTCGTCGCGTGCGGCCCGGAGGACACCACCGCCGACGGCGCGTCCGGCGGCTCTACGGCCTCCGCCCAGCCGTCGGGGAAGTCGCCTGCGGACGGGAGCTCCTCGGGCGAGCCTGCCAACGACTGCGGGAAGTCGCCCACTCTGCCGGCCGGCCGCAAGATGGTGGAGATCGCCACGCCGCCGTCGAAGGGCTCGATGTCCGCGAAGGACGCCCAGCCGACTTGCACGCCCAACGACTGGATCTACCAGGGTCAGGGCGAGGCGAAGTACTACCTGTTCGCGCAAGAGGTGACGGCGGAGCTGTCCGCCGGTCCCGGCTCCACGAAGACGGTTCCCGTCGGCGAGCTGTGGACGCATGCCGGTGACTGCATGACGGACCAGGCCGCGGTGAAGTCGCCGTACAGCTGCTCCGGGAACATCTACGACATCACGCTGGACGGCGAGGGCAACGTGAAGACCATCAAGGAGGTCTGGCACCCGTAGTCCTCCCCGGCGCTGTCCCGCGGGCCGCTCGTGCGCAGTCGGCTACGCACGAGCGGAATCGGGTGCCTGTCAGCCCGAAAGACCACTCCTCCAGACCCGTGGCCGGACGCCGGACCGACGGGTGCGGCGGGTCTGGGGATGCCGTCGGCGGCCGCTCCGGTGTAGCCGAGCTTCCGCTGGAGGTGGCGGGCGCCCCTCTGCCTTCGGACGAGGGGTCAGCTTCGTCGTGTCCGTGGTCAGTCCAGCGGGAGCGCTTGGTGCGCGGCAACGACGGCGTCGATGCGCTGGGCGAGGTCGAAGTCGGCGGCGGTGAGCCGGTAGCCGGCGTCGTGTGCGGTGATGGATGCCCGCAGGTGGTCCATTCGCAGGCCGAGGTCGGCGCGACGCTGCACGCGCAGCCTACATGCGGGGCCTGCTGGCACCGCTGGAGCGCAAGAACGGCTGGACGGTCGCCGAGGAAGCCGGTCATGGAGGCCCGGACCGGATCCAGCGGCTGCTGAACCGCATCGACTGGGATGCCGACGGGGTGCTCGACGACGTGCACGAGTACGTCATCGAGCACCTGACCGACCCTGGCGGCGCCGACCCTGGCTCCGTGCTGGCGTGGACGACACCGGGTTCCTCAAGCAGGGCGTGCGGTCGGCCGGCGTCCAGCGGCAGTACTCCGGAACCGCCGACCGGACCGAGAACTGCCAGGTCGGAGTCTTCCTCGCCTACGCCACCGAACGGGGCCGGACCTTGATGGACCGGGCGTTCCACCTGCCGAAGTCCTGGACGGACGAGCGCGAACTCTGCCGAGAGGCGGGGATCAGCGACGAGGTCGAGTTCGCCACCAAGGTCCAGCTCGCGAGGGCGATGGTCCGCCCCGCGATCGACGACCAGATCCCGTTCCGGTGGGTGACCGCGGACGCCGGCTACGGCTACGGCTACGGCTACGGCTACGGCTACGGCTACAACAAGGGCCGGCGCTACGAATGGGAGCAAGCCGACGTCTTCCACTTCGTGGCCCCACCCGACACGACACCGTCGTCACCCGGCAGTCCCTGGACCACCGCCTCCACGACCCGATCGCTGGACTGCCCCGGCAGAAGTGGAAGCGCCGCTCCTGCGGCGTGGGCGCCCACGGCCTGCGGATCTACGACTGGTCGACTGGGCCCGCATCGAGGTCCGCCCCTGGCATCGCCCCGACCGCACGCACTGGGGGTGGCGCCGAGGCGCCGGGCGGCCGGGTCGTATCAGGCGGGCAGGTGCCAGATCTGGTTCGAGGTGCCGTTGCAGTCCCAGATCTGCACGATGTTGCCGTTGGTGCTGTCGAAGCCCCGGACGTCCAGGCAGCGGCCGGACTTCGTGTTGACGATCGCGCCGTCGCTCCGGAGCCACCACTGCTGGGCGATGTTGCCGTTGCAGGGGCCGGTGTGCACCTGGGTGCCGTTGCCGGTGCGGCCGTCCCAGATGTCCAGGCACACGCCGACGGCGCGGATGGTGCCGTCGGCGCCGATCTTCCACCTCTGGTTGACGTTGCCGAGGCAGTCCCAGATCTGGGTGGGCGTCTTGTTGGCCGTGCTGCCGCCGCGCACGTCCAGGCACTTGCCCGCGAAGCCGCTGACCTGCCCGACCGGGCCGGCCGGGACAGCGGGTCCGAACGAGACGCCACCCCCCCACCACATGCCCGTACCGAAGCAGCTCGCGGAGGTGGTGGTGTCGCCGGTGACCCAGCCGCTCCACGCCTGCGAGAAGGTGTACAACCCGGTATTGAAGTCATAGCTCGCGCAGGTGCCCCCGACGCTCCAGGTCTGCATCGGGTCGAGGCCGGTGCAGGTGGCGGACTGGCCGGCCTCGGTGCAGCTCCCGACGCCGCCGGGGCCCGGGACGGTCGCTGCGGACTGCTGAGCGGCGGGGGCGGGGCTCTCGGCGGCGTTGGCGGCGGGCGCGGTGAGCGCGGCGGCTCCCGCGAGCAGGGCGGTGGCGAACAGTGCGGCAGTACGGCGCATCGGAGGATCCTTACGGAGACGGGGAACCGGTCAACCCACCTGCCAGGTAATCGTGGTGACGATGTGACAGTTGCGCGGGTCACGTGAAAGCTTCGGATGCGATGTGAGCACGGTCAACAACGCGGGGTGGAGATCACGCCAGCGGTCCGTCCACGGGAGGCGTTGGGAGATCGGGCGACCGGCCGCAGCGCAGCAGGCGGGCCGCCCGACCGATCCGGCCGGAATACGCACGGCCCGGGGGCTCACACCGGACCTTCGCCGGTCAACCGTGCCCGGCCTGGCAGCAAGCACCACCTGATTCGCCTGGCTCCACCAGTTCAAACGCCTCCGGATCCGCTACGAGATACGAGCCGACCTCCACCTGGGACTGCTCCAACTCGCTTGCAGCATCATCTGCTTGCGACGCCTCCGAACGTCATTCTGAAATGCTCGGTTAGACACTGAGGGGCCCGCGGCATGACTCGGTGCACAGGCGTCCCGAGGGGGTTCCCTATGTGTTTGGTCAAGTTCGAAGGCCAGTAGGTCTGTGGCGTCGAGGGTGTGGCCGAACCGTGGGGGTGTGCATGAGGGATAGCCAGGTGACGATCAAACTCACGAGTGACGAGGCACTGGTGCTGTCGCACTGGCTGGAGAAGCTCCAGATGACGGACCTCAGTCGTGTTGTCGACGATCCGGCGGTCTGGGAGCCGATCCATCGGATCGCCGGAACTCTCGACAAAGCGCTTCCCGAGCTCTTCGCATCCGACTACGAGCAAGCAGCAGCTTGAGGCCGCTTGCCAGAGGCTGCGGCCGGAAGACTGATCAAACGTCCTGGACATCGGCGACCGTTGGGCCGGAGCTTGGGGGGGTCGCCGTCTGGCGACGCACCCAGCCCTCCGGCACCAGCCGCTGGGCACCAGTGACCGACAAGGGCGGAGTCTTCGGACCCGGACGACTCAGGCCCCACCAACCACGAATCTCCGACTCAGGTCACTCAGGTCACTCAGGCTGCGACAGGGCCTCCCGAACGGCGTCGATGCCGAGGGCCAGGTCCGCGTGGAAACTCTGATGGAGCTCGAAGTTCCGCGTCATGTCGACGTAGTAGCCGTCCGGCAGGGTCGACTCGGCACGTGAGAGGTCGCTGTTCAGTTCGTCGAGCTGGTGGATCATCCGGTGAGTGTCGCTGAGGGACTGCGTGAGGGCCTCGGCGAGCGAGCCGCCGGGCTGAGGGGAGGAGTCCGCACCGGGCTGGTGCGACGCGCGCAGCGCCGCCCGCACCGCCGCGCGCCGGAACTGGGCCAGGGCTAGAGACGCTTCGATGCCGTCATAGGAGACCTCGTTCGTCCAAGGGTCGTCATGGGCCAGGCCCGCCGCCAGGAAGCCGACGCGGCGCGGGATGCCGAGGTCCTTCACCGCGTCGAACATCGGCGCGGCGAGCGCGGCGTCCTGTGCCAGTGCGACCGCGAATGCCCGGGCGTCCTCCCTCGGGAACTCGTCCCTGGCGGCCCGTGTCCCGGACCTCTCGGCCTCCCGCCGGAATCGCTCCACCTGCAGAGCGAGCACCGCTCCGAGCCGTACGGCCGCCAGCTCGACCGCGGGAAACGCTTCGAGCACGGCCTCGCGGCCCTGCGCGTCGCACCCGGCGAGGCCGGCGGCGTACGCCCGAACCCCGGCCGGCGCGGGCTCGGCCAACGAGTGCAGCACGGGTGCGCCGAAGGGCGCCACAGGGAGTGAGGGGCCGAGGTTCCACAGCGGCGGTACGGGAGCGCGGCGGGCGGTGGTCCCGTCCGCGGAAATGAAGCCGCTGACCTCCTCCAGCCCGGCCCGCAGGTCGAGTACGGGATCCAGCGCGGCGGCCAGCTCGCCCAGCAGCTCCGCGAACCTGACGTCTGCCTCCGCGAACCCCACGGCCTCCCCCGGCACCTCGGCCCCGCCGGCCTGCCGTGGCCCCGTCTGCGCTCCGAGCAGTCTGCCGACGTGGCGCAGGGTGCGGTGCACCTTCGGCATCGACAGGCCCAGCTCGTACCCGATCGCTCCCGGCGCACAGCCGGCCAATCGAAATGCGATGACGTTGAGTTGACGCTCGTTCAACGCTCCCAGCGGGGCGAGAGCCACCACCGTCCTCACCTGCACCAGGGCGTCGGTGCTGCCCTTGCCCAGGAGGGCGGGCACCCTCCGGTGCGCTGGGCGAAGCGCCCCGCAGCCCCCGCCGACGATCATCCGGCACGTCCAGGACCGCAGCGCCTGCGCGGTGACCACGGGGGTCCTGGGGTCCTTCGCGGCCCCGGCCACGTTCGCGTCCAGCAGGTCCATCCACCGCCGGGCCACTGCCATCGAGTCCTGGGCAAGTCGCGCCGCCTCCACCAGGTCCGCGCCCCGCAGCAGCGACAGGGCGACAAGCGGCCCCGCATGCGCCCGGTAATAGTCGCCGAACCCGACCCCGCTGACGGAAACCGAATCCGCCGGATCTACCGCCACTGGCCGAACACCCCTGCCCTTCACGCCACTTGTCATTCCAGTCGGAGTTCAAGGTAGCGGCTCGACGAAGTTGACGGGCTCAGCGTCAACCTCGCTGTCGCCGAGGACAAGCTCGCCCAGCTCGACGCCGAGCAGGAACGAAGGTCCGCTGCAGTCGATCTCGGGCTGCCGGCTCCCGGAGGTTGCGGGGCGCACCAGCTAGTTCGGGGCCGCCCCGGCGAGGGCGGCCCCGAGCTAGCCGCGCCTAGAGGTAGTGGACCGAGAGGGTCACCGAACCGTCGAGCGGCACCTCGCTGGTGAGCGTCAGGCCCTGGGCCGGGGCGATCGCGGCTGAGATACCGAGGTCCGTGGTCCGGCCTTGGACGGGGGTCGGGGCCAAGCGGATCTGGAGGCTGGGTGCACGGCCCTCCGTGTTCGGGGCGGTGCGATCGTCGGGCGCGGCATCCACGATCGCGGGAAGCTCAGCGGCGAGCGCTGCTGCCAGGTCGGCGGGGGTCCTACAGCCACTGGCGGCAACTACTGCTGCCCCAGCGGGGATCTTCGTCGGTGAACTCACACGGGCGCCATGACCCAGCCTTAGACCGACCGGCAAATGGTGGGTGGGGCAGCCCAGGCGGGCCCGAACGCAAGGCAGGCACGAGCCTGAGGGATCATGGAGTTCTTGACGCTCTGTGATCACCCGGAGGGCTCGTGCCTGCGGTCCCAGCATGCCTTTCGGAACCCCTGTGGGACCACTTCGCCGCTCTGCTGCGGTGCGGAAGGGATACGCCGAGAGCCATCCGCTGAGTTGCCACCCGGCGACGGATTCCAGACTGGACCGCCTTCGAGTACATCGTGCTCGCGCTGGTCCACGGCTCCGGCTACGCGTCGTGGACTTCCACCTCTACCTCGCCGTCACTCTCGTCAGGCTCCGCATGCTCATCCGACGCTCGACGAGCCACTACCGCTGGGACGGCCGCCCCACCACCCGACGCCTCAAGTGATCCATCTGCCGGTCGGCCTCAGCCCCAGTCCTGCAGCTGCTGGAGCAGGTCGGCGTCGCCCTCGATCCGCAGCGAGCCGGCCGGGATGCGCATGTACATGAGCAGGGCCATCTCGCTCGCCGTGCCGTAGATGGCGGCGGTGGGCTTGCTCTCGGCGGCCTCCGCCGCGGTGAGGCGGGTGAAGCGGGAACCGGCGGCGTCCACCGTCTGGCGCCAGGAGCCGGCCTCGGCTGCGTGGTAGTCCATGGTGGCGGGCTCGCCCGGCCACGGGACCGTGCCGGTGCAGACGGTGGCGAGGAACTCCTCGATGGCGTCGCCCGCCTCGGTCGTCGGCAGCTCCTGCGGGGTACCGGAGGCCAGCTGGGCGTCGTAGGTGTGGATCAGCGATTCCGGGACGCGGCGGCGGGCCACGGCGGCCACTGTGTGCGGCGAGGCCAGCGGCTCCCACCAGGCCCAGCAGCCCCGGTCCGGGCCGGCCTCGCGCAGAGCAGTGAGCAGCTGCTCCGTCGAGTCGGCCAGCCAGGTTATGAGCTCCTCGCGCTCCCTGGGCGCCGCCAGCCCGTCCTTGCTCGGCCGTTCGTCGCCCGGCGCGGTGTTCAGCACGATGTAGGCCCAGAAGCGGTCCCCCTCACTGAGGTGGTTCGCCAGGTCGTACAGCGTCCAGCCCGGGCAGGACGGGACGTCGGCGTCGAGGCTGGGGGCCGCGGCGACGGCGGCGCGGAACGCGGCGGAACGCTCGTCAATCATCCGCAGCAGGGTGGGGAAGTAGAGATGATCAGTCACGCAGACCTTGTATCACCCGGACCGGGACTCTCGCACTCGATTAAGACCGACCGGCAGATGGATCACTTGAGGCGTCGGGTGGTGGGGCGGCCGTCCCAGCGGTAGCGGCTCGTCGAGCGTCGGATGAGCATGCGGAGCGTGACGAGAGTCGCGGCAAGGTGGAGGTGGAACTCGACGACCGCGCCGTTCCTCTCGGTGCAGCGCCGGAGCTTGCCGTAGCCGTTCATCCACGAGTGCGTCCGTTCCACGGTCCACCGCTTGCCGGCCTGGATCGGGGCGGGTACGCCCTTGCGGGCGATCTCACCGGTGAAGCCCAACTCCCCGAGCAGAGTGCGGGACTTGTTGTTGTCGTAGCCCCGGTCGAGGTTGACGTTCACGTCCTCGGGCAGGGGTCCCACCTGTCCGATGGCCGCTTCGAGGGTCGGGACGAGGAGAGGCGAGTCGTGGCGGTTGGCCCCTGCGGCGACCAGGCCGAGCGGGACGCCGCACGCTTCGGAGGCGAGCGAGCGCTTCAGGCCCTGCTTCCCGCGGTCGACCGGGGACCGGCCTGCGCACTCGCCGCCGCACGGGGCCTTGGTGATGAGCCGTCGACGGATATCTCGGGCAGCTCCAGGCCGATCATGCGGTCGTACGCCTAGAGCGCGATGGCGTGGACGGCCTCGGAAATCCCTTGCGCGGCCCACTCTTTGAGCCGTCGGCGGATGGTGCGGTCGGAGCATCCGGGACTGGACAGGCGCTCGTAACCCGAGCCGTGGACCAGCGCGAGCACCACGTGTTCGAACACGGTCCGGTCGGGGATTCTGCGGCGGTGGCAGCCGAGCGGGTGCCCCGCGGCGGAACTGAGCAATAGTCAATACCTGTGGATGGCTTGGTCATGGCGGCGGGTTGATTCCCTGGATGGCCTGCCAGCGGGAGCGTGGGGCAGCTGACGTGAGGAGTTGAACTCCTGTGCCTCGGAAGGTCACGAGCGCGGTGTGGACGGGGTCGAGTTCCTCGACCGAACGTCCGAAGTAGGCGAGGATCTGCGTCAGCTCCAGGTCGATGGCTTCTGCCGAGTCGCGGATGCGGTCGAAGCGGGCACCGCGGCGAACCGGCCCGAGCATGCAGCGCACGGTGGCGGTGGCCTCGGCCGGGTTCACGATGGTGACCCGATCGATCTGCAGTTCCACCTCGACCACGTGGCTGCCGGGGTTGAGGGGCTCGGTCATGCCGCCGCCTCGGTGCGCTCGACCAGGATGCCGTTCTCGAAGCGGGCGCCGGAACGGACCAGGGCGACGAGGTGGGCACCGGTGATCGCGCGCCAGCGTTCCTGGGCGGACTCGACAAGCTTGAACACCATGGCGAGGGCCGCGGCGGAGCTGCCGGCGCCGCGGGTGACCTTGGTCCGCAGCTTGACGGTGGAGAACGTCGACTCGATCGGATTCGTGGTCCGCAGATGGATCCAGTGCTCGGCCGGGAAGTCGTAGAACGCCAACAGCTCCTCGGCGGCGTCGGTGATCCTCGCGACGGCCTTCGGGAACTTCGCGCCGTAGGCCCGTGCGAACGCCTCGATCGCCTTCCCCGCATGGGTGCGGTCCTCAGCGTTGTAGATCTCCTGCATTGCCTTCAGCGCGCCCGGCTGTGCGGATTTCGGCAGGGCATTTGTGACATTCCTGGATTTGTGAACCCAGCACCTCTGATGCCGCGCCGCGGGGAACACCTCCCGAAGCGCCTTCCACAATCCCATCGCGCCGTAGCCGACGACGAGTTCGGGGTCGCGCATGCCCCGTCGGCGGCAGTCCCGCAGCAGGTCCGCCCACGACCCTGTCGACTCCCGCAGCCCCTCCGCCAGCGCGATCAGCTCCTTGGTCCCGTCGAGGCGGACCCCGAGCAGGACCAGCACACACGAGTGGGCCTGGCCGAGCCGGACCTTCAGGTGGACGCCGTCGGCCCACACGTAGACGAAGTCGCGGTCCGACAGGTCCCGGGCCTGGAACGCCGTGTGGTCGTCGCCCCACTGCTTCGTCAGCCGCGTCACGGTTGCCGGCGGCAGCCCGGCGGCCGAGCCGAGGAACTGCTCCAGTGCCGGCACGAAGTCCCCCGAGGACAGACCGTGGAGGTAGAGCAGCGGCAGGACCTCGGAAACCTTGGGTGACTTGCGGCACCACGGCGCCAGAATCTTCGAGGAGAACCGCTTCCGTTCGCCGGTGGCCTCGTCGACGCGGCGGTCGTTCACCCGCGGCGCGCTCACCTCCACCGGGCCGGCCGCGGTGGCCACGGTCCGGGGCCGGTGGCGGCCGTTGCGGACCACCAGGCGATGCCCGCGCTCGTCCATCTCCGCCGCCAACTCGGCTATGTACTGGTTGACTTCCGCCTCCAGCGCAGCGGCCAGCATCCGCCGGGCCCCCTCGCGGACGATCTCGTCGATCAGGGAGCCGGACTCCGTCGAACCGTCGGCGTTCACTACGCTGAGCAAGGGCGTGCCTTCCCGACCCGCGCTGCGAACACGGGCCTACTCGGTGACCATCACAGGATCATTCGGGAAGGTACGCCCTCCGCACCCAACCCGGGGCTGATCCACAAGTCCTGAGCATTGCTCGGCGAACTCCGGCCGAGTGGGTAGGAGTGCGGCGAACTGGTCCCAGAGGGGGTCGAGCAGACAAGATGGCAGCGCGGGCACGGCTGTCCTTCGTGATCACTGAGCGTAGAGAACTCCATGATCACGTGGACCCGTGCCCGTTCTGCCGCCCGGGCCACCTCGCCGACACCTATTTGCCGGTCGCTCTTAGTTCAGAGAAGCCATCGCCTCGGCGAACGCCGCGCTGATCGGCGCGCAGTCCGCGATCGAGCCGGCGCAGGTGTGGGGAAGCTGGCGGCGCGGCGGGGGAGCAAGCCGGTCAGGGAGTTAGTCCATCAGGGGTGCGAAGGGAGCGCGGTGTCACCGCGTCCCGTTCCGTGAGGTGGCTGCCCATGGTGGTGTTCAGGTCGGCCATGAACGCTTCGAACTGTTCCAGGAACTGGGGCGGGTAGTGCGCCATCGTGGCGTCGAGGCGGTTGGCGAGCGGGCCGAAGAACTCGTCCGCCCGTTCCTGGATGTGCCCGCCGCTGCGCAGCGTGACGATGCGCCGGTCGGAGTGCTCGCGGGCCCGCGTGATGTGCCCCGCCGCTTCGAGGCGGTTCAACAGTGCGGTGGTGGCGCCCGTGGACAGGGAGATCCGCTCGCTCAGCCGCGCCGGTGACAGGGGGGTGCCGCGCTCCTCGGCGGCGGCGATCTCCAGGACCGCGGTCGCGTCGGTGGAGTGCAGGCCCAGCCAGGCGGCGAAGCGCCGACTGAGCTCGGCGTAGTGGCCGCCGTAGATCCTCAGCGACTCCATCAGTTGCTCCCGGTGCTCCGCGACGTCGTCGCGCACTGCTTCCTCCATGCCTCCGCCCTTCTCTCCTGCCGCGCGGTCCACGCACCCCGCTTTGACAACCTACCGCCACCACTTTACCTTCACGATGGAATTACTTCACCATGGAGGTACCTGGCGTGCGTGACCCCTCCCCCACCCCTGACGAGACGACCGAGCCCTACCGGTGGCGATGGCTGATCCTGACGGTGATGATCGTCGCGGAGATCATGGATCTCCTGGACGCCTCGATCGTCAACGTCGCCGGACCGGACCTGGAGAGATCCCTCGGTGCCGGTTCCGTCGGACTGCAGTGGGTGATCGGCGGCTACGCCCTCACCCTGGGCGCCGGGCTCGTGCTCGGCGGTCGACTCGGCGACCGCTACGGCCGTCGCCGGATGTTCCTGATCGGACTTGCGGCCTTCACCGCGAGCTCCCTGCTGTGCGCGGTCGCGCCGAGCATCGAGTCACTGATCGCCTTCCGCCTGCTGCAGGGCACCGCCGGAGCGATGCTGCTGCCCCAGGGCCTGGGTCTGCTGCGGGAGAACTTCTCCGGCCCCGAACTCACCAAGGTCTTCGCGATCTTCGGACCCGTCCTCGGCCTGGGCGGCATCATCGGCCCGGTCCTGGGCGGCTTCCTCATCGAGGGCGACTTCTTCGACCTGGGCTGGCGGTCGGTGTTCCTGATCAACCTGCCCATCGGAATCGCGGCACTGATCATCGCCGCGAAGTTCGTACCCAAGAAGGCGGGCGACCGCGCGGTACGGGTCGACATGACCGGCGCCGCCCTGGTCGTGGCGTCCTGCGCCCTGCTGGTGCTGCCGCTGAACCAGGGGCAGGAGAACGGCTGGCCGCTGTGGACGTGGCTGTCCATGGCCGCCTCGGCGATCGGTTTCGCCCTCTTCGCCCTCCAGCAGCGCCGCACGGCCGCCGCGGGCCGCGAGCCGCTGGTGACCCCGGGCCTGCTGCGCAAGCCGGCCTTCACCGTCGGACTCGGCGGCATCGCCCTGTTCTTCGGCGGGCTCATCGGCACCCAGCTCGTCCTGACGCTGTTCCTCCAGATCGGCCGGCACTTCACCGCCGGTGACGCGGGACTGGGCAACCTGCCCCTCGCGGTGGGAACCGCGATCGGCGGCGCCATCAGCGGCGCGTTCCTCGCGGACAAGATCGGCCGCAAGGTGCTGCAGATCGGACCGCTCGTCCAGCTGGCCGGCGCCGCCGTGCTGTGGTTCGAGCTCGACGGCCTCGACGCCGCCTCGTTCTCGATCCGGGACATCGTTCCCGGCACGGCGGTGACGGGCGTCGGAGCCGGCATGGTGATCGCCGCCCTGTTCAGCTTCATCCTGGCCGCGGTCGACGACGACGAGATCGGATCCGCCTCCGGCGTCCTGTCGGCAGTCCAGGCGGTCGGCGGATCCATCGGCGTCGCGGTCTTCGGCTCGGTGTTCTTCGGCCAGGCCAAGACCGGTGACTTCACCGGGGGCTTCCACCGCGCGCTGATCGTCCAGGCATGTCTGCTGGTGGTCTTCCTCGCGATCACCTTCCTGCTACCCAAGAAGGGCCGCCCCGAAGAAGAGCAGCACGGCATCACGCCCGAGACCGCAGCCGACGACACCGGCACCAAGCAGCACCTCACCGTCTGAGACCCGGCCGGGGACCGTACGCGAAGCGGCCCCGGCCAGCCCCGGAAGGTCTGGGTGGACGGAGGCTACCGCCAGCACCTCGTCGAGCACGCCGCCACCCTCGGCATCGACATGGAGATCACCACACGCAAGCCCAGGACCAGGGGATTCACCCCGATCCCCAAATGCTGGGCGGTCGAGCGGACCTACGGCCGGATCATGCTCCACCGCCGCCTCGCCCGCGACTGCAAAACCCTGCCCACCCGCTCCGAAGCCCTCATGCACCTCGCGATGACCGGCCTCATGGCCCGCCGCCTCACCGGCGAGAACACCCTCTCCTGGCGCGACCCGACACCACAGACCAAACAGCCGATCCCGGGATAAAACAGCGGGATAAGACGACCTCTCAGCGAGATCGGCGCACAGCTCGTGGGTCCACGGCCGCCCGGGCCACTGATCATCGTGGACAAGGGCGCGTCCGTGAAGACGAGGCCCACCGTCTCGGTATCTGCGGTGAGCCGAAGCGCCTTCGGCGAGCTGATGAGTGCGGTCGCCTCATTATCAGGTGCCGCCGCTCACGCGCACGTACCTGGGGCAATCGGGGCGAGTCTACGCGCGCAGAATCATGCGGCCAAAGCGGACGACATGCGTCCCGAGGGCTACCCGCCAGTACCTCCGCCCTGCTAGAAGTGTCGCGTTCAACCAACTCACCTCCCACGCTTTGGATTTGAGGCTGATCGCCATGCTCTGGCGAAGAATCGCGCTGTCTGCATCGACCGCGCTCGCAGTGGCCGCCGCCACCCTCGGACTCGCTCAGCCGGCCTCCGCCGCCGGCGCCCGCTATGTGGCTCTTGGAGACTCGTACTCCTCCGGTGTGGGCGCGGGCAGCTACCTCGCGGACAGCGGCGACTGTCGTCGCAGCGCCAACGCGTACCCCCGCTTGTGGGCAGCGGCCAACTCCCCCTCCTCGTTCTCCTTCACCGCATGCTCTGGTGCGACCACCGGATCCGTACGCAGCGGCCAGCTCGGCCCTCTGAACTCGTCCACGACCCTCGTCAGCGTCACGGCGGGCGGCAACGACGTCGGGTTCGCGGACATCATGCAGACGTGCGTGCTCAACAGCGAGGCCACCTGCGTCGCGGCCGTCGACGCCGCCGTCGCGAAGATGAACGGCACGCTGCCCGGCGGGCTCTCCGCCCTTTACGGAGACATCCGCAGCCGCGCGCCCCAGGCGCACGTGGTAGTCCTCGGGTACCCCCGGTTCTACAAGCTGTCCGGAAGCTGCATCGTGGGACTCAGCGAGACCGAACGAGCGGCCATCAATCGTGGCTCCGACGTCCTCAACGGCGTTCTGGCAAAGCAGGCGGCGAACGCGGGCTTCACCTTCTCCAGCGTCGTCGACGAGTTCACGGGCCACGAGATCTGCTCCGCGGACTCCTGGCTGCACAGCCTGTCCGTACCGGTGTACAACTCCTACCACCCCAAGGCAGCCGGGCAGTCGGGCGGATACCTGCCCGCCTTCCGTTCGGCCGCCTGACCGCTTGCCGGGACAGGCGAGCGCCCCCGGCCGACCTGGCGGACCGCGCGCCTGGATAGAGGCTTGGCTGAGGCTTGGCCCAGGAGGGCAATGCTGCCGACGCCGGCAAGTGCTGCGTCTTTGAGTCAGGCACGGGACGCCGGCTGATACCGGCCCGGCGGTGCCCCGAACGAAGGGACCGGACCGGGCGCGCGGCGGCCCAGTCCGGTCCCATGTCGTATCCGGGTCACGTCAGTGCGCGGTCTCCTTCCTGGGCCGCTTCGCGCTGTCGCGGCTCTCGCCGTAGCCGTTGTCGCCGTAGCCGTGTTCGCCGTCCTTGCAGCCGCCGTAGCCGTAGTCGTCGGGCGGGCAGGCGGCGGGGATGCGGAGCCGGACCGGGGGGCTTTCGACGGTGGCGCCCTCGGGGCCGGTGCCGGTGGCCCTGGCGGTGTTGGTGACGTGGCCGGCGCGGGCGTCCTCCTCGGCGACCGGGTATGTGGCGCGGCAGGTGGCGTTGGCGCCGGGTGCCAGCGTCGTCGGTTCGCAGACGACGTCCGCGGCGCGGTCGTCGGTGACGGCGATGTCGTCGAGGGAGGTCGAGCCCTCGTTGGCCACGGTGTACGTGTAGGTGATCCGGTGCCAGGCCGTCCCGGTCCGGAACTTCCGCACGACCCCGTTCGGCACCCGGCGGTCGTCCAGCCGCTTCCGCCCCCGCAGCGACTCGGGCAGCAGTGGCCGGGCGAACTCCCACTCGACATCGGACAGTTCATTGCGACGTGTCACGACACCGTGATCCACCACCCGAGATCATTTGAAGACACTGCCCAGTACGGCTTCACCAGGATCGCCTTGCGGACCAGACGACGACCTGCGAGGCGAGGCAGACGGTGGCGGAATACCGACACGCACCAAGGACGCGTTAGGCGGGCTGCGGGGCCGGCATTGCCGGAGCGGCCTGGACCTTGCGAGTCTCGTGCAATATCAGCAGGCCGTTGACCACCATCAGTGTCGCGGTCAGGCAGTGGACGCCGAGGGCGGTGGCCACGGAGCCGTGGTGGGCCAGCACGGTGGTCATGTCGCCGTACGCGGCGAGGGCCTCCACCAACAGCGCCCAGCCGAGCGCCCGGCGGTGGCCCGTCACCAGCAGAATGCCCAGGACCAGGGCCAGGACGACGTCGCGGATTCCCTTGATGATCAGGAAGCCGCCGCCGTCACCGGACGGCCAGCTCGGTAGGCCGAAGCTCGGCGCCGTCGTCTCCGGGCTCAGGATGAACTCCGATCCGAACCAGAGGATGAAGAGGATGAAGGCGGCGGCCAGGATGGTGTTGATCTTCTTCAGCGACATTGTTCTTCTCCATGCGAGTCTTCGTCGGCTTGGTGAGCTTCGTGGAGCTTGCTGAGTCGCGTGGGGCCTGATCAGGCCGCGAGGGCGCGGCTGATCGAGGGGCGTGGTTTGTCGGGATCGCGGTTGCGGGCTCTCAGTGGCAGCCGCATTCCCAGATCTCGGGAGATCGGTGGCCCGCTGCTGCCCGGGAGGGTGGGGGATCGTGCGCCACCAGTGCGGTTTCGTCCGGTGAGCTCAGGTGAGGGCTGTGACGAGCAGGGTGAAGGCGGCGATGATGACGGCGACGCGGGCGTAGTGGTAGCGGTCCCAGCGGTTCATCTGCTGCTTCCAGTCGGCGGGCCGGTTCTCGGGGGTCCAGGTCTTGCCCTGGTTGTTGATCGGGACGAGCAGCAGGATCGACATGATCACGCTGAGGATCAGCAGTGCGCCGGCGGTGACGACGAGGCCGGTGCCGGGGTGGTTCCATC
>NZ_JBHWAQ010000055.1:0-35640 GCF_042743475.1 Streptomyces sp. NPDC059534
GGCCCCCGGCCCGGGCCGCCGCCCCCCCCCGCCCCGCGCCCCCCCCCCGCGCCCCCCTCTGGAGAGACCATGCTTCCGATCAGCAGACGGAACCTGCTGCGGGGCGCCGCCGCGGCGGGCGCGCTCTCGGTACCGGGCGCCGTCAGGGCCGAGGCCCTGGCCGCCGAGGCCCTGGCCGCCGGGTCCACCGCGGCCCCCCGCTGGGTGGGGGCGGGCCCGTTCGCCCGGGTCCACGACCCCTCCACCGCCGCCGGGCCGCGCTACCTCAACGACCACACGCTGATCAGGGCCCTGGGCCGCTGGCACCTGTTCGGCATCGTCGGGGACGCCGCGCCGCGCGGCGAGGCTCCGGACAGTGCCGCCGAGATCTCCTTCGCCCACGCCTCCGCGCCGACGCCGCAGGGCCCGTGGACCACCCACGCCGACGCGCTCACCGTCGATCCGTCCTACTACGGCGAGGAACACCTGTGGGCGCCGCACGTCGTCGAGGCGGGTGGCCGGTTCTGGATGTTCTACGCCGCCGGCGGAGCGGACGGCGCCGCGGTCAACCTCGCCACCTCGACCGATCTGTCCACCTGGACCCGGGAGCCGTCCGGGCCGCTGTTCCGGGGGCTCGCGGCGCGCGACCCGATGGTCCTGCGGGTCGGCGACGAGTGGGTCATGTACTACACCGAGCTGTCGGGCCCGGGCGGCCACCATGTCGTGGCCACCCGGCGCTCCGCCGATCTGGTGCGCTGGAGCGCGCCGGACGTCGCCTTCACCGACGCGAGCACGGACTCGACCGTCTCGGTCACCGAGTCCCCGTACGTCGTCGAACGGGACGGCTGGTACTACCTGTTCATCGGCCCGCGCAACGGCTACGAGGGCACCGACGTGCTGGCCTCGCGCGACCCGTTCCGCTTCGACCTCACCGGCGCCGCGGGCCACGTCCCCGGTCACGCCGTCGAGGTGTTCGCCGACGGGGACACCTGGTACGCCAGTGCCGCCGGCTGGTTCGAGCAGGGGCTGTACCTGGCGCCCCTGCAATGGCGGGACACCCCGCCGCCGTGGCAGAGCCCGGACAACCCGGTGGCGGGCCTGGACGTCGCCGGCCGGCTCACGGTGTTCGCGCTCGACGCCGCCGACCGCTCGATGCTGCGGCGTGTCCAGCTCGACCCGGCCGGCGACACCTGGTCGGCGTGGGAGACCTTCGGCGGGCCGGCCGGCGCGGTTCCCACGCTGGGGCGCAACGCGGACGGCCGCCTCGAGGTGTTCTCGCTCGCCCCGGGCGGGGTGAACCTGCACCACCGGGTGCAGCGGCCGGACGGCGGCTGGTACGACTGGGAGGAGTTCGGCGGTCCGGCGGGCGCGGCCCCCGCCGTGGCCCGCGGCGCCGACGGGCGCCTGGAGGTCTTCGCGTCGAGCCCCGGCGCCGCGTCCTTCGCGCGGCGGCGGCAGGCGTCACCCGGTTCACCGGTGTGGGAGGCGTGGGAACCCGGCTTCGGCGGCGCCGCGGGCGCTCCCCCGGTGGTCGCGGTCAACGCCGACGGACGCCTTGAGGTGTTCGTCCTCGCGGTCGGCGGCTCCGGGATCCGCCACCGGTGGCAGGAGTCCCCGAACGGCGCCTGGACCGCCGCGTGGCAGCCCTTCGGCACGGCGGCCGGGGCCGCGCCGCGGGTGGCCCTGGACGGCAGCGGGCGGCTCGCCGTCGCCGCGATCGGGCCGTCCGGGGCGGGCACGTTCTCCCGTGGACAGGCCGTGCCGAGCGGCGGCTGGGGCGGCTGGCAGCCGCTGTTCGGCTGGAGCGCCGCCGCCCCGGCGTTCGCCGCGAACGCCGACGGCCGGCTGGAGGCGTTCTCCCTGGCCCCCGGGGGCGCCCGGCTCGGCCACCGCTGGCAGGTCGCGCCGGGCGGAGCCTGGGATCCCGGCGCGGAGTTCGGGGAGCCCGGCGTCAGGCTGGCGGCCACGCCCTCGGCGGCGCCGGACTCCACCGGCCGGCTGCACGTCTTCGCCGTCACCGCCGAGGGGCGGGTACGGACCCGGGTGCAGGCCCGGCCGAGCGGCGGGTGGCGCCCGTGGACGGCGTTCGGGGACCGTCTGCTCGCCCCCGTCGTGTCGGGGAGTCCCACCCTCTGAGCACGTGCGGTCCTGCGCTGCGTGCAGATCGCGCCAAGTGGAGCGGGGGAAAGGGCGGTTCGGCCCTGTCACGAACCTCACGGATCGCCCACCTCGGCGCCTCCGGGGGCGGTGACCTTTCCCACCTTGCGCGGGTCGGAGGCGGCGCCCGTGCCCGTGGCACGAGGACGGGTCCCGCCCCCGCCGGACCCGGGCCCGGCGAGGCGGCCGCGCTATCTCGTCGCCTTCTCCGGGACGGACCGGCGTGGCAGACGACCGAAAACGACCCCAAATCGCCGCCCGGCCAGGGCGGGGAGGTGGCCTGGGTCACAGCCCGGCCGGCCGTCGCGGGAGCGGCCGCCGAGCCCCCGGCGGGGGCGCCGCGGAGGCTTCCGCCCGCCGCCGCGGCGACCCGCGGCCCGGCGGGCACGGCCCCGGCCGAAGTGGCCGAAGCACGTCGGTGAACTCTCGTGACTCGTGAGTATCGTTCCGCTCGTCCGACAACCGCGGCGGGACGAAGAGGGGGAGCGGTGAGCGGCGTAGTCGTGCATCTGCCGCAGGGCAGCGGCGGCACCGGGGGCGGCGAACCCCGCGGTGACGCGGTGACGTTGCGGCTCGGGCCCGGGCAGGTCGCCCGGTTCGGGCGGGGCTCCGCGACGACTCCGGTCGAGCTCCGCCTCGCCGACCCGGCGATCTCCCGGCTCGCCGGGGAGATCCGCGCGACCGACGACCACTGGCAGCTGACGAACCACAGCGCCACCCACAGCTATCTGGTGGAGAACCCCGAGGGCGCGGGCGAGTACCTGCGGGTGTCGCCCCGGCGCGTCGGGGCGCCGGTCCCGTTCGAGTTCTCCCGTGTGGTGCTGCCCACCCGCGGCGACCTCACGGTCTCCTTCCAGGTGTTCGCGCCCGACCACGTCTACCTGGACCCCGAGGCGAGGGGCGCTCCCTGGGGCAGCAACACCGTCACCGCGTACTCGCTCGACGAGTCGGCGACGTACTTCCTGGTCCTGGTCGCGCTCTGCGAACCCCGCCTGCGCGACCAGTCCCGCGTCGCGGTCCCCACCACGCCCCGGATCGTCGAGCGGCTCCGGGGACACGCCACGGCCGGCACGCTGACCGCGCGGGCGATCAGCTCGCACATCGACTACCTCGCCGAGGAGAAGCTGCGCATCGCCTCACCGGACGCCCGTGAACCCGGCACGGGCGACCGCCGCAACGGAAAGCGGGAGGAGATCGTCGGGCTCGCGCTGCGGTTCGGGCTCGTGCGGGAGGAGCACCTGGCGCTGCTGCCGTCCCTGACGGGGGCCGGCGGGCGGGAGCGGCAGGGCCCTCGATGACCCCGCCGCGCGGCCCCGGCGACACGGCGGACCAGGACCGTACGGACCTGCTCCCGCCCGGCCACCGGGTGGGTGACTGGGTGGTCTCCGAGCTGATCGGCTCCGGGGGCTGGTCCACGGTGTACGCGGCGCGGCCGGCCGGAACTCCCCGCGACCGGCGCGCCCCGGACCGCGCGGCCCGGCCGCCGGACGGCGCCGACGTGGCGCTGAAGATCATGCCGACCGCCGGGCTCGCGCCGCGCCAGGCGCGCAGGATCGTGGAGTCCGCGCGCCGCGAGGTGGAGCTCGGCCGCAGGGCCGGGCATCCCCGGCTGATCGGTTTCCGGGAGGCTTTCGTCCTCGCCGCACCGGAGCGGCCGGCCGTGGACGGCGCGATCGTGCTCGTCATGGAGCGGGCCGCGGGCAGTCTGCGCGAGCTCCTCGACGCGGGGGTGTCCGAGGCCGGTCGCGGCCGTCTGATCGCGGGAATCTGCGAAGGGCTGGCCCACCTCCACCGGTCGGGCTGGGTGCACGCCGATCTCAAGCCGGAGAACGTCCTGTTGGGCAGGGACGGTTCGGTGAAGCTGTCGGACTTCGGCCTCGCCACGGAGCTGACCGGGACGCACGGGTACGTGCCGCCCATGGGCACCCTCGACTATCTCCCGCCCGAGCGCTGGAGGGCCCCCCTCGGGGAGCTCGGCGTGCAGGTCAGGCCGAGTGCCGACATCTGGGCGCTGGGTGTCGTCATCCACGAGGTGTTCGCCTCCGGCGCCTCGCCGTTCTCCGGGGCGACGCCCGTCGCACGGGGTGCCGCCGTGCAGGAGTACGGCGAGGGCCGCGCGCCGCTGCGGATGGATCTGGCGGTGCCGCCGTTCTGGCGCGCGCTGGCCGCCGACTGCCTGGCGCCGACGCACGGGACGCGCGCCCCGCACACGGCCGAGAGCCTGCTCGCCCGCATCCACGCGGCCGAGGGAGCGAGGGCCGCGGTGACGCGGGCCACGGGGGCGCGGCGGCCTCGTGGCCGGGCCCGGGCCGCCGTCCTCGCCGCCGTCGTCTGCGGCACCGCCGTCGCGACCCTGTGCGCGGACGCGGTACGGGAGGGCGCGTCCGCGTCACCGGGGCGTGCGGGCGCGGCGGCCGGCACGCTCACGGTCTTCAACGCGGAGCGGGGCTGCCAGGACCGGGCCGACCGGGAACCGCAGTGCAGCCTGGGCCTGGCGATCGATCCCCTGCGGCCGTACGCCGCCGGCAACGTCGTACCGACCCGGGTGTGGCACGGCGACGACCTCACCGCAGAGTGCCGGCTGCCCGACGGGCAGCCCGTCATCGACGAGGAGGACCTGCAGTCCACCCTGTGGTTCCGCGTCCGCCTCCGGCCCGGCTCCGCGTACCCCACGGCGTGGCTCCCCGCCGTCCGCACGAAGGACCGCCCCGCGCTGCCGGGCTGCCCCCGGCCCACGACCGCGCGATGACTCCCCGGGGCCGCGGGCCGGCCGCCGGTCAGTCGATCGCGGGACCCGCGTCGTTCAGCCAGACCCAGTTCGCCCAGGTGGCGAACCCGGTCTGCCACCGGTGGTAGACCCCGGCGTGGCTGGTGCCGAACACCTCGATACGGCCGTCGGCGTTGTTGGCCGCGCCGATCTCGGTACCGCCGCCGCCGAAGGTCTCCCATTCCGCGTAGGCCGCGTTCGGGGCGGTCTGCCAGGTGTGGCTCGCTGTGCCGGAGTTGATCGCAAAGACCTCGACCCGGCCGTCGACCGACCGCGCGGTGGTCAGCTCGGCGTCGGGGATCCCGCCGGTTCCCGTCCAGGCCGACCACGAGGAGGGGCCGGTCTGCCAGCGGTGGAACACCCCGTTGGCATTGGACGCGAACACCTCGATACGGCCGTCCTGGTTGTGGCTGACCGTCACATCGTGTCCGCCGCCCCCGAAGTCCTCCCAGGCGGACCAGCCGCCGTTGACCGCGGTCTGGTACAGGTGCTTGAACGTCGTGTCCGACAGCGCGAAGACCTCCAGCCGGCCGTCGGGGGCGTTCTCCATGGCGAGACGCGCGTTGGCCGGGCCGCCGCCGGCGCCCTCCCAGTTCGCCCAGCCGCCGCTCGGCGCCGTCTGCCAGCGGTGGAACACGCCGGCGGCGCTGGAGGCGAACACCTCCATACGGCCGTCGGCGTTGGTGCCCGCGGCCAGTCGGTATCCCCCGCCGCCGAAGTTCGCCCAGCCGGACCAGCCCGCGCTGGGGCCGGTCTGCCACATGTGGTCGAACGTGGTGTCCGACAGCGCGAACAGTTCCAGCCGTCCGTCCGCGTTGGACGCCACCGCCAGCTGCGCGTTGCGCGGGCCGCCCTCGAACCGCCACTGCGACCAACCGCCGTTCACCGCGGTCTGCCACGCGTGGTACACCCCGTCGGCACCTGCGGCGAAGGCTTCGAGGCGCCCGTCCGCCGACCGTCCCGACACCACCCGTCCCGAGGCGTAGGGGTGCTTGGGGCCGACGCTCGTGCCGGACCACAGGGCGTTCGCGATGATCACCGCGTCGCCCGCCTCGACCGCGTACAGGCCGCGCAGGTCCTCCCTCGGACGCTGGACGTGCCAGCACACCTCGCCGATCGCCTCACCGTTCCACGAGCCGCCCGGATACTGCCGTTCCACCTCGTCGAAGAAGGCGTTGGTGGCGTAGGCCGGGTTCAGCCGCTCCTCCCGGGTGCCCCACCAGTCCTGCTGCTGGAACAGACCGAGGCTGGTGTAGTCGACCGCCAGGGCATAGTTGTTCATGCTGCTCTCCACGATGATCGTGGCGATCGCGATCGCCGCGGCCCTCGGGTTGAGCCCCCGGTCCTTCACCGCCTGCGTCACCATCCGCGCGCAGGAGATCTTGTACGCGTCCAGATATCCCGCCATCTTCGCCCGCAGCTGCGGGTTGAGCTGGTCGGCCATGATGCCGTCGGTCGCCGACGGGCCGGCCTGATCGCACGGCACGGTCGGAATGGCGAACCCCTCCGGGCCGCTGAAGTACCGGGAGACCCCGGACCGGTCCTTGCCCGGCACCGGGACCGGCCCGTGCGCCGCCACGGCGACCGAGGCGGTCATCCCGAGGACCGCCGTCAGGGAACCGGCCAGGACGCCCAGTCTGGTGAGCGCGCGACGTAAGACTCTGCTTGCCATGCTGTGCCCTTCGGTCTGCCGCATACGAGCGGCGGGACTGCCGTCGGCGGCCGACAGTAGGGCGCGGCGATGAAATGCCGATGGAATCGGCCGCCGCGCCGCACCGGGAACACGCGGACGGGGCAGCACGGTCGGGGCCCCCGCTCAGGGCGCCGCAGTGCGCGTACGGGACCGCAACGGCGAGGGACGGGCAGCGGGCGGCAAGCGGGCAACCGACGGGCCGTGAGCGGCAGGCGGCGAACGCCCCGGCGGGAAATGCCGGGCCGTGGGCGGCAGTCGGCGGGCGGTTCAGCGCGCGGTGCCGGTGAGACCGGGCCCCGTCTCGTCCCCGCGCAGGATCATCCGGTGGGTCCGCCGTAGCATCCCGCTCGGGGAAACCCCCAGGTCGTCGGCGAGACGGCGCCGGACGCGGTCGAAGGCGTCCAGCGCGTCGGCCTGGCGGCCGCACCGGTACAGCGCGCGCATCAGCATCGCGGCCACGGGTTCGTTCAGCGGGTGCGCGGCCGACAGCGCGAACAGCTCGGCCGTCGCCTCGGCGTGCCGGCCGAGCCGCGCCTGCCCCTCCGCCTTCCGCCGCGCGAGGGCGATCCCGCGTTCGGTGAGCCGCAGCCGCTCCCGTTCGGCGAGCGGCCCGGGCAGGCCGGCCAGGGGCTCCCCGCGGAAGAGCTCCAGCGCCCGGGAGCACAGGCGGACCGACTCGGCCGCGTCGCCCGCCCGTTCGGCCGCCCCGATGTCGCCGACCAGGTCCTCCACACGGGCCACGTCCACGTCGACCGCGCCGGAGACCAGCCGGTAGCCACGCCGGTCGTACGCGATGACGGGGTCGGGGCCGTCGCCGGCACCGAGCGCCTTGCGCAGCCGGTAGACGTACACCGGCACGACGTTCGCGACCGGTGTCTCCATCCCCCAGACGCCGTCGAGCAGTTCCTGCCGGCTGAGCGTCCGCCCCGCGTGCAGCGCCAGTGCCGCCAGGACGGCCTGCTGGCGCAGATGGCCCGGGTCCAGCGGCCGCCCGTCCCGCCACACCCGCAGCGGTCCGAGCACGCAGACCCGCACCTTCGGTCCGGCCGCCCGGCCCTCGACCGGCCGGCGTATCGCACTCCCCGTCTCCGTGCGGGGACCCCGGCCGGGGACGACCAGCCCCGAGTCGAAGGCGTGCACGATGGCCGCGGCCCGGTCGCGCAGCCCCAGCTTCACGAGGATCCGGGCGAGGTGTCCGGCCACGGCCTCCTCCGGCATGGCGAGCGCGGCGGCGATCTCGTCGTCCCGCAGCCCGCACCCGACCGCGGAGAGCACCTCGCGCTCCCGCGGCCCGATCGCCACGGCCGGAGGCCGGCCGGCGGTCACGGTCCTCGGCATCGTCGCTCCCCGGGCTCCGTACTGATCGGTCTGGCGGACGCCGTCGACAACGTAACGGCGGCCCCGCCCGCCCCGGCACCCGGAACGATCCGGAGTGACGCCCCAAGGTCCGCGACGGACGATCCGGCCCCCACCCGAGCCCGCGCCAGCACGGTGCCGGTGACGGCTATGACCTTCCCGGCCCGGTCGGTGGTGCGGTACGTGATCCGGTGCACGCCGGCGTCGACCTTGATCGCCTTGAGCGGATTCAGGTAGAAGACGCCCGGCTCCGAGCTGATCACGTCGCCGTTCTCGGCGGGCAGGCTCGTCGGCCGCTGCTGCGTGCGCAGTTGGCCGGCGGCAGCGACCTCGCCGGACGACACGATGAAGGCGAGCGCGGCGGAGGCTGCGGTGGTGACTACGGGCCCCAGCACGTCCGCCCAGGGCGCGACGACAAAGCACGAGAGCTCCTCGGTCAGGAATCAGGAAGATCCACTGACTATCCGAGGCGCGGCCTCCGACGACACAGATACACCGAGGTATCACGTTTTTGACCTGAATTACCCTCATGCGGCAATCGACCTGGCGGTGCCATGTCCCCTCAGTGCGTTCGGCATGGAAAAGACGAGTGACGAGAACAGGCCAACGGCACATGCCGGGCGCGCCAAACACTTCCCGTGCATGCTCCATCCAATGGGGTGAACCCCGCAGCTCAGAAGAGTGATACGCCCGGATCGCCCACCATGATGAGGCCGTCTCCCCCACCCCCCTCACAAGGAGTACGACCATGTCCACGACGACCGAGCCCAACGTCGGTTCGTTCACCCTCGGCAGTGCGCTGACCGCCGAACCCGCCGGGAAGATCGAGGTGCCGGAGCACCGGGAGTGGGAGCTGCCGAACGGCTTCGCCTGGGTCTTCCTCGGCGAGGGCAACCGTGAGCTCACCCGGCCCGTGATCCTGGCCGACGGCTTCAACCTCGGCCGGAGCAAGCTCGACGTGCTCTACCAGGGGCTGGAGGGCGGCGAGCTCCGGTTCATCAGCGAGCTGCGCCGGCGTGGCAGGGACGTGATCCTCCTCGGCTTCGAGGAGCGCAGCGCGTCGATCCTGGCCAACGCGGAGGCGGCCGTGGCCGCCATCCTGCGGGCCGGCGCCGAGCAGGTGAGCGACACCCGCCTGACCGTCGGCGGCTTCAGCATGGGCGGCATCGTCACCCGCTACGCGCTCGCCAAGATGGAAATGCAGCGGATGGACCACCGGGCCGGGCTGTACTTCTCCTACGACAGCCCGCACCGCGGCGCTTCCATCCCGGTCGGCGTGCAGGCGTTCTCGCACTTCATCCCGTTCCCGAACGACTTCGCGAAGCAGATGGACAGCCCGGCCGCGCGCGAGATGCTGTGGCAGCACTACGACAAGGAGACCGGCAAGATCGGTGTCGCCCCGGAGCGCACGGAGTTCCTGGAGGCCCTGGCCCGGGTCGGCAGCTGGCCGCAGATCCCGCTGAAGCTCGCCGTGGCCAACGGTCGCGCCGACGGGGTCGGCCTGCCGGACGTGAAGCCCGGCGACGTCGCGCTGCGGATCGACCGGATCTACCCGGGCACCACCTTCTACGCCCAGTCCCAGGGCGACGACGTGACGGTTGCCTACCTGAACCGCCGGTTCCCCAAGGCCGAGGAGACCATCACGACCAGCGGCTTCCCGGAACTGGACGGCGCGCCGGGCGGAACCCTGCACACCTACAAGATCCTCGCCGACACGATGGAGAAGCTCGGCGGCAAGGCGGACCTGCGGCACGAGGACGTCTGCTTCGTCCCCTCGGTCAGCGCGGTCGCGATCCGCGACATCGCGAAGCAGGACGACCTGTACGCGAACATCAACGAACTGAACCCGGAGGAGAGCGAGCTGGACGAATTCCTCTGTTCGTCCACGACCACCGCGCACACGGCCATCACCGAAGAGCTGGGCCACTGGCTCCTGGAGCGGCTCCCCGACTGATCCCCCGCCACGCGTCTACCGGGGATGCAGGGCCCGCGCCCGCCGGGGGGGTGTCTCCTGCCGGGATTCCCGGTGCGACGGCACTCGCCGACCTGACGACTCAGGGCCCCTGACGGGGGACGAGTTCGCGGCGGAGAAGGCGCGCATCCTCGGGACCTGAGCCCCGAAGCGGCCACCGAGCGACGAGCCGCAGGTCGACGAGGACCGCGACCCTCACCCCGTCCGCGCGGGTGGACAACCCGTGCGGCGCGCGGCGGTCTCGCCAGAAGGCGGGGACCGGGGACACCACTCCCCCGGTCCCCGCCTTTGCTTTCGGATACGGGCCACCACGCCTCGGCGTCGGCCCGGACCTTCCGGCGAAGCTGATCGTGGTCGACGGGCGCCGCATCGAACGTCTCCTGCGGGTGCTGGACGCGGAGACGCGTTTCCAGGCGGGTGCGCAGGCGCTGCGCAGGGGGTGGCTGACCGCCCGAACGTCGGAGGACTGAAGGCCGACAGCCGTCGCGAGCAGGAGTAATGGGCGAGTAATGGGGGTCTTCTAGGGTCCCTCCGTGCCGGACGGTTCAGATCCCGCAGCGACGTTGAACCGTCCGTTTCCCACCCCCCGGAAATCGGAGCCCTCCCCCATGCACCCGCCTGTCAGCTCATCGCGGCCACGTGCCGCACGGCTCGTCCGGGCCTCGGCCGTCACCGTGGTCTGTGCCCTGACGTCCCTCGCCATGGTCCCCGTCTCCCAGGCCCTACCCGCCGGGACCTTCGCCGCACCGCCGGCGTCCGTCTCGGCGGGACGACGCGGGCCGAGGAGCTGGCACGGACGGCGGAGCGGCTGGCACGTGGGCAGGCCGAGCGGGCACTGCCCTTCGCGTGCACGGCCCTGGCCCGGATCCGTATGCCCGATGATCCGGAGGAAGCCCGGCGGCTGCTCGCCGACGGCGAGGCCGTCGCGGAACGGACCGGTGAACGGCAGGCGCTCGACGAGGTCCTGCTGGCCCGCGCCGAACTCTCGCTGCGCACCGGCGCACCGACCACGGGCCTGGTCGACCTCGACCGGATCACCCCGTCTCCGCGCGCCGCCTGCCTGCGGGGCTGGGCCTGGGTACGGACCGGCCGCCACACGCAAGCCGTGGCGCTCATGGCGGCGGAGACGGCACAGGCGGAGCAGGGTGGGCAGCGCCTGCTCGCCGTGGAGACCCGCACCGTCCTCGCGCTCGCCCTCGGTCTCGGCGGGGAGACGGCGAAGTCGGGGTCCGCTCGCCAGGACGGCCCAGCGGCTCGGCCGCCTTCCCCACGTCACCGACGACCTTCGCCCCACTCCGCTCCACCAGTTCCTACCGAGCCCGTCCCAGCCGCTCCCGCAGGCCCGGCAGGAACCGCCGGATCTGCCGGTCCTCGATGTCGCCGTACGCCGTGCGATGGAAGTCGACGGCTTCCGGTGTCAGCTCCCAGCCCTTCGTCTCCGCCGCGCGGGGAAGTTTGGTGCCGAGGAGGAACTCCTCGTCCCGGGTCCAGTAGTGGTGGACGCGCATGCCGCCGCGCCCGGGGGCCGGGTCGGCGGGAACGGTGACGTAGGTGCTGCCGGGCAGGAGCTCGCAGCGGTGAATCCCCGCCTCGGCGACTCGGTGCGGTTTGACGATCGACTTCCCCGGATTCGGGCGTGCCGCCATGCGTCGGCACATGCGCTCGGTGAGCAGTTCCCCGGTACCCAGCCGCCGCACGCCCGATGTTCCGAACATGCGCCATTCCACGTGCACCGCTCCCGCCTCCTCGTGGTCCGAGAGGAACTCGAGGACGGTGGAGGCGACGGTCGGTACGAGGAACTCGTCGACGTCGACGAGGGCCAGCCAGCGCACGGCTCCGCGGAGTTCCCTGCACAGCCCGCCCAGGACCAGGTGCTGGTACTGGTTCCACCGGCGCCCCGCGTACGCCGGCGGGCAGGGTTTCTCGATGACCTGGACGACGCCTTCGTCCACGTACGACTTCACCACGTCCCGGTAGTCGTCGTCGCTGCGGTCGTCGACGAGGAAGAAGCGCTGCACGCCCATCAGCCGATGGAACTCGATCCATTCCCTCAGGAACCTGGCTTCGTTCCGGAAGGTGCACCCGATGGCGAGGTCCAGCGGAAAGTGCCGTTCGGGTGTCACACGCTCGCCTGAACCTCCATTTCGTTGACTGTGATCCAGGTCACTGCTAGGAAGGCTTTCCCGCAACATAGTCCCCTTCGACCCAACTTGACGTAACAAGTCAGGAGTGCACCATGTGCGAGAACACGGACATGACTCAGCCACGCAAGGAAATCGTGGTGGAGGTGTTCGAAGGCGCCGATACGCCGCGAGTGGAGCTGAACGACGGCGACCGGGTCGCCATCGAGCTCCGCCGCCGCACCGGGCCGACCGACACCTACGACGCCGCCGGCAAGGGCGACGCCGACGACGAGACGGCGCCGCAGCCCGAGGAGGTCATGTCCATCTCCCTTCAGACCGTCGACATCGAGCTGGACAACCAGAGCTTCGGCATGATCACCGCCTGCACGGGGTGCGCGTCCAACATCGGCGGGCCGAGTTGCTGAGCGACGCCGCTCGGGACTGATTCCCATGGACACGGAGAAGCGAGGGCTGGCCACCGTCCTCGGCAGCCTGGACGTCACGTCCTTCCTCCGCCTGAGCTGGGAGCGCGAAGCGCTGCTGCTCCGCGGGGCCGCCGCTCCGCTGGTCGGGCGGCTGTTCACGATCGACGACTTCGAACGGCTGGCCTGCGGCGGGGGCGCCGATCTCAGCGTCGTACAGGAAGGCCGGGCACGGCCGGTCGTCCCCCACCACTCCGACCGGTCTCCGGGGCGGGACGTCCTGACCGCCTACCGCTCCGGCGCCACGTTGCTGCTCTCCCTCCTGGCCCGCCGCTGCTCCCCGGTCGGCGAGCTGTGCCGCGGCATCGAGTTCGACCTGCTGGAGCTCGGCGTTCTCCCCGCCGAGCCTGTGAGTGCCAACGCGTACCTCACTCCGCCGCGCGCGCAGGGCTTCGATCGCCACCACGACGACCATGCGGTGCTCGTCGTCCAACTGCACGGCACCAAGCGGTGGGAGGTCTTCGCCCCCGGGTCGCAGGGCCCGGAAACGCTCGTCTCCGCGACGCTGGAGCCGGGCGACGTCCTGTATGTCCCCCAGGACTTCCCCCACGTCGCACACACGGCTGACGAGGCGTCGCTGCACCTCACGCTCGGCCTGCACACGCTGTCCTGGGCGGACGCCATGGCGGACATGCTGCGCGACCACGAGCCCTTCCGCCGCTCGGTCACCGGACCCGCGGCCCTCGGACCCGCGCTGCCCGACCTCCCGGACCTCGACGTCCCCGCCTATCTGCGGGAGCGCCGCGTACGGTGCATCGTCGGACTCGACCCACTGCCCGGTGGGCAGCTGGTGGCGGGCAGCGCCGCCACCGCGATCGCGCCGGACACCATCGTGCGCAGAGTGCCGCTGATGCCCAGTGAATCCGACAGCGAACACGGGCTCGCGCGACTGATCTTCCCCGGCGGCACCCTGCGCCTCGACGGGCGGCTCCAGCCCGTCGTCGACCACGTGTCGAAGGCGGAGTCCTTCACGCCGAGGGAGCTGCCGGGGGTCGGCCAGCACTACGACGCTGTCGAACTGACCCGGATCCTCGTGCGGCACAACCTCTTTCGGCCGGTCGACAACACGGCGGGACCGGCATCGCCTGTGCTGACCGCGGCCCCCGCAGGGGGCCCGGCCACGGCCTCGGCTCCGGCCTCCCCCACCCGAGCGAAAGAGCCTGTCCTACGGACCCGCGACCTGACCCTGGTCCGTGACGGCGGCCCTTCGGCCGGCCATCACCTGGGCTGGATGCGCCTGCGGGAACGCCTCACCACTGCCGACTGCGACGACCTCGTCGCCGCCTGCCGCGAACTCCCGCTGACGGCACCGACCACCGTGGACGAGGCCGGGCATCCCGGCCATCGGCGAGCGGAGACCCGGTACGTACCGAAGGGGCCACGCACCGAGTGGATCCACCGACTGGTCGATTCCGTGGCGCGGGAGGCCGCGCGGACCGCCTACGGGTTCGATCTGTCAGGCATCACGCGCGCTCCGCAGTACGTCGAGTACCTCCCCGGCAACGGGCACTTCCACCGGCACAACGACTACAGCCACGACCAGGCCGACTCCCCCCGGAAGATCACCGTGATCGTCCAGCTGTCCGACGCGTCCTCGTACGAGGGCGGGGGTTTGCAGATGTTCGGCGTCGATACCGAGGAACTGCCGCGCGAGCGGGGCTCGGTGCTGGTCTTCCCGTCCCTGATCGACCACCGCGTCACGCCGGTCACCCAGGGGCTGCGTCGCGCTCTGGTGGCCTGGGTCGCGGGCCCCCGGCTGCGGTGATCCCGAGATCACCGCCCCGGCCGCCCTCCCTTCTCCCTTCCTTCCCCCATCCGGCCCCCAAGGAGCCACGATGAGCAGCAAGCAGACCCTGCTTACCCTTCGCGCCTGGCAGGGGGGACCGGCACTCTCGGGACCCGACGAGGCACAGCCGTTCCCGCGGTTCGGTGCGCCGGACCGGGCTCCGTACGGCGCCGTCGGTCTGGCGGACCACCCGTCACCCGCCGTCGCCGCCCCCACCGCCACCCCTGCCCCCGCCCCCGCCCGCCGGTCCGCCGACGGCTCCCGCGCGGTCTACGACCTGTCCACGAAGGAGCCGATCCCGTTCGTCTCCTCGCTCGCCCACCACCAGGTCGACGACGCCCACCTCTGGATCGCCGTTCAGGACGGCAAGCTGCTGGTCGCCGACGACGTCGACCACGCGCTGCTCACTCTCCTCGTCGCCGGCACGACGCCCGCCGACGCCGCCCGCGAGCTGCACCGGTCCCACGGGCTCGCCCCGGACGCGGCGACTCAGGCGATGGCCAAGCTTGTCGCGCGGGTCGCACACGCCGGGATGGTGCGCGGGATCCGCGGCCACCACTCGGTCAAGCAGGTACGGCCGCACGTGTTCGCCCGCTTCCATCTGACCAACCGCTGCCAGCTCGAGTGCGTGCACTGCTACACCGGCTCCGGCCCCTTGCTGCCCAAGGACGGCGAACTGACCACCGAACGCTGGATCAGGCTGGTGGAGGACTTCGCGGCGAACGGCGGGGAGAAGCTGCTCCTCACCGGCGGCGAGGCGCTGCTGCACGAGGGCTGCATCCCGGTGATGCGGCGAGCCCACGAACTCGGGCTCGAGGTCACGCTGTTCTCCAACGGCATGGCCGTGCCCAAGCACCTCGGCGACATCGTCCGCTACGCCGACATCGTGCAGATCAGCGTGGACGGGCCCACCGCCGAGTCCCACGACGCGATCCGCGGCCCGCACTCCTTCCGCCGGGCCGTGCGCGCCATCCGTCTCCTGCTCGACGCCGGAGTGCAGACGCGGGTCAGCACGACCGTCATGGCCGCCAACTGGGCAGCCGTGAAAGCGGGACTCCCGGGCTTCACCGAGCAGTGGCGCGACACCGACCTGCGGTTCCGGATCAGTTACGGCGCCATGGCGCACGGCCGGGGCACGGACCTCGACCACGACCTGGACACCGACGAGGTGCGGGCGTGGGTCGACGCGCTGCTCGGCGAGCTGCGCGAGGAGGACGACAAAGTCCACGGGTCCAACATGGTGCAGAAGATCAGCGGTTGCGGATACGCCGAGCAGCTCGTGGTCGCCCCCGACGGGCTCGTGTACCCCTGCCATCTGATGTCCGGTGCGCTCGGCCACGTCGACCAGCTGCCGCTCGGCGAGATCACGACCTACCTCGGGCGCACGGCCGCGGCCTTCGGCGTCGACAACCGGGAGGGCTGCCGCTCCTGCGACCTGCGCAACCTGTGCGGCGGGACCTGCCGTGTGGAGGACGAGAAGCACACCGGCAGCAGACTGGTGACCACCTGTACGCCCGAGGAGAAGCTGCGCAGGCGGCGCTTCCTCGTCCAGCGCTACCGACCGATCCCCCACCCCGCGCCGTCGGTCGGATCCGAGCCGGGGCAGGAGGACGCGTGACGCTCGCCGAGCTGCTCCGCCCGACGGACGCGGCGGCCTTCGTCGACTCGGTACGGAGTCGGGAGCCGCGCCTGTTCCCCGGCGCCGCCTCGAGTGCCCCACCGCTCGACATGGACGGCTTCGAGGCCATGCTCGGCGCCCTGCACCACGCACACGAGGGCGTGCTGCACCTGGCCCGCGGCGGAGACCGCCGACCCTTGCCGCCGACGGTCGTCGACGCGGACGGCATGCTCGACCTGCGACAGGTCCGGCGGCTGTTCGAGGACGGCGAGACGCTCTACCTGACCAAGGCGCACCGGCTCTCGCCGTCGCTGGCCGACCTGTGCCGCGGCATCGAACTCGACCTGGTGGAGCAGGGCGTCGCCCTCCGGGCGCCGGCCGGTGCCCACGTGTTCGCCACACCGGCCGCGGCCCAGGGGTTCGCGCCGCACCGCGACGACCACGGGAGCCTGGTCGTGCAGCTCGACGGGCACAAGACCTGGCGGGTGGAGGAGGGCAACGGCCCGCAGCAGCCGTGCGGGGTCCCGGCGCGGGACTGGGCTCGTATCCCGCAGCGGGAGTTCGCGCTGGAGCCGGGGGACGTGTTGTACGTGCCCGAGTACCGCGGGCACGTGGCCCGGACCGGGACCGCACCGTCCCTGCACCTGACGATCAGGCTCTTCCCCCTGCGCTGGCGGGACGTCCTCGACGAGGTCGTGGCGGGCCTGCCCGGTCTGGACGCGCCGGTCCCGCATGCCCGTACGGCCGATGCCGACGCGCTCGCCGCCGGGCTGGCCGACCTGCTCGGCTCCCCGGGCACCCGTGCGGCGCTGCCGGGCCTGCTCGGCGGACTGTCCGCCCGGCGCACCGCCCGCCGGGTGGTCCTGGCGGACGGCGGGCTCGGCGAGCGCGGCGGCCTGGAGGGGATCGACGAGAAGACGTGGCTGGTGCGCGCACGGGGCACGGACTGCCGCGTGACCACGGACGACGGCTCCGCGACGATCCATTTCCCGGGTGGCGCGGTCCGCGGACCGATCGGTGTGCTGGCCGCGTTCGAGCACGTGGCCGGGGTACGCGTGCTGCGTGCCGTCGACCTGCCCGACGTCCTCGCCCCGGGCGCCGCGGTCGACGTCGTCCGGAAACTGGTGTCCGAGGGGCTGCTGCGCCGCGCGCGACCGGGCGAGATCGACGGGCTCGTACGGTGAGCACACGGCCGGTCGTGTTCCTCGGGCCGTCGATGCCTCTCGCCGAGGCCCGTCTGCTTCTCGACGCCGACTACCGTCGGCCGGTCCGGCGCGGCGACCTCGACGCGTTCCCTGCCGGACAGGTCGTCGGGATCGTCGACGGCGTCTTCGAGCAGTCCCTCGCGGTCAGCCCGGCCGAGGTGCGCTCGGCCGTCGACCGGGGAGTCGTCGTGTACGGCGGCGGCAGCATGGGCGCGTTGCGCGCGGCCGAGGTTCCCGGTGTCATCGGCATCGGGCTGGTCCACGCCTGGTACCGCGACGGTGCCATCAGCCGGGACGACGAGGTCGCGCTGCTGTTCGACGCGGAGACCGCCGCTCCGCTGACCGTGCCCATGGTGAACGTCCGCTACGCGGTCGACCGCCTGCACCGCGGCGGCACCATCGACCGACCCACCGCCGACCGCCTGCTCGCGGCCGCGCTGGAGCTGCCGTACAAGGCGCGCACCTACCGCCGCGTCGTCCGCTCCGCCGGGCTGCTCGATCGCGCAGACGGCGACGACCTCGTCGCCATGCTGGCGGGGCACGACCTCAAGCACCGGGATGCCCAGTCGGTCCTGGAGGCGGTGGGGGCGGCCCGGGTGGCGCCCGTGCCCGGTGGGGCGCCCCGGGTGAACGTGGGGCGGCCGGACGCCGAGCCCGTCGCCACCGGTACGGCTCTGATCTGGGAGAGCGGCGACCGGGTCGACGACGACGAACTGTTCGCCTTCCTCGCCTACACGGGGCGGCTCGAACCGCTGGGCCGTGCCGCCCATCCCGTACCGCCCGAGCTGCTGCCGGCGGTCGACGCCGAGGCCGCCCGGGCCACGTTCCTGTCCGCCGTGCGCCGCTGGGGGTGGCTGAGCACGGAGGAGGCCCGGGTCACGCTCGCGGACCTCGGCATCGACCTGCCGACCCTCAACCGCCGTGCCGAGGCGGAGGCCGTGGCCGATGCCGGGCTGACGGCGTGGGCCAGGGCCGATCGCGAGGTGTTCCGGCGATCGGTGCGCGCCGCGCTGTTCCTGCACGACGCCTCGCTCAAGCGGGAGGTGATGCGGCAGGGCGCGCTGCGCCTGTTCGCCGAGGAGGATCCCCGCCCGGCGGGAGCCGAGGAACTCGCCGAGGCGTGGCAGGTGCTCTGCAAGGCGAACCTGGCCGTCGACCGGGAGGCCCTGCGGCAGCGGTGGGCGCAGTGGGGTCACGGCGACCGCGCCGCGCAGGACGCCTTCGCCGAAGGGCTCGCGCGGGCCCGGCGTCACGTACGGACACTGGCCGCGACGATGGCCGGCGGGGCCCTGCCCGCCGCCGCCCGCCCCGTACCGCACCCTGCCCTGGGGCTGCGCGGTCGGCCGAAACCCCCCGGGGAGCGACGCTTCTGCACCTCTCCGGGGCAGGCGCGCAACCACGCGGAGCGGCTGGCGAAGACCATCGGGATCACCCGGATCGGGATGGTCGGCGAGCTCGGGGACATCGGCGGCCTTCAGATCGCGCAGGCCGCCCGACCCGACGGCCGCTGGTCCAGCACGTACGGAAGCGGCAAGGGGCTCACCGAGGACGGTGCGTACGTCGGCAGCGTCATGGAGGAGTTGGAGAAGTGGGCGCAGGAGCGCTGGGTGCCGCGCGCCGGCGACCTCGTCGAGGGCAGCTACCGCGAGCTGGGCGGCGACGCCGTCGACCCGGCGGGACTGGCCTTGCCGTACGACAGCGGTTACACCCCCGAGCTGCCGCTGACCTGGGTGCGCTGCCCGGACCTCCTCACCGCCCGGACGGTCCTCGTCCCGCTCGATCTGCTGCGGCTCGAACGCGGCCGGGGCGATATCTGCTTCAGTCCGCGCGGGGCACGGAAAGTCATCGCGACCAACGGTCTGGGGTCGGGATTCTCCCTCGAGGAGGCGTTGCTGCACGGGCTGTGCGAGTACCTGGAGCGCCATGCCCAGCGCCTCGCGGAGATCGCCCTGGTGAACCCCGGCGGGACGGGGGCGCCGCCGTTCCGGTTCGTGGACCCCGACACCGCTCCGGACGGGGCGCGCGAGGCGGCGGAGCGGCTGCGCCGGGCCGGGCACGTGGTCCGGGTCCTCGACATCACGTCGGAGGTCAAGGTCCCCACGTTCATGGTGACGGTGTGGCGGGGCCTGGACCGCGCCGAGGGCTACGGCACCCATCCCGATCCCGGGACGGCGGTCGAGATGGCCCTGCTGGAGGCCGCCCAGTCGATCGCCTGCTCGGTGGCGGGAGGTCGCGAGGACCTCACGATCAAGGCCCGCAGCCTCGGCCGCCACGAACGGCCGCGTCCCCTCTCGCACGAGGACGCCTGGTTCTGGCTCGACCCGGACATCATCACGACCCCGCTCCCACGAGGGCTCACCTGTGACGACGTGCTCGACGACCTGCGGTGGACCCTGCGGCGGGTCGCCGACGCCGGTGTCACCCACGTTCCCGTGCTCGACCTTTCCCGCCCGGAGACCGCGCCCGGCCATGTCGTGCGGGTGATCGTCCCCGGCCTGGAGAGCAACAACCCGTTTGCGACCGGAGAGCGCGCCCGGCTGACGCTCCTGCGCGACCTGCTGCCCCGCTGGTCCTGAATTCCGACCGGAGAACGCCATGACGACGACAGAACTCGACCTGCCGCAGGCCGACTCGGCGGTCCGCGCCATCGGCGAGCGCGGTTACCTGCTGGTGGAGAACCTGCTGCCCGAACCGGCCGTCGACCGGATGCGGGAGTCCCTCGAACGGCTGCTGTACGCGGAGAAGCAGCGCAATCTCCACCCCAGCGGACACCAGCGGGTCCTTCATCTGCTGGCGAAGGATCCCGTGTTCCTCGACGCCCTGGTCCACCCCTTCGTCCTCGCCGTGTGGCGGCGCTATCTGGGCGAGGACCTGATCTGCTCGACGTTCAGCGCGAACGCGCTCTGGCCCGGCGCCGTCGAGCAGTACTGGCACGCCGACCACCCCTACTGGACGCTCACCCCGCCGTGGCCTGCCATCCCGCTCGCCGGGCAGTGCATCTGGTTCCTGGACGACTTCACCGTGGAGAACGGCGCCACCGCCGGCATTCCCGGTTCGCACCGGGCGAACCGGCTGCCGGACATGGAGGAGTCGTGGTGCGACGACGGCGAGATCCTCGCCGGTCCCCGCGGGAGCGTGATCCTCGCCGACGGCGCCTGGTGGCACACGTCCCGCCCCAACCGCTCCACGGGGTTGAGGTCCGCCCTGCTCATCACCTACACGCACACCTTCTGCGTGCCGCAGGAGGACATGCGCTCGCAACTGGCCACTCTCACCAACCCGTCCGACCTCGTGGTCGAGCTGCTCGGGGGCAAGCAGTACCAGTCCCGCCGCGACTTCCCGTACTGACCGCCCGACGCCGCACTCGCGAGGCCCTCACCCCCTAGGGCAAAAACGAGTCAGGGGCCGTTTCAGATTGCTCTGAAACGGCCCCTGACCTGCGACTTCGAAAAGTCGGGACGACAGGATTTGAACCTGCGACCCCTTGACCCCCAGGAGTGAGAGTCAAGGGTATTTTCTGGATATAGCGGACCTAATCCGGGCGCAAGTTGTGCGCGGAAGCATGCGCCGTGCACCACCGCGCCTAGCGTGTGGTCCCCAACTGGTCCCCACGAGACCTCTCTTCCCATTGTCCAGCCGAGATCCTGTGCGAGCACCTCAAGCCGTCTCGGGATCGCAACCCCTCCGGCCGCCTGTCGAGGCATCAGTGTTGCCCCGAGCCCCGGTCGTCCCGGAGGACAACCGCCAACCGGCGCACACACTGCTGGCGGCCCGGCCGGTGTGGAGCCGGTGTTGAAGAACGGTTCCGCTCACCGCCGAGACCGGCCTGCCGCCATGCTCTGGGCCGCACCGCCGCAACATCTGACGCCCTACCAGCCGAGTCCGCCAAAGGTCGACATTCAACTGACCGGACATGCCCACACACGAGAGCACCCGGGAAGCTCACCCTCCGGCAGCGCGACCGGAAGGGGCTGCGACACGCACCCCCGCGCAGTTGCGCCGACAGCCCGCAAGGAAGGCTGAGTATCCGTCCACTCCCACATCCGGCCCAGGAGAAAAAAGCCGGGTCAGCGCACGCACCCCCGGGCCTTCAGCGGGGTGGACGGGACCTCCGGGGCGGGCAGCGGGTCGCCGCTGTAGCCCTTGACGTCGCCGCAGCGGTCGCCTGCCATCCAGTCCTCGCGGGCCTTGCGGATCTCCGCGTCGGTGCGGCCGACGAAGTTCCACCACAATGCCCACAGCCGCAAGATTTCCACAGGTCAGCGCCCTGTATACAGGCCAGAGGTCAGCAAAAGGTCAGCATGGACGCCGTGACGTTCCCGGGTCCCTCCAACCGTGGCGCGCAGGGCGCCCGACTCGACGCCGTCTCCGCCCGGCATCCGGAGATCCGTCAGGATCGGGGCCAGGGCGGCGGCGCCGCCCGTCTCGGCGGCGCGGGCGCGCAGAACCCGCAGCCCGTAGCCCGTAGCCGGGGGGAGTGCTGATGCAGGGCCCGGGTGCCGAGGGCTTCGCCTGTTCCGGGCGGAGAGAGGCAGGACAGCCTCGGCGGGACCCGTCCACGTGTGGCCGAAGCGTCGGTGAAGGCCGGACCGTCGGTCTCGGCCGCTATCGGGCGGGGGCGCGCCGAAGAGCGCGTCGGAGACGTCCTCGAACGGCGGAGCTCTGGCTCAAGAAGGTGAGCCGTCCCGGACCGGCCCGGGACCTGGGTGTCCGCGAGGTGCTGACGGTCCCTCGACTGAAGATGCGGGCCACGCTCCGACCGTCCTCACCGAGCGGGCCCGGCGTGTCCGGGGCCGTTTCCGCTTCGGCGCCCGGCTTTGTTCCGCGGCGCCGACCCGGTGCCGCTGCTCGCGCCGGTGGCCCGGGCGGTGTGGGACAACGCGTCCTGCGTTCCCACCACCGCCGCCGGCGCGGCGAGGCGCACCGGGTCCGGCACCCGCTCGGGGGGGGGCGGACCCGTCAGCCCGTCAGGGACCTCCACATCGTCAGCGGTCGGTCCTCGACCGTGACCTGGTCCTCGTGGCCATGACCGTCACGGATCACGATGATCCGGTACTTGTCCTGGTGGAACACCCAGAACAGACTCATGCCGTTGATCCGCTGCATGTCCGGTACCGCGAGGAATTCGTCCACCCGCGTGATCCCGGCCAGCGATCGCCACAGGTCGAGGCCGCGGTCGCCGCGTTCGAGGTTGTCCGAGTGCATCCTGCCGTCGGCAACCGAGATCAGGCGGTAGACCTGACGGTCCATGAAGGTGTGGAACACCCAGTACCAGCTCTTGCCGTCGACCCTCTGCATGTCGGGGACCGGCAGGAAGGCGTCCACCCTCTCGATCCCGTTGAACGAGACCCAGGCGGAGAGCGAGCGGTCCGGGAGGTCGATCGCGGTGGCCTGCTCGGGCGGGATGCCGGACTCGGCGCCATCGGCGATGGAGATCTTCCGGTAGACCTGTCGGCCTTCGGCGGTGTGGAACAGCCAGAACCGGCTGCGGCCGTTGATCCGCTGCTCGTCCGGAACGGGCAGGATCGCGTCGACCTTCTTCACCCCGGCGTAGCACGGCCAGGTCGTCAGCGGCCGGTCGGGGCGCTCGCGGACGTCCGCGTGCTCGTCCCCGTCGGCGATGGAGACGGTCCGGCAGACGGCCTCACCGTCGCTGCCCGTCCCGTACGCCCAGTACCAGCTCTTGCCCTGCTCCCGCTGCCTGTCGGGGATGGGCAGGAAGGCGTCGGTCGGCCGGACGTCGGCGGGCGGCTTGTCGGTGAGCCGGCCGTCACCGAGCAGCCGCAGCAGGGTCAGCGAGGGGACGAAGGCGTAGACGGACCCCTCGGTGACGACGAACTGGCTCAGGCTCAGCTGAGTGGTCTTGCCGGGGGTCTCGTAGCTGACCTTGCCGGCGGCCCCGACCATTCCGTCGGGGCCGGGCTTGTTGGTCCGGTTCGGCGGAAAGTTCGGGCTGTCGATCCACGCCTTCTGGATGAACTCGAACTGCTCCACGAGGTCCGACTGGTAGCAGACGAAGAGCAGACCGCGCTTCTCGTCGGGCCCGCCGGGCCCCTCCGAGGCGGGGTCGAAGGGCGCGCCGTACGGGGCGCCACGGCGGATGATCCGGCGGCGGTCCATCACCGGATTCTCGTCGAACGGCGGATCACCGGGCTTCTCCTGCAGGCCGTCCCGGGGGTTGGTGCAGCGCAGGTGCGAGAAGAGCGGGGTGATGAAGCCCTCAGGGTCGTTGCGGTAGCCGAAGTCGTTGTCGTCGCCGGCCAGCGCGTTGGAGGGCCTGTCGGCGTTGGGGCACGTGGCGACGGGTGTGCCGGAGCGCCACCGGCCGACGAGGCGGGCCGCCAGCCACTCCGAGGTGGCCTCGGGCGGCACCACCTTGGCCTCCTTGAGCACCTTCAGCTGCCCGGCGACCTGGGACCAGAAGCCCGGGACGTCCTGGCCCAGCCGCCGCACCACCTGGAAGGTGCCGTTGTCGGCCCATTCGGGCGTCTCGTGCGGCACGCCGCCGACCCGGTCGTGGCCGACGACGAACTCACCGGGCGGGATCAGCCGGGTGCCGTGATGGCCCTTGACGTACTCGGGCTTGGCGGGGTCCCGCTCGTCGAAGCCGATCACGCCGGGCTCGCTGACGCCGTCCTTGAAGCCGAAGTGCTCCTTGCCCCTCCGGCTTCCGGGCAGTGTGGCGGCATCCTGCTGGAACACGATCACGATCTTGGCCGCGGCGCATGCCTCACGCTGCTGCCTGACCGTCGCCTGGAGGTCCTGGACGGTGTCGGACGCGACGGTGAGCACGGCGTGGACGACCTGCCCCTTGCCGTTGCCGAAGAGCCACATCCCCGGCGAGCTGTCGCCGGTGTCCCCGAGCGCCCGCTTGTCCGAGCCCTCTTTGAACGCCTCCAGGCCGCTGCCGGGCTTGACGGAGGGCAGAGGGTCCTTTCCGGTCAGCTCCCGCAGACCCGCACAGGTGAAGCTCACGTTGATCCAGGTGGCCTTCAGCGTCTTGGGGTCGTCGCCTTCCGATGCCTTCCTGGCTTTGCTGAAGGCGGCGTTGAAGGTCGCCACCTGTCTCGTCGTGGAGATCTGAGGTTCCAGGGCCTTGACCCAGGTACGCGCCCTCGCCGCGTCCTCGAACTTGAGGAAGAGCAGGGTCATCTGGTCCTTCTTGAAGCCGGCGATCACATCGCCCTGGATGTCGTCGCTCTCACGCAGCTTGAGATCGTCCACCATGTTCCCTCCAGAAGATCGACACCTCCACGCCCGATGTCGCGCAGAGTCATCATCGAAGTACGCAGTACTCGTATGCCCTTCCGCGGGCCGACCGGACCGATGAGGCCCCCCGTCACCCGTTTGTTGACCGCAAACACGCTGGTCGGGGGGCGCAAGAGGCGCGGAGGGGCGCTTTCGGCGCGCGGGATCACCCGGCTGCGTGCCTCAGGGCGACAGCCGGTTGATACGTCGAAACACTGAAGCTCGTCACTTTATGTGAACGTGTGGCAGTCCCGGCGCAGCCCGCCCTCCGATGCGTCCCCCAGTCGAACCGCTGCGCCCTCCTCTCTGCAGCAAGGAGTCCCATGTCCCGCAGTAATCCGCCCCTGCCCGCGCGCCGGAGGCTCGCCACGGCGATCTCCGTCTGCGCCGCCACCGCGATGGCCGCGTCCATGGCCCTGGCATCGGCAGGCCCCGTACTGGCCCACACCGGTCACGACGAGGGGGGCGACGCCTTTCCCTACGGCCCCGCCTCCCGGGCGGCGACCGCGCCGGTCACCGTCGACCCGGACGAGGCGGCGACGCTCGGCAAGGAGCACGCCGAGGAGCACGCCCGTACCCGGAAGGCTCTGGCCGATGTCGGCGAGTACCCGCAGACCACCCGTACGGAGCGGCTCAAATCGCTGACCGCCTCCCAGGAGAAGGCCAACGCGTCTTTCGACGCCGCCGAGTTCGGCCGGTTCCAGGAGTACTTCCAGTCGCCGGACTTCGCGGCCCACGTCGCACTGCTGCCCACCGGCAAGGTCCTGCTGTTCTCGTTCGAGCGGATCGAGGTCAACCCGCAGAAGGAGCCCGCCCCCACCGACACGATCGGCAAGCAGAATGCCGGCCGCGCCTGGATCTGGGACCCCGCCAAGGGGACCGGTCCCAACGCGTTCACCGAGAAGAAGCCACCGGTCGTCAACATGCCCGACGGCAAGAACGAACCCCGCCCGGCCCCGTTCTTCTGCGCCGGCCACTCCTTCCTGCCCAACGGCATGCTCGGCGTCTTCGGCGGCAACCTCGGCGGCAACGGAGGCAGCGGCGCCAAGCTGAGCCTGGTCTTCGACCCCTGGGCGGAGGACTGGTACCTCAACAAGGACATGTCCGTCGGCCGTTGGTACCCCAGCGTGGTCACCGGCGCCGACGGACGTCAGGTGATCATGTCCGGTCAGTCGGAGCTCGGCTGGGGCACCCCCACCCCGGTCGTCGAGCGCTTCCCCGACGCGAGCCACCAGGTGCCCTTCGACAAGTCGACCAAGCCGATCGGCTGGGGGGTGGACAAGCTCAAGACCGAGGCCCCGTTCAAGTGGGACTATCCGCACCTGTTCTCGCTGCGCGACGGAAAGATCTACGGACTCGGCCGCTCCGTGGACCAGCAATGGCTCTTCGACACCGCCGCCGACACCAAGACCGAACTGCCGAACCGCCCGGACATCAACAAGGCCAAGCCTGGCCCTGATGGTGGGGAGTGGAGGCGCAACTACGGCTCAGCGGTCCCCCTGCCGGCCGGCTTCAGGGGCCCCGACTCGGTCCTGGTCCTCGGCGGCGACCGCAACGACCCGAACACCTACCGTCTGTCCGGCGGCAAGTGGAACACCGAGAAGCCCCGCGCCTTCGGCCGCACCCAGGACGACACCCTGCTCCTGCCGAACGGCAATCTGCTCACTGTCAACGGCGCCTTCGACATCCGCGACTACGGCAACGGACCGTACAACCCCAACGCCGACCTGAAGTACCGCCAGGTCGAACTGCGCGACGAGAACGGCGACTGGAAGCTCGGCCCCGTCCAGCGGCTGCCGCGTGGCTACCACTCCAACGGCGTGGTCCTCCCGGACGGCCGCGTCATGATCACGGGCGACGAACTCCAGCAGCTCGCCAACGACCCCGACATCAACGACAACAACAACGGCAGCATCGAGATCTACGAGCCGGCCTACCTCCACCAGGGCAGCCGCCCCTCGCTCGGTCTGGTCTTCAACCCGAGCGTCGGCTACAACGAGAAGATCACGGTGAGCACCAGCACACCCAACGACGTCACCCGCGCCGTGTTGCTGGCCCCGACCACCGCGACCCACTCGATCAACACCAGCCAGCGTCACCTCGAACTGCGCATCAAGAGCCGCGGCGGCAACTTCCTGGAGCTTCAGGCCCCGCCGACCGCCGCCGCGGCCCCGCCCGGCTACTACATGCTCTTCCTCCTCAACGAGGAGGGCGCACCGAGCAAGGCCGGCTGGGTCCAGCTCAAGCCCCCGGCGACCGCCGCCAAGGTGAAGGCGGGCGACTGACACCTGCCGTCTCTCCGGAACGAGCCCCCAGCCCTGTCATGGGGCACGGCTGGGGGCTCGCCCCGGCGCCGTCGGTCCGCCCCGGTGGCAGGTTCCATCGGGGGCAGCCAGGGGCCTGGTCCGGCGTCCCTGCTCCAGCCATCGACAAGGAGGTGAGAAAGCCCAGGTCAGCGCACCCGCCCCCGGGCCTTCAGCTGGTCGCAGGGACCTCCGGGGCATCCAGGCGGTCCCCGTCGTAGCCCTTCACCTCGCCGAAGCGGTCGCCGCGCATCCAGTCCTCGCGCGCCACGCGGATCTCCTCGTCCGTGCGACCCACGAAATTCCACCACATGACGATCGACGCACATCACCGCAGGTCAGCGGCCTGAAAGCCTCGGAGGTCAGCAAAAGTCGGCATCAGCAGCAGGAGCCTGCTGATGCCGATCGCCTTCATATGACAATGACGTGGGGAACTCGGTAGGCGGCATCGTGGCCGCAGTCTCCGAGTTCGCGACGGGTACCCGCACGCCGGTGAAGATCAGCTCGGCATGGCCGCCGTGATCGTGGTCGTCGTAGCCGAAGACCTCCATGCCGCGCACGATCTCCAGACCTGGGGTGTCGCGGGGCACGAGGATCATCGACTGCTGGCGGTGCCGGTCGGCGGCGGGGTCGGTCTTGCCCATCACGATGACGATCCGGGCGGGCGGCGCGCTTCACCAGACCTCACTCCGTGCCGCCGGGCTGTTGGCCAAAGCCGCCCTGAGCAACGCGACGACCACCGTCGACGGCCTCGACGCCGTCTCACTCCTCCGTCGCCTGGCCGAGGCCATAACCTCCGCCGCGCTGCGGACGGCCGACAGCATCTCCGCTCTCGCCCACGGCGACACAACTACATCCGATCACCTGCTGGAGCAGGCACGAGTCCACCTGCACCGTGCACCGGTGACCTGCCAGGAAGTCGGCTCTGCACTACTCCGGCACGACGGATACCTCTACGCCCAGGCGCGCGCCGCACGGGAGAACCTCGGTCCGAGCAGCGGCGCGGTCAAGGTCAGCGAGGCCCAGCGGAAGGCTCTCGCCTCGCTTGCGCGGGGGGACGGCGTATTCCGTGATGCCCGCCGCAGCGTCCGTGAGCTGGAAAGTCCCCTCAACGCCTCCGTACGGACCGCCACCATCGATGCGCTCGCCGCCAAGGAGTTGCTGACCCTCACCCCGCTCACGGGCCAGGAGGGCCGGTCCGCCATCCGGCTCACCTCCGAAGGCATCCAGGCGCTCCTCGCCGCCCCTCCCCCGAAGCCCGGCCGCCCCGCCATCGCGACGTCGCTGCCGATCAGGTCGAGGACGGCTGCCCGGACGAGCGCTCGGCGGTGACGCCACACCGAGGCGGTCGCCCGGGTCCGCTCCACTGCCACCCTCGGCGCCCGGCGAAAACACCCCCGCCCTTCCCGTGTCTCAGCCATACCGGTCACCCCGCGGGCCCGCGTCGCCGATGCCCCCGACGATCTAGCACAAGGACATCCCTATTACCGCCACGCCCCAGTTCCGTGCCGTCTCTCTCGGTGCAGAGATTCAGTCCAACACCATGCTTGCCCGCCCCGCCGAGCAACTGGAGCGGGGTGTCGACAACGGCTGCTCCCCCTGGACCTTTCGCAATGAAGTCAAGCCGGTCCAGGACGACTTCGGGCGCACGACATGAAGAACGTTGTCCTGGACCTGTTCGCGGGCCCGGGCGGCTGGAGCCATCCCTTGCGCGTCCTCGGCGTCCGGGATATCGGCCTGGAATGGGACGAGCGGGCCTGCCGGACCCGCGCCGCAGCCGGCCTGCTGACGATCCGTACCGACGTCGCCGCCTACCCGGTGTGGCCGTTCGCAGGCCGGACCCACGGGTTCATCGCGTCCCCGCCCTGCCAGGCGTACTCCATGGCCGGCAAGCGCCTCGGCCTGCTCGACAAGCCCCTCGTCCATCAGGCCGTCGCCGACCTCGCCGCCGGACGGGACACCCGCGAGAAGCTCCTGGCCGCCTGCCGCGACCGGCGTTCCCTGCTCGCGGCGGAGCCGATGCGCTACCTCCACGCTCTGAACTCGGTCGGGGAGCCGGAGTGGATCGCGATGGAGGAGGTACCCGACGTCCTGCCGCTGTGGAAACAGTACGCGGCGATCCTGCGCTCCTGGGGGTTCTCCGTCTGGTGCGGGATGCTCAATTCAGCGGACTTCGGTGTCCCGCAGACCCGTAAGCGGGCGATCCTGCTCGCCTCCCGCGTCCGCACCGCCGAGCCGCCTCCGCCGACGCATGCCCGGCAAGCCGAGCCGGAGTCGTTGTTCGGGCCGGGCCGCAAGCGGTGGGTCTCCATGGCCGAGGCCCTCGGCTGGGGCGCCACCGACCGTCCCGTCCCCACCGTCTGCGCCGGCGGAGGCCCGGGCGGCGGCGCCGAGCCTTTCCCTTCCGGCGCCCGCAAGGCCCTCTCCGACGCCCGAGAACGAGGCGCCTGGGCACCCCGAGCGGACGTTGTCGAGGTGCGGTCCCGGAGGGAGGAATCTGGCTGGACCACTCGGCGCGGCACGCGCGAGGACCGGCCCGCCGATGCCCTAGCGCCAACGTTCCCCGCCCAGGCGCACCGCTGGTCGTGGTCGCTGCGGAGCAACAACCAGACCAATGCAACCGTCCGTTCGATCGACGAACCAGCCGGGACCCTCTTCTTCGGGCACCGAGTGAACGAATGCACGTGGGTCGCAGCCCCCTCGCCCGGCACATTGGGCGGCGACGAGTCGGCCGCTCCGGAGCCGATCCGGATCACCGCCGCCGAGGCCGATGCGTTCTCCAACGCCTCGCACGGAGAGCTGTTCTCCGCGATGCTTCGCGTGCCGACCCCCGATCCTGTGTGTCACCAGGCCGGTCCGTTCTGGGTGAACGCGGTCCTGGAGGCGGCGCTACCGAACGCTCCGGGCCTGACCGTCTCTTACCTGCACACACTCATCTCGGCCTGTCCTCATGCCAGGCACGCGCCCGCGTACTCCGCGACAGTCCGGGCCGAGCACGCCCGCCGAACCATCCGCCAGCATTCCGAGCGCCTCGCGCGGGCCTCGGCCGACATAGCCCTGCCGGACCGGGCAGCGGCCGTCCTCGCGCGGGCGGACGCGCTCGCAAGGCACTTGGACGAGCTCTCCGGGCGCTTCCCCGCCCACCCCGGTTCCCTGCCCCGCACCACCGTTCCGCCGACACCGGCGGGTGGCATGGACGAGGAAGTCCTGGATGAGGAACGGATGCTGCTCGCGAGCGCCGCAGTGTGGCCGTCGGCCATCAAGGAGATGCGCTGGCTGACCGCCAACGACTTCACCCTGTCGGCTCACGGCGCGCTCTGGCAGGGCCTGAACTCCCTGTCCCATCGCAGTGATCCGATCGACCCGATCACCGTGCTGCGGGAAGCACAGCACCGTGGGCTCCTTGCCTCAGGGCTCGCGCCGGACGAGGTGGTCACGCTCATGTCCGCGCCTGCGGGCTCCCCGGAGCACTGGGGCAGGAAGGTCATCGAGCGGGCCCTGCTCGCGCGGGCCGGTGAGGTCGCCTGCCGAATCAACACCTACACCGACGACCCAACAACCACCGTCCACCAGCTGATCACCGGCAGCCGCCGCGCGCTCGCCGACCTGACTGCGATACGGACCCGCTGGCACCGGGCCACCGCCTCGCTTACCGCCCTGGCACCGGAGGCCGGAGCTGGGGTGTCCACCCGGGCCGGACCGCACCGCCCGAGCACAACCGCCGCTGCCGTCCGCCCCCTGCCTCCGCCAGCCGGACGTCCGCAGACAGGAGCGCACCATCGCTGACTCTGCGGAGATGGAGACCCTTCGAGAGGGACTGTGGCAGACCTAGGTGTTCTGTCCCGGGAGGTTGTGGACGGGTGAGCCAGGTCTCGGCTGAGGGATCTTGAAGGGGTGTGACCCAGATACGCCAGAAACCCGCCAGAACTTGATCTTGGCCTGCTGAGTGCCTGACGCTGTCGGGGATCTTGGCGATGACGGTCGGCCATGCCCTCGACATCTCAGTCTCCAAGATCCCCGACCTCGTCACCCGCGATCAGCTCTGCGTCTCCTCGCGGCGTCCAATAGCGGCCGCATCGGGTACGACGAGCAGCTTGCCGGTGGTACGCCGAGCCTCCAGATCGCTGTGGGCCTGGGCGGCCTCGGACAATGCGTAGCGGCCCGTTACGGTGACCTCAAGCGCCTTGGAGCGCACCCACTCGAACACATCGGCGGCCCGTCGGAGCAGTTCGGACCGATCGGCGATGAAGTGCCCGAGGCTGGGCCGGATCAGGGTCAGCGAACCGCCGTGGGCGAGCCGAATCGGATCAAACGGCGGCACGGCACCACTTGCCGCGCCGAAGAGCACGAGATGGCCGCGGGTTCGCAGGCTGGCGAGGCTCGCATCGAAGGTGTGCGCGCCGACGCCGTCGAAGACAACCGGCAGTCCCTGACCGCCGTTGAGCCGCCTCACCTCGGCTGCGAGATCGTCGACTGCGGAGGAAAGGATCACCTCAGCGGCCCCGGCGCGCTTCGCCAGCTCGGCCTTCGCCGTGGTCGACGTCGTGCCGATCACCCTGCCGCCGAGATGGGTGATGAGCTGGGTCAAAAGCAGCCCCATGCCACCAGCAGCCGCATGCACGAGCACCGTGTCGCCCCCCTGAACCGGGTAGGCGTCCTTGACGAGATAGTGCGCGGTCATGCCTTGGAGGAGCACGGCGGCGGCTGTCTCGAAGCCGATATCGTCGGGCAGCGGCACCAGCCGGGAGGAGTCCACGACGGCCCGCTCGGCATACGTGCCGGGAATCTCCACCCACCCGACCCGGTCCCCGACTGCGACGTCAGCGACGCCGGGTCCAACTTCGACGACCGTGCCGGCGCCCTCAGCGCCCGGGGTGAAGGGCAGCGGGAGGCTGTACCGGCCTTCGCGGTGGTAGACGTCGAGGAAGTTGACCCCGGATGCGGCGACCTCCACGATCGCCTCGCCCGGACCCGGCCGCGGCTGGTCCACCTTGGCCTCCTGCAGCACCTCGGGACCGCCCACTTCGTACACCTGAATCGCTCGCATGGCCCTCCAATAACGGCTCATCCCCCACCAACCCCGTTGATGGCGATCCGATTCCCGGCAAGCAGACCAGCCCGCCGCCCCCGCCGAGAGCTGAGGCGCCTGCTTTGCACCCGGGTCTGGGATACGACGTCTGCACCTGACCGAAAGGCCCTCGTGCCCCACCGTAATGCACCCCTGACCGAGACCGGCCGACTGCGTCTGGCCCGCTGTGTGGTCGAGGACGGCTGGCCCCTGCGCCGCCACGACCTCCGTCACACCGGACTCACCTGGTTCGCCGACGCCGGGGTCCAGGTGCACGTCCCCGCAAGATCGCCGGCCATGGCTCGCTGACCACCACCCAGCGATACCTGCACCCCGACGTGCACAAGATCACCGCCGCCGGCGCCGCACTCTCGGCACACCTCAGCGTGCTCCGCGCACCCCGGTCCCTGCCGAGCCCGATCGTGGTCGCCCGCTGACCGGTCAAGGCGAGTTGGTCCCCAAGTGGTCCCCACGGACCTCTTCCCCTTGTCCAGGCGACTTCACCGGCGAGATGGCCGAAGAGCTCGACAAGCTGGTCGCCTCGGGGACCATCCGGGTCCTGGACCTGATCATCCTGACGAAGGGGGCAGACGGCGAGATCGACGTCATGGAGGTCGATGCCCCAGACAGCGTCGGCGAACTGCGCGCCGCGGAGGCGCAGCTGGCCGGCCTGCTCGCGGAAGAGGACGTGGTCAACCTGGCCACAGCCATGGAGCCCGGCACGACAGCCGGAGTGCTGGTCTGGGAGAACGTGTGGGCGGGGCCCTTTGCCTCCGCCGCCCGCCGCGCGGGAGGCCAGCTCATCGCCAACGGACGCATTCCGATCCAGGCCATCCTGGCCTCGATCGAAGCCGACGAAGAAGGAGAATGAGATGCCTCTCGGACCCATGCGCAGAGGACGACGCGGGGTCATCGACCGCCCCGTCGTTCGCACAGCGGCTGTGGCGGGCACCGCAGCTGTCGTCGCCCACGGGGTCGGTCGCCGCAGTGACCGGCGCGAGGACCGCCGCGAGGACCGCCGCGATGACCGCAGCGATGACCGTGAAGACCGCCGGGACGACCGCAGGGACCGGCGCTGATCCGAGCTCGTGGACGCGGTCGCCAGGTCGAACTGGAGAGACGAGGGGTCTCTCCCGCGAGCGAACTTCTCCAGACGGCACCCGATCACTCCACCTGAGATCGGTGCAGTGAGCCGGGATGCAACGGCTTGCAACTCCTCCGATACCGTCCGAAGACGGTAGGCCATGAGGGGGCGGACTGCGTACCCCGTTCATCCAGGTCTGACGTGCTGTAGCGAGACGTCCACCGGTGAAGCAGTTCCGTGGCGAAGCCGAAGTTCTGGTGTGACAGGGTCCCCAAACGCCCGGTGGGCACCTGGCGCGGACTACCTCTGGTCCTACACACAGCGAGTGGACATCTCATGCGATCGCTCAGTCCGAGCGGGGCGTCGGCTGCTGTGCAGGATTCAGCCCTTCCACCCCAGGAGCCGGAGCTGGCAGACCCGGAGCGGTCCCGTCGGCGGGTCATGCTCCTGCTCGCGTAGCACTACGGGGACTGCCCCGACTGGCCGCTCTTCCGTCATGAGCTGGAGTCTGTGCTTCCGTGGAGTTCGACGACTGCGTCAAGACCATCGGTGAGGACGAGCCGCTGGCCGCACGGCCGCTTCCTCGGCAGGATCCCCTTCGAGGCTGCTCAGGGCGTCTACGGCCGATCCTTGGTTATGGTGCTCATGCTGCCCGAGCGGTACGCCGCGGTCGGGCAGATGACGCAGCGCATCTTCGAGGCGGTGCTCGCCGGCCGCTGGCGCCGCCCTCTCCGCACACCTCAGCGTGCCCCGGCCCCTGCCGAGCCCGATCGTGGTCGCCCGCTGACGCGGTCAAGGCGAGTTGGTCCCCAACTGGTCCCCAAAAACGAGTCAGAGGCCGTTTCAGATTGCTCTGAAACGGCCTCTGACCTGCGACTCTTTCGAGTCGGGACGACAGGATTTGAACCTGCGACCCCTTGACCCCCAGTCAAGTGCGCTACCAAGCTGCGCCACGTCCCGTTGCCCGTCTGACCTGGGGTTTCCCTTGGTCGAACGCGCATGAGAACAATACCGCACTTTCCCGGGTGGTCACGAACACCTTTCGCGGCGCGGGGCGGGGCGCGCGTGGGGGGCCCTTGCTCACTCTCCGTGACACGCCGGCACGCCGGGAGATGCGCCCGCACGCCCCCGTCGCGGGCTCGAAAGAGGGGTCGCGGAGGTCCGAGGGGCTCTTCACCTGGGCAGGAGGAGAGGGGGAAGGGATCCGGAATGCCGCCTCTCTGGTGATGAAGGGGCCCATGTGGTGAAGCAGGGGGGCTCGGGGCCATATGCCCGGGAGTTCGTTGCCGTTGGCATGTGGCAGAAAGATGCCCACGGGGAAGGGACCCCGGATCGGACCGAGCAGGCCAAGAGCACGCGAAACACAGTCAGAAACAAACGTCAACCGTTCCGGTTTCGGCCAAATATCGTGGCGATATTGCTCCGTCCCGGAAAGATCAACACCATGAAGTGGTCGGCCTGTTCGGGACGGGACCACTGCCGATGTACCACCTGACTGGTCGACCCCACCGGTCAGGCGTTTCGCGGGAGGGACTCGGATGGACAGCTACTTCAGCAGCCGACTGCATCATCAGCTCAGGGAGACGGTCCGCGATTTCGCTGAGCGTGAGGTTCGGCCACGGATAGCCGAGATGGAGGCGTCCCGCACGGTCCACCACGAGCTCTCGCGGCTCATCGCCGAGCAGGGCTGGCTGGGCGCGACGATCAGCCAGGAATACGGTGGTATGGGAGCCGGCCACCTGGCCAAGACGATCATCATCGAGGAGCTCTCCCGGGTCAGCGGCGCCATGGGCGCCATGGTCCAGGCTTCTCAGCTGGGCACGGCGAAGATCGTCCACTTCGGCAGCGACGAGCAGCGCAAGACCTGGCTGCCGATGGTCGCCGCCGGCGAGTGCCTGCCGACCATCGCGGTCACCGAGCCCGAGTCCGGTGGTCACGTCCTCGGCATGAGCGCCAGCGCGGTCCGGGACGGCGACGACTACATCCTCAACGGCAGCAAGGTCTTCGTCGGCAACAGCCACGTCGGCGATCTGCACGGCGTCGTCGTCAGGACCGGTCCCGGATCGAAGGGACTCACCGCTTTCCTGGTCGAATCCGATCGCCCGGGGTTCAGGACCGGTCCGCAGAAGGAAGCGATGGGCCTGCACGGGTTCAGCTTCGGCGAGCTGATCTTCGAGAACTGCCGGGTTCCGGCCGGCAATCGCCTCGGCGACGAGGGCGACGGCCTCTCCGTCGCGTACTCCTCCAGCGTGCTGTACGGGCGGGCCAACCTCACGGCCGTCTCGCTCGGCATCCACCAGGCGATCCTGGAGGAGACCACCCGGTTCGCCTCCGAGCGGATCCGCTACGGCAAGCCGCTCCACGACCTCCCGACGGTCAAGCTCAAGCTGGGCCAGATGCAGTCCCGGCTGATGACCGCCCGGCTGGCCGCGTACCACTCGGTACACCTGCTCGACCAGGGCCTTTCCTGCGACGCCGAGCTGATGAACGCCAAGCTCGTCAACGTCGAGGCGGCGATCGACTCCGGCCGCAACGCCATGGAGATCCACGCCGCGGCGGGCCTCTTCACCGACCGGGCCATCGAGCGGTACCTCCGGGACGCGCACCACATCTTCGCCCCGGCCGGCACCTCCGACATCCAGCTCCTGCGGCTGGCCGAGGTCGCCCTCGGCCAGGACAAGGGCAGCTGGTCCGAGCGGCTCTCCGAGCTGGTCCGGACCCAGGACCTGGAGCCGGTGCACGCCTGAGGCAAGGAACCCGGGAGACGCCGGAGCCCCGGTGCGGCGATCGCCGCACCGG
>NZ_JBHWAQ010000056.1:0-31502 GCF_042743475.1 Streptomyces sp. NPDC059534
GCGCGGCAGCCCCATAGGAGGCTGCCGCGCCCGACCCGGACCCTTCCTCAGATGCCCAGACCGAGGCCCATCGGCGACATCTGGCCGTACTGCTGCTGCCCGGACAGGCCCTGCCACTGACCCGGGAACTGGCCCATCGACTGCCCGTACTGCCCCTGCTGACCGATCTGGCCCTGCTGCCCCTGGGTGATCTGGGCGAGCACGGTGTGCAGGACGGGGGCGATCTTCCGCGCACAGTCGACAAGCACGCTGCCCCACGCGTGCGGCGGGATCTGACCCTGCGCCTGGATCCCCATCAGGATCTGCGGGTCCATGCGCAGCTGCTCCACCACCGCCGTGGCGGCCGTCGCCGCACAGCGCAGCGCCAGCTCCGTCACCAGCACCGGCAGCTGGCCCTGAATCTGCCCCTGCCCCTGCTGGACACCCGGCTGACCGGAGGAGAACGGTCCGAAGCCCTGCTGCGGGTACTGCTGGCCGAACTGCTGCTGGCCCTGGGACAGCCACCGCTGCTGCTGACCGAAGCCCTGCTGGCCGTAGGGCTGCTGCTGGCCCAGCGGCGAGGACTGGCCGAACTGCTGGCCGAGACTGTGCTGCTGGGGGGTGTAGACCGACATCGAGCGTCTCCTTCGTGTCTTCCAGGGATCCGAGGCGACAGAGCCCCGACCGGGCCGCCGCAATCCGCAGCTAAGCACCATCGGCAAAACGGCGCTCACTATGACATACCGCCATTTGACGTACATAAACTCACTCAGATGAGCTTCTGTGGGAATGCTCCACCCCGGACGCTCCGGGGTTCCCGGGTGGCTGCGGAGGCCACCCGTTCGGCCCAGGAAGAACGTGCCGCGGCGGGTGCGCCGTCGTTGACCGGGGTGTGCCAGGTGCCCCCGCAGCCCCCATCCCGCCCCCGCCCTGGGCCGGCGGCGAGGATCCGCCGATCTACGCGGCGCTGGCCGCCCAGTGGCAGGCCGAAGGCCGCACCGTGCCCACCGGCGCCCCTCCGCCCACCACGCCGCTGGTTCCCGGCCCGCGGGAAACATCCCCCAACCTCCGGGCATACTCCGGGGGCTGACAGGCCCCGCCTCAGCGGACTCCTCCGTCGGCGCGCCGCAGGCCCCGGACCGGGCCCAAGGGCCGTATCGTGCGCCTGGCCGCCCGCTGCGGCACTCCGGCCGGCGAGGTGTTCCGGGAGGGACTGTGGAGCTGCGGTCGCGTGCCGAGGGGCAAGACCACATGTCGGCCCGCCGGTACGCACACGCCGACCAGGACGCGGTGCTGGCCCTGCTCCAGGCCGACCGGCTCCCCGGCCTGCCCCCGGCGGCGCCTTTCCTGCTGGATCAGCCGCCGTCCGGGCCCGGCGCGGACCTGACGGAAACCTTCCTCCTCCTCGGCCCGGCCGGCCGGGCCGTCGGGGCGGTGCGCTGCGGGGTACGGCCCGGGGACGACGCCGGGATGATCTGGTGGCTGCACGGCGGTGAGGATTTCGGCGTGATCGCCTCCCTGCTCGCGCTGGCCCGCGCGCACCTGGGCGAGCGGCGTCCGCTGTATGCCTTCGGCGCCTCCCCGGACCCGGCGGGCCTGCCTGGGCTGCCGGTCAGGCACCGGCCCGTCACCGTCCGGGCCCTGCAGGCGGCCGGGTTCGTCCCGGACGATGCGACCTGGTATTTCCGGCGCCTGGTCACCGTGCCCAGACGCCCGCCCGGCTATCCGCTAGCCGAGGTCACCGCGCTGAGTGATCCGCCCGGCTGGCGTCTGAAGATGACCGACACCGGCGGACGGCTGCTGGCCACCGCCGTGCTGCACGCCCCCGGCGACGGCACCGCGGCCCTGGCCCGGCTGGCCGTCCACCCCACCCACCAGGGCCGCGACACCGGCGAGCGGCTGCTGGCCCAGTGCCTGCACCTGGCCGCCGGCCACCACGCCACCGACGTCACCGCCCGCACCAACGCCGGCGACCACACCGCAGCCCGCCTCCTCGCCGCCGCCGGCTTCGCCCTCATCGACACCCCCACCGTCTACCACCACCCCTGACCAGCCCCGCCACCGGCACCACCAGCCCACCACCCCAGACCGACCCCCGGCACCGGCCTCCGGATCCCGACGCCGACATCCCTGCCCCCTGCCCCCTGCCCCGGCCGGATAGGGGTGGACCATGCCCGGAGGGCGGCTGATGCGGTCTCCGCCGTGCCGTCCGCACGGTCGACGGATCCCCGCGCACGGCTTGTTCAAGCTGCGTGCAGAGGCAGGCCGGGCGTCACCGGTCGGGGCCGTCCGGCAACCAGCCATCCTGGACCGGGACGCTGCCCAGGATGGCCGCAGGACCTCTCGGAGCGACGCCGCAGGCGCCTTGGCCGCTCGAAGCAATTCGGCGTCCGGCACGGCCGGACAGCCCCGCCGCCCGCCGCGCGTACGCCAGTCGGAGCACGGCGATCCCTGCATGTGAGCCTCACCCGGCTGTGCACGCGAGCTCGACGTACCCGGCTGTGCGCGTACGGGAGTTCGACACGGGGGTGGCGGGGGCGTGTCACAGGCGTCGTCGGTAGACGGTGAGGGTGTCGAGGGGGAGGAAGCCCGCGCCGGCGAGGAGGCAGGCGCCGGGGATGTCGCCGTCGGGGGCATCGGCGGTGAGGTGGTGGGCGCCGTGCTGGGCGGCGTGGTGCAGGCACTGGCCGAGCAGGCGGGTGGCGATGTGCTGGCGGCGGTGGGCGTGGCGCACGGTGAGCTGCCACAGGACGGCCATGCCGGCGGTTTCGTGGGTCGGGGCGCGCAGGATGGCGGTGGCGGCGTGGCGGCCGTCGGTGCCGGTGAGCTCCAGCTGCCAGCCCGGCGGGTCGGTGATCGGGGTGACGTCGGCCAGGGGGTACTCCGGCGGGGCGGGCGGGGCGATGGTGAGGTCGCGCAGGAAGTACCGCTGGGCGGAGGCCGGGGAGAAACCGGCAGCGGTCAGGGCGCGGGCGGTGACCGCGCGGTGCTCGACGGGCAGGCCGGGGATGCCGGTGGCGGTGGCCGGGCCGGGCCGGTACACGCATACAGCGTGCGGTGGCCCAGGTGGGCCCGGGCCACCGCAATGAGCGTGGTGAGGATCTCGAAGTCCTCCCGGCCGTGCAGCCGCACGATCAGCCCGGCCCCGTCGGCGGGCCGCACCCCCGCATCCAGCATTCCGGCCACTTCGCCATGGGCGCGGGACACGATGAGGATTTCCGCCTCACGCAGCCGCTTTGCGGGCCGCGGCGGGAACCGATGGCTGGGATGATGCTGTCCGGGCAGCCAGTCGGCGTCGATCAGCGACACCACGGCGGCGTGATCGCCCGGACTCATAGGGCGGACGATCAGCCCACTCCCGTCCGGCAACCGGACCGGCATGTCCACATCCACGGGGCCCACTCCCTTTACACAGGCCACACAGTCCAGTCCAGCACACCCCTCCCCAAGCCACACTGCCTCCGGCACATCCCCCCTCCCCAGCGCGCAGCTCTCCACGGAGGAGTCACCCCAGCCCGGCCGGTCGGCATGGAACGGCAGGGACTGGGCAGCCGGGAGCGCTGGCGGCTGCATCCACATGACACCACCGGACGGAATAGCAGGAAATGAACCCTATGTTCTCCTTCATGTGAGCCGTATCCCTATGCCGCGCCCTTCCCGCCCGCACCGGCCGGACGCCCACCATGCCTTCTATCTGTGCCGGCGCTGCCGCGACTGGGGCACCCTCGTGGCTCCCAACGGCCACGGCCTGATCCCATGCCCAGACTGCCGACAGAAAGACCTCGCCCCAGAGGCAGACAGCCACGGTCCGGCAGAGACCCCCGAATGACACAAAGGCCGGGCCGGACCACTTTCCCCAGGCCCTCGGAACGCGCCCGAGCGGGCAGGAGACGTCGAAGGCACTCTTGCTGGGATACCAGGACTCGAACCTGGACTAACGGAACCAGAAACCGTCGGGCTGCCAATTACCCCATACCCCACAGCTGCGTCCATCACCCCCAGGCTGCGGACACAGCGCGTACTGCCGCTACAACGAGCCAACCACAGCCTGGACACGGCTCCCACGCCGAACGGGCCGTAAGGGCATACTCCCCGTCTTCCCCAGTGCGGCGGGTTATCGGGTACCGGGTCCGCCGTGCAGAAGCAGGATGGCCACCGCTGCGCCGGCGGTCGCCGCGCTAAGCAGCGATGCCCACATTCTGCCGGTGAGGGCGGCAGTCACCACGGCGACCGGTACAGCGGTTCCGAGCGAGGCCGCGACCGCCCAAGTGCGGTCCCGTGCGCCCCGGTCGGTGACCGTGATCAGGACCAGGGCCGCCATCCACACCCCGGCGATCAGCACCGCGCCGAACGTCAGCATCGCCACTTCCCACCAAAACCACACTGGGTACCAGAGGCCAGAGAGGCCATCCGCCACCCGTGTGATCTCATAACAAAACACTACATCTCTGCATGTGTCGACTACTGTCAGGCCAGCCCGACTGGCATTCCGAGATTGCCTTGGGGGCTCGCCTTCTCCGGCGATCATCCGGGCACTCCGTGCTTCATCCCTGCGACACCAGCGGAACCGGCACCTTGATCTAAGGTCTACGACGAGGCTGGCTTTTCGCTGTCAAACCTCAAGAGGGTAGTGCGCGATATCTAGCTAGACTCCGCCGCATGTTGATGCCGTTCGTGGTGGCCGTCGAGCCCAATGCCCTCAAGCGCCTGAACAAGGTCGTGGCCCGGGGCTTGAAGGCTGAGGCCACTTGGCTGGAGAAGGCGCGGAAGCGGGAGGGTGTCTCGACTCTTCGCGGCAAGGCCGGTCAGGCCGCTCGGGCCCGGGTCCGGGCTGAGTTCGCCGAGCTCCGCGCCCGCGGCAAGCTGACCGGCACCCGGGACCTGGTCCTCGCCCCCGAGGTGCGCGCCGAGTTGAAGCGGCGCGGCCTGGACGGAGAGTTCGAGCCGGTTCCCGCCGGTGTAGCCGGGTCTCCCGGCCGGCCGGTGGGCACCAGCCCCCGGCGCGCGGGCCGGAGCTGGACCGACCCCACCATGCTCAGCGCCCGTATGGCCGTTCGCCTCCCGGCCGACCTCGGCGAGCAGCTGGTCCGCGCCGCCTACTGGACCAGCCGCCCCGCAGTCGACGCCCTCCTCGAATGGCAGGACCGGTACGGCGACGGCATCCAGGTCGCCTTCATCCAGGCCATGCGCGACAGCAGCGCGGCCGGCGCCCTCGGCATCCTCTGCGCCCTCCTCAAGCCCAGTCCCAACGCCGACGACATCCTCGAACGGGCCCAACTCCAGGACCGGATCGTCACCACCGGCGACATCATCCGCTCCGCCACGGAACGCGCCGCCCCCTGACCGGACCCGCCCGACAGGGGGCTGGCCTGCGGAAAGGCGCGAATTCTAGCTAGATTTTGCGCCCCCGAAGGGCCTGGCCGTGATACGCCTCGCACGCGGCACACCGGTGCGTGTTGGGCTACTCGTCGCATGGGTGCGAGCCGTAGCCTGCCCGCGAGGCGGCCGGCCCTGCGGCCGCAGGGACTTCAAGGGAGGGCCCAGGATGCCCGAACCCGAGGCCGGCGCCGAGGTGATCGTCGTCGGCTCGTTCAAAGGCGGGGCGGGGAAGAGCCGCCTGGCCGTGATGGCCGCGCTGTACCTGGCCGTGGTCCACAAGAAGAAGGTCCACGTGGTCGACGGGGACTCCGTGAGCCAGACCGCCTGGAAGTGGCAGCGCCACGTACGCAGGACTCCCCAGCTGGACTGGCCAATCGAGGTGTCCTCCCACCCCGTCGACAGCATCGACGAGCACATCGAGGACCTGGAGGCCGACAACGACGTCATCATCGCCGACATCGGCGGAGGCAACCCGGCCGTCTTCCACGCCAGCCTCCGCCGCGCGAAGCACCTCCTGGTCCCGGTCGGCGCCGACCCCAGCGAGACCGAGACCCTCCTGCCCACCTGGGAAGCCGCCAAGACCGCCGCATCCCAGTCCGTGGTCGGCGGGTTCGAGGCATACGTGATCCTCTCCCGCACCGACCACCAGACCTCCCTGCCCCGCGAGGCCCGCGCCGAGATCGAGAAGAAGTACCCGCTCTGCGACACCGAGCTGGTCAAGCGGGTCGCCTACCAACGCGCCTACAAGACACTGCCCTCCGACTTCCTCGACATCCCCGCCCTGCTCGCCGAGATCGGCATCGCACCCCTGCCCAGGAAGAAGTGACCCATGGTCAAGCCCACCAGGTTCCTCCCCGACACCGACGACGAGGACAAGGTCGTCACCGAGGTCGACAAGAGCGAGGTCCGCCGACGCGCCCGCCAGGCCACCGCCCCGGACATGACCCGCCGCTCCTGGTACGTCACCACCGAGGCCGCGGACGCCTTCACCGCCGCCGTGGACGACATCCACTTCGCCACCCGCCTGCCCAAGCACCAGGTCGTCTCCGCCCTGATGGAAGCCGCGGCCGCCCAGGCGCCCCGCATCCAGGCCCGCCTCGCCAAGCAGGCCGGCCTGCCCTCGCAGACCTCGCACCAGTAGCACGACCCACACCCTTGCGAGCCGTATCACCCCGGGCCCCGTCACGCGTCCGCCTCGGCGGGGCCTACCGCCGGGGGCTTCCGCGCCTGGCCGACGGCACCCAGGGCGGCCACGGCGGCGCCCCCTTCGTTCCGGGGGAAGAACAAAGGACGGGCGCGTCCGCGCCCGACAGTCCCGGGTGCGGGCCCCTGCGGAGCGCGCGTTCACCGTCACCGGCCGAACCGGCCGCGAACGGCCTCCCGGCCGCTGCCGGGCGCGCTCCGCCGCCTTCCGCACCTCACCCGCCCCCCGGCACACCCCAAGGCCCTCAGGGCGCTCTCGGGCCGCCTGTGGGCCCGCGCCCAACCCCGGAGCCACACCAGGCAGGTTCGGCGCTCGAACAGCCCATCCGTGGCACAGGAACAGCCACCCAAAAGCGGGCGGGCTCCGAACGGGGCCGAGCACCGCCGCCGAGTGGCGGCGCGAAGTCTTGCTAGATAAGGCGTTTGTGACGTCCAGAAATAATTGCAATATGCATCTAGTGCTGGGTTGTGGTGGGTTTTCCGAAACTCTCCACACACATACACAGGGAAGGTTATCGGGAAACCCACCACAACCCTGCACTATTGCAGGTCAGCGGCTTGCACCCCCCTGGAAGGGCCCTACACGACGACAGCCCCCGCCGGTTCCCGGGCGGGGGCTGTCGTTGTTGTGCAGCGTGACTCAGGAGTCGTCGGAGGGGTCCTCTCCGGCCACCATCAGACCCGGGTACACCTTCCCTGCGGCTGTCCGCTTTGTGGTGAAACCGCGAGCCGCCAAGCTTTTCGAAAACTCGACCTCGCTGGAAGCGTGCTCACCGCTCCCGTGGCACCAGCTCGTCCAGGCGTTGAACAGCTCTCGGGCGGGCACGACCGCGTGGGGCGAGGCAATCGTCCGCTCGTCGAGGAAACGGCCGAGGACGTCGCTGGAGGCTTTGTACTCCTCGGTCTTGATACGGACGATCTGTGGAGGGTTGAGGCCCTGCTCCTGGTAGTCCTGCCACCCGGCGTACGCCCACTCGAGGACAGCCGGCGCGGCCTTCTTCAACCGTTCCGGAAGGCTGGGGTCGCGCTCCTCTTCGGGGATCACGACGTCGAACGGGACCACCAGGATGCGCCGCCACACAGCCGGGTCGTCACCTGAAACCAACGGTAGGTGGTTGGTCAGCATGATGAGGGTGTGGGACGGGTCGAAGGTGATCGGGTTTTTGTGCATGAGGTTTGCCTCGATCGGGTCACCACCGACCAGGCGCTTCATCGTGGCCTCGGCGAACCGCTTCCCCTTCTCCGTCTCGGAGCAGAATGTCAGCCGTGCCCCGCGCAGGCGCATCTTGAAGGCGCCGTGCCGCTCGTGCTTGGACTCCATCAGGATCGCCGGGTCTACCTCGATGGCGTAGTCGCCGAAGGCGGCCATCAGTGCGTCGCGCAGGGTGCCCTTGCCGTTGGCGCCGGTGCCGGTGAAGATCGGCATCACGTGCTCGGTGACCTGTCCGAGCATCGCGTACCCGAACAGGCGCTGGACGAAGGCCCGTACCTCCTCGTCGGGCAGGATGCGCGCGAGGAAGTCCTCCCACTCCTGGGCGCCGGCGGGCTCGCCGTCCTCCTCGTCGGGCAACGCGCCACCGGCGACCTTGGTGATCAGGTCTTCGCGGGAGCACGGCTCGATGGTGCCCTCGGCCAGATCGATCGTGCCCTCGGGCGTGTTGAACTTGTACGGGTGGGAGTCCAGGGCCTTCGAGGCGGTGCTGATCGGCGGGAGGGCCGATGCGATCTTCAGCATCCCGTCCAGGCCGGAGGCGGACTCGGCCTTGCGGGCGTCCTTGTAGAGGTCGTCCCGCTCGTCTTCGCTCATGTCCGCGATCGCGCGCAACGCGTTCTTCACGGTCCTCACCGCGTACGCCATGTCGACACGCTGTTCGTCCAGGAGCCAGCGAGCGGAGTCCCACACGTGCCAGCCCAGGCCGTGGACGAACCGCAGCCGGGTGTTGTGCTCCTCGATGAAGCGCTCCGCCATCCGCAGTTGCCCGCGGTGCTGGACGACGGGGCGGGGCCGGGGGCGCCGGGCCCGGGGCACGGTCTCGGCCTTGGTGTCCGCCCACATGTCGTCATCGGGGGCGGTGTTGGGGACCGGTGGTACCGGCCGGAGGTGCTTCTTGTCGGTCATGCGGCACCACCGAGCTGGCGCACGGCCTTGTCGTCCATCCGGCGCGGCCGGGAAAGGCCGGCGGACATCCCGGAGCGCAGGGTCTTCTCGACCTCGAACGGCGACTTGTCGTTGAGCCCGGCCTCCAGGGCGGCCTCGGTCAGCTGCTCCTCGGCGACCGCCTGGTCTAGCAGCCCGGACGCGACGAGCTGGCCAGCGCGGTACGCGGCCAGGTTCAGCCTGCCGTTGCGCCCGCCCTCGGTTCCCCGCAGGGCCGCGAGCTCGTCGCACTCCGAGCGCAGGATCCCCGCGGCCCACCGCTGCTCGCGGGTGCCCTGCCGGGTCAGCTCGTGCAGTCGGGCGACAACCTCCCCCCGCCGCGGCGCCCGCTCGCATTTGGGTTGCTCGGGAGAAGCGAGCAGCAGGGTCAGCAGCCACTCCGGCAGCGGAGCCGGGGCGGTGATGCTCCCCTCCAGACGATAGGAGGAGCCGTCGACCGCGGAGCCGATGCCCACCACGTACCCGCCGGCCGCGCGGGTGTCGATGAGCCAGCCGATGGTCCGCGCCGTGTTGCGGACCTCGGCGTCGGGCGCCCGGTAGAGGAGGTGGCGTCCGCCGCTGGGGGTCCGGACCGCCATGGTCGGGGCGATCTCCCCACCGGCACGCGCCGCGAGGGCGCAGAGCATCGACCACCCGTCGGTCACGCCGGGGAATTCTTCCGGGGCGGTCACGCCGGGCCCGGGGACATCGAGGTCGACCACGACGAGCCTGGACGGCCCGCAGGCGATCCCGATGTTGAACGGGGCCCTGCCCCAGGTCTGCTCGATCACCTCGGGGTCGAGGGTCGCGCGCTCCTCCCAGGAGGTCCACCTGGGGAGCTTGCTTCCCACGAGGAGCGGGTGGACGTACATCCCGGCTCCCGCGTAGCGGGAGGCACTCGCGAGCAATTTCGCCCGGAGTGCCTGGGTTGATGCCGTGTTGCCCACCACACGGTGTGGCGTGGGGCGGGAAGCCTCTCGTACAGTTACCACCGAGCACCTTTCATCTGACTGCTCGAACTTCGCCGGGACGCAACCCCGGCCTTCTGTAACACCAGGCGCCCCGGCAAGGGCGCCTTCGGTGTTTTCGGGGTCCATGGTGCCTCTTGATTGCTGGACCCATTGGGCTGCGGCCCGCAGCCAAAGGGCTGCGGACCGCTTCTGGCTAGGCCAGGGGGGCGCTGTAGCGGAGGACCCAGCCGGGGCCCGGCTTATGCACGCAGACCTCGACCGCTCGACCGTTGGCGGTGTATCCGATGTGGGTGATCTGGACGAGGGGCGTGCCCACCTCGATGCCGAACGCATCAGCCTCGGTGGAGCTTGCGGCGTAGGGGGTGACCTCCTCGATGACCTCGGTCTGCTCGAACCCTGCTTCGGCCATCCTGCTGATGATGCCGCCGAGGCCGGGGTCAGGGTTCTCGACGCCAGCGGCCTCTGCGACATCCAGAGGGATGAAGCTGTCGGCGAGCTGCACGAGCTTGGACCCGTCGTACATGTGACGTGCACGGACGACGGTGTCCTCAGTGGCCGAGATGTCGAGGATGGCGGCGACGTCGGCGGGCGCGGCACTGCGTCGGACCTGGGTCTCTACGCGCGGTTCTCCGCCGAGACGCTCGATCTCCGTCTGGAACGCCCCACGACTGTCGCCTGCCTCACGGCGGGACTTGAGGTAGCGGTCGGTCGCGTCGCGGACGATCGGAGTGTTGGTGCTCAACGTGGTTCCTTTCACGCTTTCGGTTGGTCGATGGGCCACTCGTAGCTGAGCGACCACAAGGTGACGGGCATGACGTGGACGCAGACCTCGACGGCTCGGTCCTCAGCGGTGATCCCGACGTGGGTGATCTCGTAGACCGACCGGCCAGAGGGAATTCCGAGGGCATCGGCTTCCTCCTTGGTCGGGGGCCTGACGTCGATGGACTCCCGGATGCGGACTTGGGCGTGGCCCGCCTCGGCGAGGCGGGATTTGCTGCCGCCGTCCCCGGTGTCCTGCTCTTCGAGCTGTGTGCCGAAGGCGATGTCGCCAGGGAACCAAGAGGTTGCGACCTGGACCACCGTGTCGTCGGCCAGCATGGTCCTGGCGCGAGCGACTGCCTTCGAGGAGTGGTGCATCCCCAAGATCTGAGCGATCCGTGCAGGCGGGCGCTCTCTGGTGATGACAGTGGTGGCGTTCGGCGTCATCCCCAGGCGAGCGATCTCGCCAGCGAAGGCTCCACGGGCGCCGGCCTCCTCGCGGGCGGCCTTGATGTACCTGCCGGTGCCGTTGCGGAGGATCTTCCCGAGGATGGGGCTGACGAAGGTGCCCTTGCCCTTCCGGGACACGATCAGGCCCTCGGTCTCCAGCACGGCGTAGACGTCACGCACAGTCTGGAAGGCCACGCTCCAGGCTTCCTGGAGGTCGCGGATCTTGGGCAGGGCCGATCCGGGCGGATACACCCCCCGCTGGATCTGTTCCCGCAGCTCAGCGGCTAGCCGCTGAACCTTCGGGATCTTGGTGTCCTCCACTGCTGGCCTTCCTCTCCTGGGTGTGCGGGGATCAGTCTCGCAGAACTAGTTCTGAATGCCTAGCTGGAACGACCATACCTCTCCAGCGCGTCGTTTGAAAGATCAGAACTAGTTCAGATCGACACGCTGAACTAGTTCTATTGACATGGGCCCGTGACCCTGTCTTAATCGTTCTTGTCGCCACCAGAACTAGTTCAATCTGAGGCGGTGAAGGACCCGGTATGTGCTCGATATCCGGGTCACAGTCATGCCCGAACACGGGTGTGGCCCCGGTGAGGGAACACCAGGGCCACAGGGCCCAGGGCCGCACAACCTGGTGAGAGGAGTACGACCCATGCCCGATCACGACGGTATCGCCGACCGGGACAGGCTGACCCTTTTGTTCGTCATCTACAACGCCCGGCTGGTCCGGCACCTGAGGGCCCACCTGGGCACCCGGTGGCCGGCGGCCGAGGACATCGCCCAGGACACGTGGCTGCTGGCTGCGGCCCGCCTGGACGAGTGCCGCACCGCCGACGACGAGGCGTTCGACTGGATCGTCGGCCTGGCCAGGACCGCGACGCTGGCCCACATGCGGGGCACCCGCCGCGAGACCACGATCGACTTCACCGCCTTCGAGGCCCACCTGCTGCTCCCGCCGGCCCCGGCCGCCGAGGACGAGGCGATCGCGAACACCACGATGCTCGCGATGCTCGACCAGGAGCCCACGGAGCTGGAGGCCGCAGCATGAGCGCGTGCTCCGCTTTCCGCGAGTCCCACGGCGACCCGGACACCTGGTCCGCCCAGACGATCGACGCCTACCTCGACGCCTGCCTTGCCGACCGCCGCGACAAGTGCCAGGTCAAGGCGGAGGTCCTGGTCGAGGCGCCCCAGGCGAAGGAGGTCACGCGGTGACCACCTACAGCACCGAACCCCGTACCGACAGCGCCGCCGACCTCGGCGCGATGGCCCTGGCCACCGCGACCACGGAGGAGATCCGGCTGCTCGCGCAGACCGAGTCGGAGGTCGCCAAGATCAAGGCGCAGGCGGAGGCGGACGCGATCCGCGTCCAGGCCGAGGCCGATGCGGAGAAGCAGCGCCTGGCCAACGCCCGGGCCGCGATGAAGCTGGAGGCCGAGAAGGCCGCGCACGCCAAGCGCCTCGCCGAGCTGGAGGCGGCCCGGGTCAAGGCCGAAGCGGAGAAGGCGAAGGCGGAGTCCGAGGCCGAGGCCCAGGCGCAGGCCGAGGTGGACCGGGCGGAGGAGGAGCGCCGCACCGAGGCCACGTGGAAGTGGGGCGCCCGCGGTATCTACGCCGTCGGCCTGGTCATCGCCGCCCCGATCCAGTTCCTCGCGTTCTGGGACCCGGCCCGTCCCTTCCTCGTCGCGGCGCCGGCGCTGCTGGAGGGCCTGGCGCTGGTCCTCGCGTTCGGCGCGGCGTGGGCGGTGGCCCACCGCAGGGACGTGATGCCGTACCGGATCGGCATCATGGTCGGTGCGCTGATCGCGGCCGGGATCAACCTCTGGCACGGCATGACCGACGAGGCCATCGGACTGAACGCCGGACTGATCGGCGCGCTGGCCTCCATCGGCGGCCCGATCGTCCTCATGGCTTACGAGCACGGCATCGCCCAGCGCCGCGACGGCATCCCTTCCTTCCGCGAGCAGCGGGACGCGAAGAAGGTCGCGGAGAAGGCGGAGAAGGAAGCTGCGGCGAAGGCGGCCGAGAAGAAGGCCACCGACGAGGCCCGGGCGAAGGAGAAGGAGGAGACCCAGAAGCGGGCCGAGGCCGAGCAGCAGCGCAGGGACACCGACCGTCAGCAGCGTCACCCTGAGGTGTGGGAGGTCGCCGAGGCACTGCGCTCGGCGCGGGGCGCGGAGAGCGTCATCGAGCAGATCTGGGCGGACGCCTGGTACCGCGTCACGGGCTCCAAGACGGTCGGCATCACCCCCGAGATCGAGGCCCGTTCCCGGGAGGCACAGGCTCGCATGAAGGCCGCTGTCGACGGCGACCTCGAAACCGCCACAACCCTTACGGGTAAAGGGCTCCACGGGGTTGACGTGGAGACCGACAGGCCCCTGGACGAGGACGACCTGGACAGGGTCCGGATGCTCGCCTCCGAGCTCGGCGACCCCGGCCTGCTCTCCTCGAAGAACATCCGCGAACTGCTCAACTGCCGCACCGAGTACGCGATCCGACTGAGGGACGCCATCCGGGCCGAGTAGCCCCGGCCCGGCCGCACGCACAGCACACCACCACCCACCGCTGAACCCCTTGAAGGAGCACAGCCATGCCCCGCATCACCCGCTCGCTCGCCCTCACCGCCGCCGCCGCCATCGCCGTCCTGTCCACCGCGAACACCGCCACCGCCGCCACCCCCGAGCAGGCGACCGCGATCGTCGACCAGGCCGTCACCCGCGCCACCGGAACCCCGGTCTCCCTGCCCGACGGCCGCACCCTCACGGTGACCGGCCTCGACTCCGCCTCCTACCGGGCGGACGCCGCCCACACGGCCACGGTCGCCAACCTGTCCGCCGGCGCCCCGCAGTCCGGGACCGCCCCGCAGCTCCAGCCCGGCTACTCCCCCCAGCTCCAGCCGCAGGCCGCCGCCGGGACCGGCGCGATCGCGGTCGGCATCGTCCTGATGCTCGTCCTGGGGATCGTCCTGTTCTTCGGAATCAAGAACGGCAAGGTCACCAAGGTCTGGGCCGGGGTGTGCGGGGCGTTCGGCATCACCCTCGGCTCCACCTTCGTCGGCCCGATGGTCCTGACGATCGGCGGCTCCGCCCTCGGCGCCGTCGGCCAGGTCCTCGGCGGCCTGTAGCACTTGCCCGCTCCGCCCCTGAACAGCCGTGATACGCCTCGCACCCGTGCGAGACATTGCATGAGTGCGAGGCGTATCAACCCGTAGCACTTCCTACCGGAGGACAGCAGGATGGCTCTCGAAATCCACCCCGAAACCCCGCCGACCGGAGCGGAGGACGACATCATCGACGCCGAGGTCGTCGAGGAGCCCGGCCGGATCGAGCAGGTCAAGGCGAAGGCGAAGGTCGGCTTCGACCGGCAGAAGGCCAACGTCGTACGCCGCAGCACGGAATGGGCGACCGGCACGGACGTCACCGACGCCGAGCTGGCCGTGGAGATCGAGCGCAAGCGCCGGCGGGCGAGTGCCGAGGACGACCGCGAGCTCGTCATCCGGGTCAAGGCCCTGCGCACCCAGCTCCGTACGGCGAGCGAGGCCGAGGCCCCGGTGCTCTCGAACCGGCTTGCGGCCGCCGAAGCGCAGCTGATGCTCCGACAGGAGGCCGACGCGGACCTGATGAAGATCTCGGGCAAGGACCTGATCCGGGCGCGGTGGGCGAAGAAGGCCACCCGCCTGGGCGGTCTCGCCGCCGGCGGCCTGCTCTACGCCAACGGTCTCGCGGTCGAGCCGGCCCTCGGCCTGGCCGGCCTCGCCGCACTGCCGCTCGGCTGGTTCTACCTCGCCCGTCCCTTCGCTGCCGAACAGCTCCCCGTGGGCGCCCCGGTGATGGTCCCGATGCAGGGCGACGGCCAGGCGATGCCGGAGGCGTTCCTGCCGCAGACGCTCGCCGACATGTCCCGGGTCTCGCTCGTGAAGCGCGACTCCGGCCGGGTCCAAGGTGAGGCCGACCTCGTCACCGCCCTCATCAAGGCCGGGATCATCTCCGAGGCCCAGCGCGACGAGACTCACCTCGCCGGGGTCATCGAGCCCGCCGGCCCCGGCTGGACCGCGACCGTCGAACTCCCCCGGGGCATCAAGGCATCGGCCGCGGTGGCGAAGGTCGAGGAGCTGGCCTCCGCCCTGCGGATCAAGAAGTCCCGTATCCAGATCTCGCCCGACACAAGTACCGAGGGCCACGACGGCCGGTTCGTCCTTTGGGTGGCCAACGCCGACAACCCGTACGGCACCGGCAAGGTCCCCTCCGCGCTGATCGAGGCGCAGATCTGGAACTTCTGGGAGCAGGGCATCCCGATGGGCACCGACGCCCGAGGCGACCGGCACACCATGCACCTGCTGTGGTCCTCGCTGCTGATCGGCGGCCTGATGGGCTACGGCAAGAGCTACTTCGCCCGCCTGGTCGCGGCCGCGGCCGCGCTCGACCCGACGGTTCGGATCATCGTCATCACCGGCAAGACCGGCCCGGACTGGTCCCCGCTCAAGCACGTCGCCCACCGCTGGATCGCGGGCGCCACCCCGGAGATCATCCGGGAGGTCCTCGGCGTCGTGAACAGCACGATCGGCGAGATGCAGGACCGGGGCACCGAGCTGGACCGCCTCTACGAGACCGACCCCGAGGCCGCCCCCGAGGGGAAGATCACCCCCGAGCTCGCGGCGAAGGGCATGGGCCCGGTCCTCCTGGTCGTCGACGAACTCCAGGAGCTCCTGGACGGCGCCGCGCTCGTCCAGGTCGCCATCGAGGACGACGCCGGCGAGGGCGGCCGGGTCAAGACCCGCTCCGGCCGGGACCTCATGGTCGAAGGGTTCGCCCGGTACGTGCGGGTGACCCGCTTCGTCGGCGGCATGGGCGTGTTCATCACCCAGCGCCCGGACGCCGACTCCGTGCCGACCAAGCTCCGTGAGGTCTGCGCGAAGCGGGCCAGCTACCGGGTCAAGGGCGACCGCAGCGCCAAGATGGTCCTCGGCGACGACGCCGTCGCCAACGGCGCCGCCCCGCACCTGCTGACGGAGGACTCCAAGGGCGTCACCGTCCTGGACCAGGGCGGCGAGGAAGGCCACATCACCGTCAAGGCCGACGTCATCGACCTCCCGGAGTTCAAGGAGATCTGCCTGCGCGGCCGCCAGCTCCGCGAGGAGGCCGGCACCCTCACCGGCGACGCGGTGGCGTACGGGGCGAAGGACGCGGCGGAGGCCGCCGTCACCGGCCTGCTCACCGACTGCCTCGCCGTCCTCGACACCGCCGGTGTCGACCGGGCCCGCACCGAGCGCCTGGTGGAACTCCTCGCCGCCCACCGCCCCGACCAGTACGGCGAGCTGACCGGCGCTCAGCTCCAGGCCCGGCTGCGCGACGCCGGGGCCGGCACCACCCGCAAGCTCGGCCGCATAGACGGCATGGCCAACCCCAACGGCTACCTCCGCGAGCAGATCGCCGACGCCCGCACCGGCAAATAGGGCCAAACCACCCGGTCATGAGGGTGGTCGACCCCCGGTCGGCGCCCGGAATACCCCGGAATGCCCCCCGGTCGTCGAGGACCCCGAACCGGTCGGCAGACCACCCCGGTCGCCTCCACGACCGGGCGGCAAACCGGCCCAAAACCGGCACTGACCAGGGGGTTACCACCCCCTCGACCACCCCGCACACCGCCACAAACCCGACACCAGGAGGAATCCCCATGACCGCGCTCAGCCCCGACGAGAAGCAGTACCGGCTCCACCTCGCCGCGCTCGCCACCGCCCGGATGGAGGGCATCGACAAGCCCACCGAGGACAACCTCGCCGCCTTCGCGATCTACATGAACGGCGCCCGCGAGGCCGGCATCACCGACGCCGAGATCGCTGCCAAGGCCAAGACGCTGCGCAACTCCTGACCTCTGCGCGAACCGGGGCGCTCCGCCCGCCTGGACAGCACCCGGGGCGCCCCACCCCCATCCGGCACCACACCGATCGGAAGGACCACCGCCATGACGCTCAAGGCCCACTACTCCGCCACCCGTGGTGGCAAGAAGGACCTCCTGCGCGACATCCGCCCCGGCGACCTGATCTACGTCGTCCACGAGCACTCCGCGCCCGCCGGAAGCGCGGCGAGGTCCTACAGCGAGTACGTCGTCACGGACGAGAAGGACTTCTGGCCCAACCTCGGCTTCAAGGTCGAGAACACGATCACGGGCGGAAAGGACAGCCTCACCGGTCTGCTGTGCAGGGAGCGCGACATCTACACGGTCAAGCCGCACGGCATGTCGAACCGCGCGGCCCCGGAGCCGATGGACGCCTACACCGACGCCGCCCACCAGGCAGCGATGCGCGTCACCGAGATCCACGCCGAACAGGCCGCCGAGGACCTCGCCGCCCGCTACCGGCGCCTCGCCCGCCGCTGAGTCTGACGGCTGCCTGTCCGCCCCCGGCCTCCACGGCCCGGGGCGGGCGGGGAGCCGGGACAGACCCGGCCCAGGAAGGACCCCGCCATGAGCAAGCCGAGCATCGGTGACCGCCTCGGGATCGCCCTCCACAACACCGGCGTCCGCGTCGCCGGCGCCAAGGGCGCGAAGGCCGCGGCCGCTGTCTCCGACGCCTTGATCGGCCGCCACCTGGAGCTGTGCGACGAGAAGTGCGGCAACTGCGGCGGCACCGAGGTCCTGCACTCCGACCGCTGACCCCCTGAGCACGTGAACGGGGCGCTCCCACCCGCCTGGACAGCACCGGGAGCGCCCCTCCCCACCCGCGCACCGCGAAGCACGCAGGAGGAACCCCGAGATGACCACGACCACCACCCTCACGGCAACTCCGCCCGGCCCCGGCCTGGCGGACGACGCGGCGGCCCTGGTCGCCGAGATCGAGCGGTACCTCGCCGCCCGGACCCGCACCACCGCGCACCCGCTCGTCACCAAGACCACCGCCGAGCTCGTCGCCGAGGCCCTCGGCACCCCCACGGCGGCCGCGGCGGCGCCCGCGTTCACCGCTCCGGCCCGCGCGCTGCGGATCCTCCCGGACTGGGTACTGAACTTCCCGCTCCTGCGCCACCGCCACGGCGCCGGACGGCAGATCGGCGTCGCCGAGCACCTGGAGCTCACCGCCCTGGTCATCGAGCGCTACGGCTGGAAGCGCAGCGGGCTGCGCTCGGTGTCCGGCCGGCGCTGCATCCTCGGCGCCCAGGCCGTCCTGTTCCGCCTCGGGTACGGCGACGAGGCCACCGCCCGCGCCGCCGGCACCCGCCTCCAGACGGTCCTCGCCGCCCGCGGCATCACCCAGCCCTACCACTCCTGGAACGACACCCCCGGCCGCACCCAGGGCGAGGTCCTCCACCTGATCCGCACCGCCGCCAACAACGCCCGCCAGGAGAGCTGACATGGCCCACCACATCCTCACCAGCCATGGCGCGGACTTCTTCGGCCAGGACCGCCACCCGCTCCCCTTTGTCACCGGCCTCGCCGACTACGTCGCCGGCGTCCTCCCGTACGACGAGAGCGGACCGATCGTCGGGCTCCTGAAGCACGCGGCCACCGAGGGCGGCGAGTTCACCCCCGACCAGGCCACGGCCCTCGGCGACGCGCTCATGAAGGTGGCCCGCCACCGCTTCACCAAGCCGAAGGTCGCGGCCGCCGCCCGGCTCCTGGCCGAGGCCGCCGCCCGCGCGGCCGCCGACGGCGAGATGTGGACCTGGACCCTCACCGACGAGAGCGAGGCCGCCGCATGAGCGCTGCTCAGATCCGGATCACCACCCACGACACCCCCTCCGCCGGCTCCCCCGCGGACACGGTCGTCGTCGACTGCACGAACCCGTCGCTCGACCTTTGCGGCCACCGCCGCGAGATCGACGACCGGGCCAGCGCCGGCCAGAGCTGCATCAACGTCCGTGTCCACGGCCCCGCCGCCGACGTCGCCCAGGCCGTCGCCCGGCTCACCGCCGACCTCACCGCCCTGGACCACTACGTCACCCACCACCGGCACATCCCGCAGGAGGGCTGAGCGATGACGAACCACTGGCGAGGCACCCGCACCATCTCCGACCTCGGCCAGACCATGGCCCTGTGGCTGGAGGGCCGGATCGACTCCTGGCCCGGCTACGACGGCCCCTTCGGCCAGGAGGAGGAGAACGGCGCCCGCCACCTCATCCCCACCCTGGCCACGCTGAACCGGGCCGGGTTCGTCACCACCCACAGCCAGCCCGGCACGGTCGACCAGTACGGCAGGCAGCGCGCCTGCGTCAGCGGCACCGTCCACGACCGCAGCCCGCTCCTCGGGCGCCTGCTCGACCTCCAGCAGCAGGGATTCACCGTGCTCCGAGGCTGGCCCAGGCAGGCCACCGTGATCACGGAGGACGACGGCCGCCCCTTCACCTTCATCGGCGGATTCCACCTCCGCCGCGACGAGACCACCCGCACGTGGCGCGGAATCGGACGGCAGGCGCTGCGCGAGCTGAAGCAGCACGGCGCAGAGATCCACGTCATCGACATGCAGTGGGGCCGAGACAACCGGCTCTGGACCGCACTGACGGGAGTGACCCGATGACCACCTTCACCCAGCTCACCACCGAGTACGCCGCCCGGATCGCCGACCTCATCGGCGCCTCCCGTGACCCGTCGACCGTCACCACCGAGCGCGGCCTCATCGCTCTGGTCCAGGACGCCGCCGGCTCCCTGAACGGCTCCGTCCTGGAGGAGCTCCAGGAGGCGGCCGCCGACCTCGACGCCGCCGCCGACCGCCTCACCGACGCCCTCGCCAGCCGCGGCACCGACCGGGACCTCCACCTCGCCCGCGCCGAGAGCCACATCCGCCTCGCCCTCGACCTCGCCAACTGAAAGGGACCGATATGGGCATCACCGTCAGCCACGGCTCCAACCAGTGGGGCGAGGAACGCCGCTCCGCCCTGTCCATCGCCAACCTCGGCAAGCACCTCGCCCACGTCCTGACCTCCCGTGACTGGGACGTCGTCGCCGGCCTCTTCGACGGCACGTTCCGCGACGAGGAGCACGTCCCGCCGGCCGAGGCCCGGAAGATCGCCGCCGTCCTGTACCGGGCGGCCGACCACCGGCTGATGCCGAGCGACTGGGGATCCGACGCCCGCCTCTTCGCCGACGCCGCCGCCCGCGCCGCCGCCGCCGGCCAGAGCTGGCACTGGAGCTGACCGACGGGGTGGGGCCGCCGCGGTAGCCCGGCCGCGGCGGCCCCGCCCCACCTACTCCAACGCGAACATCAAGAACGATCGCTGAACAGGAGAAACCATGTTCAACGCCGGTGACATCGTCGAGATCATCGCGTGCGAGGACGACCCGAGGGCCGTCGGCAAGACCGGCCGGGTCCTCGACGAGGTCCCCCCGGGCCCACTCACCCAGGGCCGGTGGACGGTCGACCGCATCAGCATCTGGATCGCCCCTGTCCTCGTCCACGCCCACGAGATCCGGAACGTCGAGAAGTGACTGATGGGCAGAGTCGCCGCAGCCCGGCAACGGCGGCCCCGCCCCGCTGCCACCGCTCCCTTTTGGGTGGCCGAGTAGCCGGAGACCGCCCGCACCGCTCGACCGGCAGGAACCACAGACCGGGTGCGGGTGAGGTGCGGCAGGAGAGGTGAGGCCGCGCCCGGCGCCGTCGGGGAGGCCGTCCAGCGGCCGAGTCGGCGGCGACGGTGAACGCGCGGCCTCACCAGCGGAGAGCCGAAGGTGCCGGGCGCGGACGCGCCCGTCCTTTAACCACCCCCCTCCGCAAGCCGCGCGCCGGCCCCGGGCCCACTCCAGCTATCGCACCCGTACGAGACCTCACACCCAGCGCACGAGTACGACCCGTATCACTCATGCGACATGACAGCTGACCCGCACCCGCCCGCTCCTCACGATCCGGCCCCGCCTGTCCGACCCACTGACCAAGATGAAGGCAGAGCCTGCGAGCAGGAGGCCCTGCCCCGTATGAAGGAAGCATGACCATGGACCGCTGTATCGCCGCCCACCCCGAAGACCCCACGCCCTGCGTCGGCCCCCACGACGCGGTCACCGTGGTGGACGCCAATGGCAGCGCCGCCACCGGCTGTGAGTGGCACGGCGCCCGACTCCTGGCCTCCCTGGAGGGCGCCCGGGTCGAACCCGGCAGCGTCGCCGGCGCGGCGACCCGCGTCTACGCCGAGGCCGACGTCACCCGCCCGTTCGCCTGGTACACCAACGCCCCCAGGACCGAACCCGGCATGCGCAGCCACGCGGAGAACCGCGGCGAGCGTTGAGCCAGGCCGCACCCGTGGAGAGACCCCCGGCAGGGTAAGTGCCGGGGGTCTCTTCGTGTCCGGGGGTACGTGGCCGCTCCCGCCGAGGAGCGAGGTCGCGGACGGCCCCGCCGAGGGTCAGAGCGAGCACGGTGGCCGGGGCGGGTGGGGGTGCGGAGTAGCTCCCGTGCGCCGGCCTTTGGCTGTCGGCATCGTTTGGGCACACCTTCTGTGGCCGGGGCCCAAGACCACGAACAGTGATCACCCGTCAGGTGGCCGGCCAACCGGAACCACGGGAGTTCCGGTTGGCCCGCGCCGCGGTTCTCTCGGGGAACACGGGCGCCGTTCCCCGAGAGAACCGCGGCGCCGTTTCCCGAGGGGAACGGCCCTGGTGGCTGCTGACGGTCCGTTCTTCGCCGGTTCCGGATTCCGTCGGTACCGTGGACAGTTCGGCTGCCTGTTCAAGATCAAAGACAGGGGATGTACAAAGGGGGTTACCCTCACGGGTAACCCCGGCCTCGGCCGGAGAACAGCAACTGCACAAGCGCACAAGGCGCGTGGGGAGATCGGGGGCGCCGGTGGCGTGGGTGACGGAGATCGGGGCGGACGAGCAGGTCGACTACCGGCTGCGCAGGCACGCCGGGTGCGGCGTGGTGGAGAGCGCCGGGGCCGTGGTCGAGGCCGAGCAGACCGTCGACCTCGACTCATCGGATCCCACTGTCGGTTACCGTCTGCAATCAGACGGGGTGCTCGTCTGGATGGGCTCGGGGCTGGACGCGGTCGGTCTCGCCGAGGGCCAGGTCCTCGATCACGAGGGCGAGGAGGCGGCCCGCCGTCTGATGAAGGGCTGCCACCCAAAGACCGGGGCCCGCCTCGCGGGGTCGGCCACGTCGGTCCGCGCGCATGAGTCGGCGACGCTCACGGTGGCCCCGCTGGTGAAGGCGATCGAGGCCGCCGCGGCCGAGGCAGGGGTGGAGCCCGAGGCCCTGCTCGACGGCAAGCCGTACCAGCAGAAGAAGCTGGCCCAGCAGCAGCGGATGGTGAACCGGAAGGGCGAGGCCCACCGCCTCCACGTCGGCACGCTCCACAAGCTGGCCCGCGCCGCTGGCCTCGACCTCTCCGACGTCTACACCGAGACCGAACTGACCACCGCGTGGGAGAACAAGGACCTGCGGACCGACTCCCGCGTACGCGGGTGGGACCTGGTCCTGGACCTGCCCAAGTCCGACAGCGTCCTCGCCGGGCTGATGAGCGAGCTGGACGACGCCGAGTACCGGCGCCTGGTGCACCAGGCGAAGGTGGAGACGTTCCGGCAGCTGGAGAGGTGGATCGGCTACGGGGTCGGCAGCCAGGACGGCAAGCCGGTCCGGCTGGCGACCGGGGGACTGGTCGGCTGGTCGGTCGAGCACCGCTCCGCCCGCCCGATGGGCGACGGCGCCCCCGGCGACCCGCACCTGCACCTGCACGTCGTCATCGCCAACATGGCGCGCTGCACGGACGGCAAGTGGCGCTCGATCGCCAACTCCGGCGCCGACCTCTACCGCCACGCCAGCGCGGCCGACGCCTACTTCAAAGCCCGGGTCCGGGCGTTGACGTACGAGCGGTTCGGCGTGCGCCGCACCCAGTCCGCCGCCACCGGCGCGTGGGAGGTCGACGGCGTCCCCGAGCCGGTGCGCGACGTCTTCTCCCGCCGCTCGGCGAAGGTCACCGAGGAGCTCGGCGAGGACGCCACCCGGGAGGACCAGCAGCGCCTGGGCGCGCTGACCCGCCGGGCCAAGCACGCCGCCGACCCGGCCGGGATGCGGACCTCCTGGCGCGAGCGCGCCGAGGCCGCTGGCGTCGACGTGGACGCGATGGTCGCCGCCGCGGCCCCCGGCGGACCGGGCCCGGACGGCGGTGGCGCCGGCCTCGCCGGACCCGGTCGTGGTCCGCGGATTCCGCCGCCCGCCGACCTCGCGGCGATCGTGTTCGATCCGGAGACCGGGGTGACCGCGAACCAGAAGATGTTCACGCGCGCCGAGCTCCTGGTCGCCGTCGCCAACGCCCTGCCGTACGGGATCGGGGCGGAGCCGGCCGCCCTGGAACGCCTCGCCGATGACGTGCTGCGTGTCGAGGGGTACGCGGTGGCGCTGCCGCACATCGGCTCCACCGTCATGAGCAGCACCGACCGGTACACCACCGCCGACGTCCTGGCCGCCGAGGAGACCGTCCGCGAGCAGGCCCTCGCCCGCTTCGGCGACGGCTCCTCCCGCCTCACCACCGCGCAGGCCGAGGCCGCGATCTCGGTGTTCTCGGTGGCGGCCGGGTTCGAGCTGTCCGCCGAGCAACGCCAGGTGGTCGAGCGGCTGCTGACCGCCGGGCACGGGATCGAGGCGGTCATCGGCGTGGCCGGCGCGGGCAAGTCGACGCTGATGGACGCCTGCCGGATCGCGTGGGACGCCACCGGAACCACCTACGCCGGCGCCTGCCTCTCGGCGGTCGGCGCCAAGGGCCTCCAGGACGCCTCCGCGATCCCGTCGCGCACGGTCGCCTCGTGGCTCCAGCAGATCGAGGGCGGCCGGGGCCTGACCGGCATCGACGTCCTGGTGCTCGACGAGGCGGTGATGACGGATGACCGGTCCGCCGCCAGGCTCCTCACCGAGGCCGCCCGCACGGGCACGAAGGTGGTGGCGATCGGCGACCCCAAGCAGCTCCAGGCCGTCGGCGTGGGCGGCTGGTTCCGCGAGGTCCACCGCCTGGTCGACGGCGAGGTCCTCACCGAGAACCGCCGCCAGGAGCACGAGGCCGAACGGGCCGCGCTGGAGGTGTGGCGGACCGGCGACCACCAGCACGCCCTCGAACTCCTCGCCGCCGGCGACCGCGTGCACGCCGTCGCCACGGCCGACGAGGCCCGCTCCGAGATGCTCATGACGTGGGACGAGCTGCGGACCGCGTGGCCCAACGAGCAGGACCTCCTGCAGAACCTGGTCGTCCTAGCCGCCCGCAACATCGACGTCGACGCCCTCAACCTCGGCGCCCAGCAGATCCGGCGGGCCGCCGGCGAACTCGGCACCGAGCACACGTACGCGCTGCCGGGCGGGGGCGAGCTGACCCTCGCCGAGGGCGACGTCGTCCGTGTCCGCGTCAACGACTACCGCTCCCGCCGCGGCGAAGGCCCCGACGTCCTCAACGGCTACCGCGCCGTCGTCACCGCGATCCGCGAAGACCGCCACGTGGAGATCACCTGGCGGACGAAGGAGTCGAACCCAGACGGCACGGTGAAGACGGAGTCGGCGTGGATGAAGCCGGACGACATCGGCGCCGGCGCCCTCTCCCTCGGCTACGCCATGACCGTCGCCGCCTCCCAGGGACTGACCTGCGACACGAGCCTGTTGTACGGGCACGGGGCGAACGCGTTCGCCGCCTACCCGGGCATCACCCGCGCGAGGAAGGCCAACCACATCTGGCTCCCGCTGGACGTGATCGAGGACGAGCGGACCCAGAAGCTGCTGGGCAAGGCCCGCACGGAGACGGAGCAGCTGCACCGCGCGATCAGCGCGTTCGCCCGCTACCTCGGCCAGTCCACCGAGGACGGCATGATCTCCGACGCGCTCCGCCCGGCCCCGGAGCCCGCCACCGTCCCCCGGCAGATCGAGGTCGAGCGCGCCGAGGCCCGCGAGAAGGCCGAGGCAGCCCTCCAACAAGCCCGGCGGGCCGTGTCCGCACGCGCGGCCCGGATGAAGTCCCCATCAACGTCGGCCGAGAACACCCTGCGCCGTCGGGCCGAGGAGGAGGCCGCCCTCACCAACGCCACCCAAAAGGGGCACGCGCCGGTCGGCGAGCTCCAGGACGTCGGGGTCCCGGACTGGAAGACCCGTCCCTACGGGCGCCGGACAGATGCCGAGCTCACCTCGAACATCGGCGGCTTCCTTAAGGAGGCCGTCAGGCACGAGAAGACGGCTGCCGAGGCCCACGAGGCACACCTCGCCCTGGTCGAACGGATGGAGCAGGAGCGGGCCGCCGGAGCGAGCCGCGGCACCCGCTGGGCCACCGAGGCCGGCGCCGTTCTAGACACCGCCGCCGCGCAGCTCGGTACCGCCCTCCAGGAGGCCGACAACGTCCACCGGGCCGAGGGCCAGGCCACGAACGCCCGCGGGATCCTCTCGCACCTCGACAAGCAGCGTGAGGCGTCCTGGCTCTCCCTGCGCCTGGCGGGCAGCAGCAAGAAGGAGGTCAAGCAGCTGCGCGATCGCTACCTCGGGGAGGCCATCGGCGGCGACGACGAGGCGATGCGGGCCCGCCGGGCCGCCGACGACGCCCGCCTCGCCGCGTGGGAGACAGTCAAGGCCAGCCCGTACGCCCAGGAGGTCGGCGCCACGGGGCCCGCGCCGGCCCTGGACGGCCTGGCCCAGAAGCTCGCCGAGATGCGACAGCTGCTGCCGGAGCGGGCTCAGGCCATGGACTCGCGGGACGAGCGGGAGCTCGGTCGGCTCCACGGCGCGGTCCAGGCCGCCACGAAGGAGGCCGCCGACTGGCGCGCGCACGCCGCCCTCGCGGGTGCCGAGCAGCAGCGGCGGCAGCTCCTCGCCGAGCAGTACCCCGACTTCCACAAGGCCGAGCACGCCGCCCGCGGCTTCCACGCCCGCCAGGTCGCCGCACAGCAACGCCGGCAGGCGCCTGCCGCAGCCGCCGCCCCGGCTGTCGCCCAGCACCAGCAACAGCAGCAGCACCGGGGCCCCAGGGCAGGGCGGTGATCAGGCGAGGGTGAGTTTCCGGGGGCCGGCCCCCAGCGCCCGGCGCCCGGCTGCGGCCGCCGGCGCTGGCACGGTTGACGTACGCGAACCAGTAGAGCGGGCCGCCTCCTCGGCAGCCCGCTCGACAGCCGTACGGCCACGGACGGTACGCACCGCCTGGTCGTCGTCAATGGCGGCAGGTCCTTGCCCAAGAGGGCGGCGCATGGTGCTCACCGCCGAAGTCTCGCAGGCCCTCTGACCAGCCATCACAGGTGGCCCTCGACACCACCTCGTCAACGAATTCGTCACCATCGGCGTCCGCCTGTACCTCATCCCGGGCATTCACCCCCGGCTCCGGACGCACGATGCCGCACAGCCTCTACCGTGAAGCCGGGTGAGCCGAGCCGACTGGTCGTTGGCGCGACTTCCTCGTGCCCCGCATCCACCGATGCGGGGCACAGTGCGTTTGAGTCACCGCCGGTCAGCCTCGCGGCAGCGCCTCCCGGTCCGCGCGGCGACGCAGGAACCGTCGTCTGCGGCGCGTGGGTGCAGGAGGCTCAAGGGCGGAGCGCAGGGCTTCGTGGAAGGCGCTCAGGGCCGTCGCGGTTCGGTTGTCGTCGCCGTAGTGCTCCACCGCCGCCTCGTAGACCTGGGCGGCCGCAGGGCCCAGGTCCTCCCGCCGGAGGAGCGGCGTAACCGCCGCCCCCAGCCGGGCTAGAGGCGCCGCAAGCCCTGCGACCGAGACTTGGCTCTCTTGGTCCCAGTCGTGGATAACCCGGGACGCCTCTCCAACGGCAATCAAGAGCGCCGGCGCACCCGCCCGGTCCCCTCCCGCCCGTCCGAAGGCAGCGGACCCGTTCGCGAGAGCCCGGAGGGCTAGCCTTCCGCGCGCCGCCCAGCTTGCCCAGATGTGATCGTGGGTGTCCCCGGCTATCTGGAGCGCAAGCACGGCTTCAACCAGCTCATCTGCCTGAGACTCAAGGACCGCACGGTCCGCAGCGGCATCCTTCCGGGCCTCCGTGCGGCGGTTGCGGCGCTCGGTCTCCCATGAGCCGAGGAACAGGAGGACCACGGTGCTGACGACCGTGATCCCTGTGGTGAGGAGAGCAGTGTCCATGTGCATCGGGACATGATCCGGGACTGTCGGGTTCCCGTACGAATCGCTCTGACCAGTCTCGTTGCATCCATGCCGGTTGGTGTCGACAAACGACCGTCTACCGACACTCACGTCCGTGATCACGAACCCGCAGGTCGGCAGTGTCGACAACTCGCGCTGGAAATCAACGTCGGTGAACGGTCTGTCCGATAGATTCCGGCACATGCTCATCGGCTATGCGCGGGTCTCGACCGCCGACCAAAACCCTGATCATCAGATCGACGCCCTGCTCCGAGTCGGCGTGGATCGCGGCAACATCCACATCGACACAGCGAGCGGCGCGAAGGCATCCCGGCCGAAGCTCGATCTCGTCCTCCAGTTGCTGCGTGAAGGCGACACGCTGAAGGTTACCCGGCTCGACCGGCTCTCCCGCTCGGTGCTGCATCTGGTGACCCTCGGCGCCGAGCTGCGCGAGCGCGGCATCGGGCTGCACATCATCGAGCAGGGCATCGACACCTCCACGATGGAGGGCAGGGCGATGTTCGGGATGCTGTCCGTGCTCGCCGAGCTCCAGCGCGAACTGATCGTGGCGAACACCAACGACGGGCTCGCCTCCGCCCGGGCCCGGGGCAGGGTCGGCGGGCGCCGGCCCAGGCTCACTGCGGATCAGGCCGCGCTCGCCCAACGGCTCTACGACGAGCGGGAGAAGACCGTCCAGCAGATCGCCGACATGTTCGGCGTGCCCCGCTCCACGGTGTACGGCCACCTCGACAAGACCAAGACCGTGCCCCGCCAGCCCAAGAAAACCACCGTCACGAAGCCCTGATCGCCACTTTGCGGCCGGTGTCTGAGCTAGGACACCAGGACCAATACGCCGGGTCGAAGAGAACCGGAGCAGGCAGGTTCGTGGTGTGGCGTGCCGTCCCGTTTCGGGGTGGGCGGGGGAAGCTGTGGCGCAGGGACGTCGGGAGAGGATGGACAGGTGACGGTCGCGTCGGTCGGTACGGGTGCGTGGGTGCGTCGGTTCAGTGGTGGGGACCGGGCGGCGGTCTTGGAGCTGGTTCATGCGGACCTGCTGCCGGGCCGACCGGCCGTTGCCCCGGCCGTGCTCGAGCAGGTTCTGTACGCAGGCGCGGGGCCTGAGGCGGGGGGCTGCGAGGTGCTGGTCTCGGCAGACGGCACGGTCCTGGGCGTGGTGTCCTACGCTGTGCACGCGGGGGACGACACCGGGATGCTGCGGTGGCTGCACTGCGTGGAGGACGAGCAGCATCTCGCCGAGATGCTGATCACGCACACGCTGGCCCGGCTGGGGCGGCGGAGTGTGCACGCCTATTCCGAGCCGACGGTACTGGCGCCCACAGGGCTGCCGGTACGCAACCGTCCGGGAACCTGCCGGGCACTGGAGGCGTGCGGATTCTCCGCCACCGACCACGCGCGCTACCTCCACCACCGCCTGGACACGCTCAGCCCCCGCCTGTACGGGATCGCCGACCTCGTACAGCACCCCGATGGGGGCTGGCAGCTGTACCTGCGCGAGCGGGACGGCACCCGCATCGGCGAAGCCCGCGTCAGCGCCCCGGTGGACGGCGCCGTCGTCCTGGAATGGCTCACCCTGGCCCCGGAGTGCCGGCACCTGAGGCACGCCCCGCTGGGGAAGTGCCTGGTCAACCTCGCAGACCGCGGCATCAACCATGTCACCACCTGCCTGGAAGCCCCCGACGACCGGCCCGACCAGGAGGCCGCCCTTCACCTCCACCAGGCCGCAGGATTCACCGTGGTCGACCAGCTCCACACCTACACCCGCCGCCCCTGACCTCGTACGGCACCGCCCGGGGCACGCGCGCGAGCGGCCCGCGGCCACCAGGGTTGACGGCGGGCAGCCGCCGGTGTTCCTGAAACGACCTTTCGCCTGTATTACAGGCTTGTTCCCGTTCCTGGGTGCGGGTTTGTGACGGCGGACACACACTTGATGCCACCAGGCGTGTCCCGGCCGTCTGGCCGGGACCAACGGAAAGGGATGCCGGGATGCAGGCGAATGTGGGCGATGTGCTGCGCTTCCCCGGCCGCAAGGTCGGCTCCGCCGAGCACCGTGTGGAAGTGGTGGAAGTGCTCGGGCCGGGCGGTGAGCCGCCCTACCGGGTGCGCCACGACGACGGACACGAAAGCGAAGTCTTCCCCGGCCCCGGCTGCACCGTCGATGCTTCCGCACGGCGCACCGCCCCGGAACCGAGAGATTGATAGGCGGCACACTCGACCACGCCTGCCGAGCATCGGCACTTCCTGTTCCCCCGGGTGGAATCGGTGGTGGTGGACCGTGATTGATCACCGGGCGGTGTCGGTTGAACTGACTCCCGACGGCTATGTCGTTTCCTGCCCGGGCGCGGGCGTGGTGGGGCGTGGCCGGACTGAGTCGGATGCGTGGCGGGACTTCTGGGCGGTGGTGCGCGCTGACTGGCAGCCGCCGCGCCCGACGACGGTCGCCGCTCTGGGCGGACGGCTGCCGTCGCGCCGGGGACGGTGGCGGCGTGTCCGCACGATCCGGGTGCGGGACCTGTTCGGCTGACGGGCCCCCGGGACCGGGGCCGAGTCCCTGGCGCGCGCTCGCCACTGGTGCCGGGGACGGAGTGCGGGGGCAGCCCGCGTGTTCCGAGAGTGTTGGGGGTCGCTGGCCGTGATTGGCTGGCACGGGGTCCGTTCCCGGCGCTGCGGCTGTAGTGGGGTGCGCCGGGAACGGAGTCATGGGGTTTCCCCGTCTATGGGGTCAGGGGCGGGTAGGGCTGGCCGGCAGTGGCGTACAGCGGGTGGGCTCCGTGGTCCTGCTGCCAGAGTTCGGGGGCGCCCAGGGCGGTGGGGGCGTCGGCGATTCCCGTGCCCAGGCGCAGGGGGTCGGTGCCGGGCACGGGCCGGCAGGCGCTGCGCAGGAGGGCGAGGAGGCGGTCGGCGCGGGCCGGGGTCTTGGGGATGTTCTGGGTGCGCAGGTGGTCGTGGTGGGCGAGGAGGAGGGCGGCCAGTCCGGTGACGTGGGCGGCGGCGATCGCGGTGCCGTCTACCGGTGTGTAGCCGTCGCCGAGGGCGGTGGTGATGACGGCTGTGCCGGGGGCGACCAAGTCGACACCGGGGCCTGTGGGGGTGAAGGGGGCGGGGTAGAAGCCGGGCCATGGCGGGCGGGTGGCCTCGAGGGGGCTTCCGGCGGGGTAGGCGCCGGTGTGGGCGATCGCCCCGACGCTGAGGACACCGGGCAGGGCGGCGGGGTGGGCGACTGGTCCCGCGGTGTCGCCGGCCGGGGCGATGACAGTGATACCGGCGGCGTGCGCGTCCATGAGCTTCCACGCCACCAGCTGGGACGGAACGCCGTAGGCGAGGCTGATCTGGGCGATGTCGATGTCATGGGCGACGCAGTAGTCGAGGGCCTGCAGGAGATCGCTGACCCGCCCGCCGGGGAACAGCTTCAGCGCGTGCAGCTCGGCCTCCGCAGCGATCCCGGTGATACCGCTGTGGTTGTCCGCCGCCACGATTACACCGGCGCACCAGGTGCCGTGCCCGGTGGAATCCGTCCGCCACTCGCCGTTGGCGCCGGTGAAGTCATGGCCGGCGGTCACCGTGTCTTTGAGGTCGGGGTGGGTGATGTCGGTGCCGGAGTCAATCAGGGCGATCTTGATGCCGTGGCCGCGGTAGGTGGGCGGGATCTGGTGTAGCCGCATGGCCTGCTGTCCCCAGCCGGTGAGCGGCCGGTCCGGGAATCCGTCGAACGTCTGGGCGAGGGAGGTGGCCTCGATGACGGTCTCCCCCTCGGCGGCCAGGTGGGGGTTCTCGATCCGGATCGGCCAGTACCCGCCCGCGGGGCGTACGTACAGGGACCGGATCGTGGCGGGGGTGTCCGCGGGCAGCTCCAGCACGGCCCGGCCCTCACCGCGGGTGACCGCGTGTGCCACCGAGCCGCAACCGGTCGCCCACACGTGTGCCCCCTCGAGAAGATGCCCGTCGCTGCCCTTGACCCGCACCATCACGCGCGCGGGCTCTGCCAGGGCGACCGCCAGGGCCGGATCAGCCACGCCCGCCACGCCGGCGGGCACGGGGGTGTAGGTGAGGGGCTGGTCGAGTTCCACGACGACCTGCGGGTTCGCGGCCAGCGCGCGGGCGCGTTCCCCGGGCATCATCACCACCGCGACCGGCGGACACGCCGGATAAGGTTCCGCGATCGCCCCCAGCCCACGGGAACGCGCCGGACGCACCTGCGCGACCGGCTCCACCTCCGGGTCCTCCTCCAGCAGCATGAACAGCGCCGAGGCATCGACCGGCGGCACTCCGCCCGCCAGCAGCGCAAGCGGCCGGGGCGCGACCAGATACCGGCCCCAGCCCACCCGCACCGGCCGGCCCGCACCCTCCGGCTCGCCTGCGCCCCGGGACCGGCTCCGGCCCGCCCTTTCACCGGTGTCCACCGACGCCTCAGCCGCTTCCTTCCCGGCCTTCGCCGGGCCCGGCTTCGCACCCTTCGCGGTGCCGTTGCCGGCCTGCTGCTCACTCATCACACAACCGCTTCCATCCGCACATCAACTGTTCCGACAGCACAGCCGGGCACCCGTACCCGGTGTCGGTCCGGGCCGGGCGCGGCAGCCCCATAGGAGGCTGCCG
>NZ_JBHWAQ010000057.1:0-12297 GCF_042743475.1 Streptomyces sp. NPDC059534
ACCCGCGGCCTCGGGGGCTGGTATTTTTTAATAAGACACCGCGTTCGGGCCGGCGGGTCTGATGACCGGCCGGCCCTTCCGCGTGGTCAGACGGCGACGAGGGCCTCGAGTTCGAGCAGGACCTCGGCGGGGGTCGGCAGCGAGAAGGACTCCGCGGCGAGCAGCCGGGTCCGCTCGGCGTACCCGGGGTCCGACAGGATCGTCCGGCACGCCTCGACGATCACCTCGTCGGCGTCGCGGCCGGCCAGGCGGTGCTTGTCGACCATCAGCGCGGCGCCGAAGCCGGCGACCGACTCGGCGACGGCCTTGCCGTACCCGTTGTCGGGGATGATCACCTGCGGTACGCCCGCGTTGACCAGCGTCATCGCGGTGGTCGCCCCGCCGTGGTGGACCGCCAGGTCGCAGGTGGGGGCGACGACGTCGAGGGGCAGCCAGCCGATGCGCACGTCGCCGAGCTCGGAGCCGTACTTCTCGGCGGCCTCGGGCAGCGCCGCGATGAGGACCTCGGCCCCCGTGCCGGTCAGCTCGTCCACCAGCTTCCGCAGCGAGCTGCCGGGGGTGTCGAGCATCAGGTTGCGGGTGCCGGCGGTGATCAGCACACGGCGGCGGCCCTCGGGGCGGGTGTACATCCACGGCTCCAGGCGGCGCTGGCTCACCCGGGGGACCCAGCGCATCGACCGGGCCGCGGGAGCGCCCTCGGGACGGACCGACGGCGGGCACAGGTCGATGAAGAGGTCGGGGTCCGGCAGCTCGGCCAGGCCCAGGCGCTCCAGCTCCGGCTGGAGTTCCGCCACCGCGGTGCGGTCGCGGCGGGCCATCGGGGCGATGTGCCAGATGTGGCGGACGTAGGGGACCTTGAGGCGGGCGGCGAGCAGCCGGGGCACGTGCGAGAGGCCGCCGACGACCAGGTCCGGGGTCCAGGACCCGGCCAGCTCCAGGAGGGCGTCGAGCCGGACGGTCGCCGTCATGGACTCCTGGCCGTACCGCATGCGCTCGGGGGTGATGCAGACGGCGGGGAGGCCGACGGAGGCCGCGGCCGCCATCAGCGGCTCGTCGGCGGCGAGGAGGATCTCGTGCCCCGCGTTCCGCGCGGCCGAGGCGAGGGGGGCGACGCCGAAGACGGCCGCCTGGCTGCCTCCGACGGTGAACAGTATTTTCATGGAGGTCGAACCTCTTCCGTGAGAATGCGGATCAGATGATTCCGGGCCCCTTCCGGGGCTCAGCCCGCCTCGGCCATTTCCATGATGTATTGGCCGTAGGCCGATTTCGCGAGGCGGCTGCCGAGCCGGTAACAGGTCTCGCGGTCGATGTAGCCCATACGCCAGGCGATCTCCTCGAGGCAGGCGATGCGCACGCCCTGGCGGTGTTCGAGGACCTGGACGTAGTCGCCCGCCTCCATCAGCGCGTCGTGCGTTCCGGTGTCGAGCCAGACGAAACCGCGGCCCAGCGGGATCAGCGTGGCCTCGCCCCGCTCCAGGTAGACGCGGTTGAGGTCGGTGATCTCCAGCTCGCCGCGCTCCGACGGCTTCAGCTCCCGGGCGATGTCCACGACCTGGTTGTCGTAGAGGTAGAGCCCGGTGATCGCGAGGTTGGTCTGCGGCTTGGCGGGCTTCTCCTCCAGGGCGATCAGCCGTCCCCGGGAGTCGAGCGTGCCGACGCCGTACCGCTCCGGGTCGCGCACCGGGTAGCCGAAGAGGACGCAGCCCTCCAGGTCCTGCGAGGCGCGCTGGAGCATGGGGCCGAACTCGTAGCCGTGGAAGATGTTGTCGCCGAGGACCAGGGCGACGGAGTCGTCGCCGATGTGGTCGCAGGAGACGAGGAACGCGTCGGCGAGACCCCGGGGCTTGTCCTGCTCCGCGTAGGTCAGGTTGATGCCGAGCCAGGAGCCGTCGCCGAGCAGCCGGCGGAACATCTCCTGGTCCTCGGGGGTGGTGATGATCTCGATGTCGGTGATCCCGGCCAGCATCAGGGCCGACAGCGGGTAGTAAATCATCGGCTTGTCGTAGACCGGGAGCATTTGCTTTGATACACCGAGGGTGATCGGGTGGAGCCTCGTACCATTGCCGCCGGCCAGGATGATGCCCTTCACCGTGGCGCCTCCTCAATCTATTCGGTGCCAATCTGGCGGATGCCCGCACTTTATATCGGGAGAACGCACAGCCGAAAGACACCTCACTCGGGGCCGGGAAGAGTCAATACCGGCGGCATTGACGAACAATGCCCCGCTTCTCCATGCTGACCTCATCCCGGTTCAGGCACGCGAATTCCTCTTGTCGTTTAGGTGGATCTGTGAATATGGAAGCTCTGACACCCGTTCAGGAATCCGATCGGAAGCCCGGCATCGGCATCGGCATCATCGGGTGCGCCGACATCGCCGTGCGGCGGGCCCTCCCGGCGATCGAGAAGTCACCGTTCCGGCTGGTGGCGGTCGCGAGCCGTTCCCGGGAGAAGGCCGAGGGCGTCGCGGCCCCGTTCGGCTGCGAGGCCGTCGCGGGGTACGACCGGCTCCTCGAGCAGCCCGGCGTCGACGCCGTCTACATCCCGCTGCCCAACAGCGAGCACGCCGAATGGGCGCGCCGGGCGCTGAAGGCGGGCAAGCACGTCCTGATCGAGAAGCCGGCGGTCTCCACCGAGGAGACGGCGCGGGAGCTCGTGGCGCTCGCCGAGGAGCGCGGGCTGCTCGTCATGGAGAACTTCGCGTTCCTCCGGCACCCCCAGCACGACCTGGCGCGGTCCCTGCTCGCCGACGGTTCCATCGGCGAACTCCGGTCCTTCAACGGCGTGTTCGGCATTCCGCCGACCGACCCGAACGGGATCAAGTACCAGGCGGAGCTCGGCGGCGGGTCGCTGTGGGAGGTCGGCTGTTATCCGGTGCGCGCGGCCCAGGAGTACCTGGGTGCGGCGCCGACGGTGCTGGGAGCCGGCCTGGAGTTCGCCCCGGAGCTCGGCGTGGACGTGTCGGGCGTGGCGCTGCTGCGCGACGACGCCGGCGTCACCGCGAACTGCTCCTTCGGCCTGTCGCACAGCTACCGGTCGACGTACGACCTCTGGGGCACCGAGGGGCGGCTGACCCTGGAGTGGGCCTTCACCCCGTCGCGGGACGCCCGTCCCGTGCTGGTCCTGGAGCAGCGGGACCGGGTGACCCGGATCGCGGCGCCGGCCTCGGACCAGTTCCTCGGGGTGTTCTCGGCGTTCCACGACGCCGTCGTCGACCCGGCGGCGCGCGCGGCGCACCACCAGGACCTCGTGCGGCAGGCCGAGTTGATGGCCCGGATCCGCGCGCACGCCACGGCCGCGGCCCCTGCGGCCGCCGTCCCCGCGGCCACCGCCGCAGCCACCCCCGCCGCCGCTCTCTGAGCGGCCGGCGGGGCCGCGGTACGACGAACGGCAGCCGGTGTCCACGGACACCGGCTGCCGTTCTTTCGTGCGGCCGACCCTACAGAGGGGTGATCTTGACGATCGGGTACTGCCGCTCGGACTTGCCCTGGTACTTGATCATCCGGGGCTGCGCGGTGGAGATGAGCTTCCACGCCTCCTCGCGCTCCTCGCCCACGAGCTTGACGGGCGTGACCTTCACGGGGCCGCTGCCGGGCAGCTCGACGGTCGCCTTCTCCGGGTTGGCCATCAGGTTGGTGTACCAGTCCGGGTTCTGGGTGCCGCCGCCCGAGGCGATGCTCAGCCAGGCGTCCTTGCCGTCACCGAACCAGGCCACGGGCGTCACGCGCGCCTGGCCGCTGCGGCTGCCGACCGTGTTCAGGATGAGGACGTCCATGCCCATGAACTTGGCCTTGCCGTCGCGCACCTTGCGGATCATCCGGGCGTTCATGCGCTTCTGCATCCACCGGGAGAACGCCCCGGGCGTTCCCGGCTTGCGCTTGGTCTCCGCCATCGCCACCTCCACACATTTCCCGCGCCTCACGGCGCGATATCAAATCCGAATTCTTGCGTTCATCGACCGGGCCCGCTACCTGAATACGTTCAGAGAGCGAGAAAAGGTCGCGGCAGGCACTGCTCGTAGGTCGGCAGCAGGCCGGCGGCCGCGGCCTCGGCCAGGGTGGGGGCCACCGCGTCCTTGTCCGAACGGATGGGGGGTTCCGTCAGGTCCCACGGCAGTGCCAGCTCCGGATCGAGCGCGTCGACGTCGATCATCGTCCCCGGCACGTACTCCTGCGAGCAGAGGTAGCTCATGCACGTGTCGTCGGTGAGGGCGAGGAAGGCGTGGCCGACCCCGTCGGGCAGGTAGACCGCCGTCCCCGACTCCGGGCTCTGATAGGTGACGTCGTAGTGGCCGAACGTCGGCGAGCCCACGCGGAGGTCGACGGCGATGTCGAGCGCGCTCCCCCGGACACACGTGACGAACTTCGCCTGGCCGGGCGGGACCTTGGTGCCGTGGATGCCCCGGAGGGTGTTCCGCTTCGACACCGAGTAGTTGACCTGGCGGACCGAGAACTCCCAGCCGCTGGCCTCCAGCAGGGCGCTGGTCTTCACCGACTCGAAGAAGTACCCGCGCCGGTCGCTCAGCGGCTCGGGTTCGACGCGGTACGCGCCGGGGACCGACATTTCCGTGATCAACACCGCTTGCTCCTCGCTGACTCAGCCGGCGGAGACCGGGCCGGCTCCGGCCGCCGCGGCGATCCGCTGCCGCATGGCCGCGGAGTCGTTGGCGTGCGGGAAGTCCTCCTGGGGGACGTCGACACCGAGGAAGGCGCACAACGGCTCCCACCCCTGCTTCACGTCGTAGACGAGGACGTTGTCCGCGCCCAGGACGCGTACGACCTCCTCGTTGTGGCGGTGGTACGCCGCGATGGCGTGGTCCTTGTCCTCGAACCGGCCGTCGAAGACGCCGTCCCACACCATCGTGCCGGTGACGTTCAGCAGCCGCGCCTGCCGGGAGCCGGGCTCCGGCGGGTGCTCGGCGCTCTTGAGCACGAACTGGTAGAGCGTGTCGTACGTGCTCTTGTACCAGCCCTCGGCGTCGCGCACCGTGAGGATCACCTTGGCCTCGGGGAACGCCTCGCTGATCTGCCGGTAGTAGACCGCGCAGGGTCCGTCCACCGCGGAGGTGTACCCCTCGTACAGGGCGGGCCAGTCGGCGGTCTCGCCGCCGCAGACGATCTTCTCCCACTGCTCGAGTCGCCGCTCGTCGCCGACGATGTCGAACATGTGGAAGCAGGGGCCGAGACCGAGCCGGTCCAGGGCCACCTGCAGGGACGTCGTGCCGGTCCTGCCGAGACCGGCGTTGATGAGCTTCAGCACGGTGCCGTGTCCCCTTCCTCAGCGAAAGGCCGCGGGTTCCTGGCGGGTGGCCACGTTCACGCGGTTCCAGAAGTTGACCAGGCCGATGTGCATGACGATGGCACCGAGCTGCTCGTCGTTGTAGTACTTGGCGGACTCCTCCCAGACCTCGTCCGGAGCCATGTCCACCGGGTCCGTCATCAGGGTGACGGCCTCGGCCATCGCGAGGGCGGAGCGCTCGGCGTCGTCGAAGACGGTCTGGTTGCGCCAGTCCGACACCTGGGCCAGGCGCTTGTCCGCCTTGTCCGCGATGTCCTCAAGGGTGTAGACGCGGCCGTTGATCTCGCTGACCAGCAGCCGGACCAGGTCGAGCGTCGTCTGCGGCACGCCGACGTTGCCGATGACCTCGGTCAGGTCGAGCAGGGGCTGCAGGGCGCCGGGAACGACCAGCGAAGGGTTGTCCATCCGTGGACTCATCGGGTCTTCTCCTGTGCGATTAAGTAGCGTGTGAGTGCGTGTCAGTACGTTGAATTACCTCGGAAACATGCTGCTCTCCGCCCTTCACCTGCGCAAGAAATCCCGTTCAAGTGCGGAATGCAGCAGATGCAACGCGACGCAATCCGTAAGTTGCCAGGAATTCAGACGATGACCTGTAGTGGTCTCGTGTCAGAGTCCACCGCAACGAAGAGCCGGCAGCCGATCTGTCACGGCATTCAGGAAACACGCCAATTACTTCTCGAAGGTCATTCCACGGTCGCCGGGCACGTCGAGGACGTGCTCGGCGCCATCCGTGGGACGGACCCGGAGCTCGGTGCGTACGTCGAGGTGGCCCGGGCGCGTGCGCTGCGGGAGGCCGAGGCGGCCGACCGGCTCGTCGCCCGCCTCGGCACGGCCGCCTTCCGCGGCCGGCCGCTGCTCGGCGTCACCGTGTCGGTGAAGGACCTCATCCAGACCGAGGAACTCCCCACCCGGCGCGGGTCGTTGCTGCCCAACGACCGGACCGCCGCCGACGCGCCCTCGGTGGCGCGGCTGCGGGCGGCGGGCGCGATCGTGGTGGGGAAGACGACGACGTCGGAGTACGGGTGGAGCGCGAGCACCGTCGGCCGGCTCGGCTCCCCCACCCGCAACCCGTGGGCGCTCGACCGGACGGCCGGCGGGTCCAGCGGCGGTTCGGCGGCCTCGGTGGCGGCGGGCCTGTGCACCGCCTCGCTCGGCACCGACGGTGCCGGATCGGTGCGCATTCCCGCCGCGTTCTGCGGGGTCGTCGGCTTCAAGCCCTCGTACGGGCGCATCCCGTACGTGCCGGCGTGTGCCGAACGGCTCTCCCACGTCGGGCCGTTGGCCCGGAGCGTGGCGGACACCGCCGAGCTGATGGCGGTGCTCGCGGGGCCCGACCCCCGCGACCCCGACTCGGGAACGGCCCCGCCCGCGGCCCCGGCGGCGCCGACGCCGCTGCGCGTGGGCTGGATCGAGTTCCCCGGGACGTCCGGCGCGGTCCGTTACGTCACCGAGGGCGTCCTGCCGGTGCTGGCGGCGCTCGGGCACCGCGTCGAGCGGATCGAGGTCCCGTTCCCCGACCCGTACGGCGCCCTGGTGGACATCCTCGCGGCCGCCGACGCGCACGGCACGGCGCCGGAGGACGACCCGTGGTGCGACGAGGGCCGGCTCGCGGTCGTGCGGTACGGGCGGTCGCTCGGCGCCGCCGCCGTGGCGCGCGCCGAGGCGACCCGGCTCGCCCTGCGGACGCGGCTGGCGTCGGTGATGGAGACGTACGACCTGCTGGTCATGGCGACCGTCCCGATCGAGGCGTTCGCCGCCGACGCGATCGCCCCGCCGTGGGCCGCCGACCCCGCGGACCTGCGGTGGCTGGCCTGGGCCCCGGCCGCGTACCCCTTCAACCTCACCGGCCAGCCCGCCCTGTCGCTGCCCGTCGGCCTCACGCCGGCCGGGCTGCCGGTCGGGCTCCAACTCGTGGGCCGCGTCGGCGACGACGGCCTGGTCCTGTCGGCCGCCGCACTCCTGGAGTCGGCGCTCGGCCTCACCCTGACTCCCCCCGGCAGCACGACGGAAGGAAGATGACCATGGCTCCCAGGACGCTCGACGACGACCTCGTGCTCTCCGCCGCCGAACTCTTCTCCACGGCGCTCGCCGCGCTCCCGACGGATGCCGGGCGCCCCTCCTCCGTCCCCGGGCCCGCGGGCCCGGCCGACGACGACCTCTTCGCCCTGTCCGCCGCCGGGCTCCTCTCGACGGCGCTCGGCCTCACCCTGACCCGTCCCGGTGTCACAGCGAAAGGCAAGTGATCATGGTTTCCAGATCGTGGTCCCGGATCGGCGGTGAGAGCGGCGTCGGACGCCCCTCGTTCGTGGCCGAGTTCGGGCTCTGGGACGACCGTCAGGCCGCCGCGGCCGAGCAGGTCGAACTCCAGCTGGACGACGTCGACCTCGTCCGGGTCGTGTTCTGCGACCCGCACGGCCTCGCCCGCTCCAAGACCGTGCCGGCGGACGTCTTCCGCTCGGTGCTGCGCAACGGCATGGACTTCAGCGCCGGCCCGTTCCTCTTCGACACCGGTCACGCGGTCGCCGTCGACTTCCTCGCCGACGCCGGCGTGGGCGTCGGCGAACTGCTCGGCGCGGGCGACTTCGTCCTCGTGCCGGACCCCCGCACCTTCCAGGTGCTGCCCCGGGACGGGGCCAGGACCGCCTGGGTGCTCGGCGACGAGTACCTGCGCGACGGCACCCCGCACCCGCTCTCCGCCCGGGGCGTCCTGCGCCGGGTCTGCGCCGCGTACGCCGACAACGACCTGGCGCCGGTCATCGGACTCGAACTGGAGTGGTACCTCACCCGGCTGACCGGCGGCCCCGTCGGCAACGCCGGCAACGGCTTCGGCCTCCAGGGAGCGGCGCCCGAGGTGGCGGCCGTGAACCCCGGCTACCAGTTCAACCTCGACAGCGCCTACGACTCGGTCGCCGACATCGCCGACCCGCTCGCGGCGATGCTCGTCCGACTGGGCCTGCCGCTGCGGTCGTTCGAGCACGAGTCGGGCCCCGGGCAGCTGGAGACGACCTTCAACCCGATGCTGGCGCTCGACGCCGCCGACGCCATGCTGCTGCTGCGCACCCAGCTCAAGCAGGAGTGCCGGCGGCGCGGCCACCACGCCTCGTTCATGACCCTGCCGCGCCTGGAGAGCTTCGACCCCAGCGGCTGGCACCTCCACCAGTCCGTCAGCAGCACCAAGACCGACGTCAACCTCTTCGCCGAGGGCGACGGACTCCAGGACGCCATCTCCGCCGAGGGCCAGGCGTACATCGGCGGCCTACTCTCCCGCGCCCGCGAGCTGTGCCTGCTGTCCGTGCCGACCGTGAACGGATACCGGCGCCTCTCCCCCGAGTTCACCCTCGCCCCGACCTCCGTCGACTGGCGGTTCGAGGACCGCAGCGCGATGGTCCGGGTCCTCAGCGGCGGCAGCTCGACCCACGTCGAGAACCGCATCGGCGAGCCCTGCGCCAACCCCTACCTCGCCATCGCCTCGCAGCTGCACGCGGGCCTCGAAGGGCTGCTCTCCGGCGTGTCCCCCGACCGCGTCGACCGCCCGCCGCTGCCCCGGACCCTGCCCGAGGCCATCGAGGCGTTCCGCGCCAGCGACAGCGCCGAACGGCTGCTCGGCGCGCCGCTCAAGGAGTGCCTGGCGAAGCTCAAGGAGAGCGAGGCCGCCCGGTTCGACGCCTGGTGCGCCGCCGAGCTGCCCGACGGCCCCGCGGCCGAGGTCACCGAATGGGAGCAGCGCGAGTACTTCGGCGCCTTCTGACCGGCCGCCCCACAGACCCCGCACGCCCGACAGCACACCCGACACACCCGACCCGAAGGAGAGAACCACCATGTCGCGTTACGAATGGGATGGCACCAACCCGGCCATCGAGACGCTCAAGGGCGCCATCGAACCGGCCCGCCAGAAGGTGCTGAGCCACGCGATCTACCACCAGCTGGACTCGGTGGACGCGGTCGTCACCTTCATGGAGCACCACGTCTTCGCGGTGTGGGACTTCATGTCCCTGCTCAAGTCCCTCCAGCGGCAGCTGACATGCGTCGAGGTGCCGTGGCTGCCGTCGGCCGCCACCGGCAGCCGCCGGCTCATCAACGACATCGTGCTGGTCGAGGAGAGCGACGAGCTGGGCGAGGGCTTCATCAGCCACTTCGAGCTGTACGTCGACGGCATGCGGCAGGCGGGCGCCGACACCACGCGCATCGACGCCTTCATCGGCCTGCTGCGCGAGGGCCGTCCCGTCCCGGCCGCCCTCGACGAGGCGGGCGTGCCGCGGTCCGTGGCCGAGTTCGTGGGCACGACCTGGGACTTCATCGACAACGCGCCGGTGCACTGCCAGGCCGCGGCGTTCGCCTTCGGCCGCGAGGACCTGATCCCCGACATGTTCGACCAGGTCGCCGCGCTCGACGCCGGTCACGGCACGCTGTCGACCTTCGTCGACTACCTGCGCCGCCACATCCAGGTGGACGCCGAGGAGCACACCCCGATGGCCATGCAGATGCTCGCCGACCTGTGCGGCGACGACGAGGCCAAGTGGACCGACTGCGAGGCCACCATCGACCGCGCGCTCGCGGCCCGGACCCGCCTGTGGGACGGAATCTCCGACGCGATCACCGCCAACACCCGTTGAGGGGAAGACTCTTGTGAGGGGAGCACATTCATGGAGAGGGTGAAGGACACTCCTTCCGTCACCGCCACCGGACGCGCCGAGCGGATCGCGACGCGGTCCCGGGACGCGAACTGGAAGAAGGCTCCGCGTCGCATCGAGACGTCGGAGTGCATCACCTGCGACACCTGCCTGCGCAGCTGCCCGTCCGAGTTCGGGGCGATCTTCGACGACGGTCTCAACGTCGTCATCGTGCCCGAGCTCTGCTCGGGCTGCCCGGTGTGCGTGATGGTCTGCCCCGTCGACTGCATCTACGTGGACGAGGAGTGGACCGCGACCGAGGCCCGCATGTGGGAGCACATCGACCTGACAGCGGGAGGCACGGCATGACGTTCCCCACCGAGCGGGACGGCACGCTCCCCCGCCGGGCGGCGCTGGCGAAGGCACGGCAGAGCCGGCGGCCGAGCCGGCTCGGCCGGCAGGCCGGAGCCGCGGACGAACCCGACTACCTGGTGCCGCAGGACACCGGGTTCCCGGCGCTGCTGCGCCAGACCTGGCAGCGGGCGGTCGACGCCCCCGACCTGGCCACCTCCGTCGACGTGCTGCTGACGCTCGCCGGGCACGTCCCGGCGGACATCCAGCTGCGGGCGCTGCCCGTGGCGGACGAGACCGCGCTGAAGGTGCTCGTCGGCCGGTCGTGGCGGGGTGACGCCCGGTCCGCGGACCGGGCCGACGGCGCGGGGACCGCGTTCCTCGGCGAGATCGGTCTCGACCGGTCCGGCCGGCTGGCCGTCCGGGTACCGTCGAAGGGCCCGCTGGGCGGCGAGGCCGACCTGGTCGACGGCGTCCTGCGGGTGCCGTGGTCCGCCGAGGACCTCGCGGACTACCAGGTCGAGCTGGCCCTGGCCGACGACCGGTGGCAGGCGTCGGTCGCCGACTGCCGCCAGTACCTGCTCGCGGCGGGCTCGGACGGCCGCCGCGGACTGCTCGAGAACCTCACGGAGGCGGCCCTGCGGACCGCGCCGTTCATCCTGTACGCGGGTGAGCGGCAGTACACCAACTTCCGCGACCGCAACACGCTGACGGGCAAGACGCTGCGGCCGGGGCACCCCGACTGCGCGCTGAGCACCCTGGCGGCGGTTCCGCTGGAGCTGTGGTCGGACAGCGACGTGCTCCTGGTCGTCTGCCTCACGCTCCTCGTGCGCTCGTCCGGTTACGGCCGGATCGAGGAGGCCAACGGGACGCAGCTCACGCTCGACCACGTGGCGCTCCTCTTCGAGCGGACGCGGACCGCGTACAACGCGGCCGACGCCACCCTGCCCCCGGTGCCGGCCCCGGCCTCGCACGGGGTGGCCGCGCTCGGCGAGCTCGCCGACGCGCTCGCCACCCGGCGCCGGGAGCTGATGGGGACCGGCACCGTCCAGCTCTACCGGGAGATCTACGGCCCGTTGATGCACAAGATCGAGCGGGTCGCCGGGCCCGTGAAGGACGACGCGAAGCAGCTGGAGGCAGCGCTCTGCGCCCGCCTGCGGGAGGAACTCCCGGTCATGGGCGACACCCTCGCCGAGCTGACCGCGGACGTGGAGTCGGCGCCCGGCTGGCTGGCCGAGCCGCACGGCGAGTTCGGCACGGGCCTGGAGTCCCTGGTGTACGAGACCGTGCGGGCGGCGACGGCGGTGTTCGACGCCGACTTCGCGATGAGCCGCGGGATGCGTTCGCTGCCCGCGCTGATCGAGGCGCTGCGCGCGGAGGAGTTCCCGAAGATCGCCGCGTGGGAGATCCCGCACTTCTTCTGCTGTGTCGTGCCGTCGCCGGAGTCCCGCCGGCTGTTCGGCGGCTCCGCCTCGCACCTGGCGGACACCGCGTGGGCCATCTCCTCGCGGATGCAGTACAACTCGTGGCACTTCCTGGTGGGGAACCTCCCGAAGGTGCCCGAGATCGCGGCCCGGGACCACTTCGTGCCGCCGGCGATCCCGGACATCGCGTACTACTCCGACCAGCATCACAACGGCCATGTCGCGGCCAAGGTGCGCTTCACCGTCCGCAGTCCGCAGGCGGTGGAGGTCCTGGGCCGCAAGTTCAACGGGTTCATGGACCTGCGGCTGCTGCGCTGCGAGGGGCTGCCGTTCGACGAGCAGGACCTCCTGGCGGCGGACCGGGTGTCCGCGTTCATCGCGCGGGCGACGAGCCTGGCCGCCACGCTGGCCGCCGAGGGCGCGCACATCGAGGTCGCGTCGTTCGACTCGCAGTGGCACTGGGACAAGATCGCCGCCTAACGCGGCAACGGCGGAAACCACGTGGGGGCCCAGGCGGACCCCCGGGGCCCCACGGGGTGGGGTGGGGGCGGTGAGAAGCCCACCGGCGGCTCGGCGGAGCGGGGGTGGACGGCGCGGGTGCGGTTGCACTCGATGAG
>NZ_JBHWAQ010000057.1:12307-28070 GCF_042743475.1 Streptomyces sp. NPDC059534
TTGCCGCTCCCCCTGGAGGCCAACTCCTAAGACTCCGCCAATCACCGTCTCTCGGGGGAAAACGTCGGGGCCCCCCCCCCCCCCGCCGGGCCCCCCACGTGGTGTGGTGCGGGCGGTCAGACCGCCACGGGCTGCTCGGCGGAGCGGGTGTGGACGGCGCGGTAGCTGTTCCAGTCGATGCTGGTGATCAGGGAGTACTGCTTGCTCTGGAAGGCGCTCCGGGCGGCGGACCAGTCGGCCTCCGCCTGGTTGCGGTAGGCGTCGTACGCCTCCTTGCCGGCCCACTGGGAGTAGGCGATGACGAAGTCGTTGTCGGTGCCGACGGTCGCCAGGGTGCCCTCGCCGCCGTCCAGGTTGCGGGAGCGGATGCCGCGCAGGACGCTCTGCGAGCGGTAGCCGGGGACGTCCACGAGCCACTCGTGGGCCGCGCCCAGGGCGTTGACCAGGGCGCCCTGCTGGGTGGGCTTCACGCCGAGGATCTCGACGACCGTGTAGTCGTCGCGCTCGGGCGAGACCTCGGTGGCGTCGCCGAGCTCGGGGTGGCGCTGGCTGAACTCCACCTCGTTCTGCATGAGGCGGACGTAGGTGGTGATCTCGCGGAAGACCGGGACGGTGTGGTGCTTGAACTCGCTGTCGTTGTAGCGCGACTCCAGGTCGTCCATGCCGCGCCACTGGATGAAGTTGAGGGTGCCCGGGTTCTGCTCGCCGCGGTGCACGGTGCTGGAGATCCAGCCGGGGTAGGCCGCGACGTCGACGATCTTCTTCATCTCCGTGACGAGCGTGTCCACGCGCGCGCGGGAGTCGGTCTTGAAGAGGTTGAGGACGGTCAGGTGCCCGGCCTCGGGGCTGATGATCGGCATGGTTGCTCCTTGGGTAAAAGGGTGGACGCCCCGCGGCGGCGGGGCGCCGGGACGTCCTAGAGGTCGTCGCCGGGGGCGCCGAACCAGCGGCCCAGGGCGTCGGTGAGGCCGGCGGCCCCGTCGGTGGCGATCCAGGCGGTGTAGCCGTCGGGGCGGACCAGGACCGCGTCGACGTCCGCGAGCGCGCCCTCCGGGCGGGCGGCGGCGGTGACGGTGTCGACCCGGTCGCCCCACGGCGCGGCCGCGGCGGTCACGGCGGCGTCGCCGCTCAGGTCGAACAGGACGGCGCGCCCGCCGTGCAGGGCCGTGTACGCGGTCGTCCCGCCGTCCGGGCCGATGAGGGCGAAGTCCGGCAGGCGGCGGCCGAGCAGCGGGTGCTCGCCGGCGCCGGCGTCGTAGGTGATGTCGAGGCCGGTGACCATGCCGACGAGGTGCTTGCGGACGTCGTCGTAGGCGAGGAGTTCGGCGAAGACGGCCCGCATCGGGTCCATCTCGGGGCCGCCGAGGTACAGGCTGCGCTGGGTGAGCGTGTTGGCCAGGATGCGGGCCGCGACGGTGTGCCGCTCGGTGTGGTACGTGTCGAGCAGGCCCTCCGGGGCGGTGCCCTTGATCTCGGCGGCGAGCTTCCAGCCGAGGTTGACGGCGTCGCCGAGGCCCGCGCTGATGCCCTGCGCGCCGATCGGCATGTGGGTGTGCGCCGCGTCGCCGGCGAGGAAGACCCGGCCCTTGCGGTACTGGGCGGCCTGGCGGCTGGAGTCGGTGAAGTAGCTCAGCCACACCGGGTTGCCGGAGCTGATGTCGTCGCCGGTGACGCGCTTGAAGGCGTCGGCCACCTGCTCGAAGGTCGGCGGCTCGGTGGTCGGGCGGACGCCCGCGCCGCGCTCGAAGACGACGACGCGCGTGGTGTTGGGGCCGACGGGGAGGACGACGACCATGCCCGCGTCGCCGAGCTCGCCGGTGGGGCGCAGCCGGACCTGGACGTCGGTGACGTCGGCCATCAGCATCTCGAGGGTGGCCTCGTGGCCCGGGAAGTCGATGCCGGCGAGCTTGCGGACGGCGCTGCGTCCGCCGTCGGCGCCGACCGCGTAACGGGCACGCAGGGTGCGCGGGCCGTCCGGGGTGTCGGCGGTCACCTCGACGCCGTCGGCGCCCTCGGTCACGCCGGTGGTCTCCCAGCCGCGGCGGATGTCCGCGCCGAGGCCGGCCGACCACTTGTTGATGATGGCCTCGGTGAGGGCCTGCGGCACGCCGCGGACGCCGAAGTTGCCGCCGGGTATGACGGTGTAGTCGAGCGGCATGCCGCCGAAGTGGCCGAACGGGATGACGCCCATGTCGCCGAACGCGCCGAGGAGGCCGCGCTGGTCGAACTCCTCCATGGTGCGGGCCGAGAAGCCGAGTGCGCGCGACTGGCGCATCGGTTCGGTGAGCCGCTCCAGTACGACGGCGTCGACACCCGCCAGGCGCAGCTCGCCCGCGAGCATGAGACCGGTGGGGCCCGCTCCCACGATGATCACGTCAGTGTCAAAGTCCTGCGCTGTCACTGTCTTTCCCTGCCTTCCATGCGTATCCGTACTTCCCGTGTGTTCTTCAGATCCGGTGGTCGAGGTTGCTCGCCCTCGCGGTCAGGTGGGCGCGGACCCGGTCGAGGCCGATCAGTTCGGAGAGCACCGTGCGCAGCGGCTCGATCCAGGGGCCGTCGAGCATCAGCTGCTCCTGGGCCGCGACGTGCCGGAGCACCCGTGCGCCGACGGGGTGCCGGGTGTCGTGGTAGGGGTCGAGGGTCCGGGGCGCGCTGCGGTCGAGGACGGCCGCGGCGAGCCGGGGGCCCAGGTCGACGGCGTCCTGGAGCCCGGTGTTGAGTGCCTGGCCGCCGACGGGCGGGTGCCAGTGGGCGGCGTCGCCGGCGAGCAGGATCCGGCCCCTGCGGTAGGAGTCGGCCTGGCCCTTGGCGTTGTCGAAGGCGTCGAGCCAGACGGGGGTGCCGTCGGAGATGTCCTCTCCGGTCACCCGCCGCCAGGCGTGGACGACCTCGTCGAAGGAGGGCGGTCCGGAGCGTGCGGCGGGCTGCGAGCCGAAGGCGTGGACCATGATCCGGGTGACCCCGTCGCGGGTCGCCGCCACCGCGAAGCCGCCGGGGAGCCGTTCGAACCGGCGGTCGCGGACGGTCAGGCCCGTGACGTCGGCCCGGAGGAGTTCCTTGGTCGCCGGTGTGGCCGTGACGGGGATGCCGGCGAGCCCGCGGACCGTGCTGTGGGAGCCGTCGCAGCCGACCACGTACGCGGCGGTGAGGGTCAGGGGCCCGTCGGGGCCCCTGACCGTGCAGTGGACGTGGTCGGTCTCCTCGGTGAGCGCGGTGAGTTCGTGCGCGCGGAGCACGGTCGCGCCGAGCTCCGCCGCGCGCTCGCCGAGGGCGGCCTCGGTGCGGTACTGGGGCACCTTCCAGTTGCCCCCGTACGCGCTGTCGACCGGGGTGAGGGCGAACCCGAGCCCGCCGAAGTGGGTGCGCGGTTCGTGCGCGGCCCCGGCGAGCAGGGCGTCGAAGCCGCGCTCGTGGAGGAGTTCGGCGGTGCGCGTGCTGAGCTGGCTGGCCCGGGACTCGGTCATCGGGCCCGCCAGCCGCTCGACGACGACCACCTCGACCCGGGCCCGCCTCAGTTCGCAGGCCAGCAGGAGCCCGACGGGGCCCGCGCCGACGACGACGACCCGCGCGTCCGCCCGGGACGGTTTCACTGTGCCGTGCGCCCGCCGCCGACACCCTCGGCGTGCGCCTTGGCGAGGCGCAGGGTGGCGAGGCTGTTGCCGCTCAGCGCGGTCTGGACGTACTCCCGCGCGGTCTGGACGGTGACGCCCTCGCCGAGGACGTCGGCGATGTTGGCGGTGTTGATCCGGACGGTGTGGCGGGAGGTCACGCTGACTCCGCCGCCGGGCCGGTCCTCGATGAGCCAGCGGCCGGTGTGCAGGGTCATCAGCGCGGGCAGGACGATCTGCTTGTACACGATGGTCGTCGCGGCCTTGCAGACGCGGACGGACTTGGTCGTGTGGGTGGAGCCGTCCTTGGTGCGGGTGTCCATCTCCAGGATCTGGAGTCCGGGCTCGTCCTCGTCGAGGGAGACCCGGGCGACGTGCGGGAGCCGCTCGCGCCAGAACTGGGCGTCGTTGAGGAACTCGTAGACGTCCTTGCCGCTGCCCTCGACGGTGACGGTGTCGTCGAAGACGAGGAGGTCGTCGGGGCCGCCGGCCTCGGCGCTCTCCTTCAGGGCCTGGAGCTCCGACGCGCTGTTGCGGTCGACGGCCTGGCTGATCCAGTCGAGGTCGGCCGGGTCGTCGGTCGCCGCGTGGAAGTCGTGCAGCAGGCGCACCCGGCAGGAGTCCGCGGAGACGGGCTCCACGATCCAGGCGCCGCCCATGCCGCCGACGGGGTGCTGCGAGCGCTCCTGGCGGAACGTCACGCTCTTGTTCGCCGGGTCGTGCACGCGCCGGGACGTCCAGGTCTTGGCGGTGCCGTTGGCGGTCGCCCAGAGCCGGATCAGCTCGTCGTCGCCGTCCCTCTCGACGACCTCGGCGTGCACGGTCGGGGGGAAGGTCTCCGGCCACCTGGCGACGTCCGCGATCAGTGCGTACACCAGTTCGGCGGGGGCGGAGACGGTGATCTCGTGTTCCGTTTCACGTACCGCGTTCTCGGTCACGTTTCTTCTCCTCTCGGTAAACGGGGGCCTCTAGCGGGCGTCGCCGAACCAGCGGCGCAGCGCGGCCTCGAGACCGCCTCCGTCCGGTGCGGTCCAGGCGATGTAGCCGTCGGGGCGGACGAGCACCGACTCGGTCGGGGCGCCGCCCTCCTCGGGTCCTGCGGGGAAGCTCTTCACCCGGACCACGTCGACGCGGTCCGACCAGCCGGCGGCGGCCGCGGCCGCCTCGCCGGTGGCGTCGGAGGTGATGAGGACGCCGCGGGCGGGGTGCAGCAGCCGGGCGGTCCGGTCCTGCCCGCCGTCGGCGAGTTCCAGCTCGCGGTCGGCGAGGCGGGTGCCGAGCAGCGGGTGCCCGGCGCCGTCCTCGGCGCCGCTCGGGTAGCGGATGTCGAAGCCGCTGACCATGCCGGACAGGTGCCGGGCCACCGGCCGGAGCGCGATGAGCTCCCCCATGACGGCCCGCATCGGCTCGACCGACTTGCCCGTGAGGTTCAGCGTCCCCTGGGCGAGGGTGTTGCGCAGGAGCCGGGCCCCCACCGGGTGGCGTTCGGCGTGGTAGGTGTCGAGCAGGCCCTCGGGGGCGGTGCCCCGGACGGTCGCCGCCAGCTTCCAGCCGAGGTTGAAGGCGTCCTGTACGCCGACGCTCAGTCCCTGTCCGCCGGCGGGCAGGTGGATGTGGGCGGCGTCGCCGGCCAGCAGCACCCGGCCGCGCCGGTACTCGGTGGCCTGGCGGGTGGCGTCGGTGAAGGCGCTCACCCAGCGGGTCTCGCCGTGGTGGATGGAGTCGCCGGTCAGCCGCTGCCAGGCGTCCGCGACCTGGGGGAAGGTCACGTCGCGGCCGCGGTCGGGCCGTGCGCCGTTCTCGCAGACGATGATGCGGGTGTAGCCCTCTTCGAGCGGCGCGGCCATGACCATGCCGTTGGGGCGCAGTTCGCCGATCATGCGGGGCTTGATGTCGCAGCCTCGGACGTCGGCGAGGTACATCTCGCGGGTGGCGTCGGAGCCGGCGAACTCGAAGCCCGCCTGGCGCCGGACGGTGCTCCGTCCGCCGTCGCAGCCCACCAGGTAGCGGGCGGAGTGCTCCTCGAAGCCCTCCGGTCCCCGGACGGTGACGGTGACGCCGTCCCCGTCCTCGGTGAAGCCGGTGAACTCGTAGCCGCGGCGCAGGTCCACGCCGAGTTCGAGGGCCCGGTTCTCGAGCATCTCCTCGATCTTGTACTGGGGCGCGCCCCGCACGCCGAAGTGCGAGCCTTCGAGCACCCCGTAGTCGATGGGGAGGCCGCCGAAGTGGCCCTGCCGGGTGACCTCGATGTTCTCCAGGCGTTCGAGGATCCCGCGCTGGTGGAACATCTCGGTGGCGCGTGCGGTGAAGCCGATGCCGCGCGACTCCCAGCTCCGCTCCCCCCGCTGCTCGAAGACGACGACGTCGGCGCCGCCGAGGCGGAGTTCGGCCGCGAGCGTCAGCCCGGCCGGACCCGCGCCGATCACAATGACATCGGTTTCCATTTTTTCCTGTCCTGAGCCTCGACCTCTGCGATGGGGGGACCGGCGGTGCGCGGAATCAGACCGCGATCGCCTCGATGATGGAGATCGGCGCGCTGGTGGGGACCGCGCGGGTGACCTGGAAGCCGGCCTTCGCGAACAGCTCGGTGTACTCGGCGAGCGTGCGGTCCTGGGCGCCGAGCATCAGCATCAGCCAGAGGTCGATGGTGTGGCCGAGGTGGTTCTCGTTCTTCTCGGGGAGCACGTACTCGATGACGAGCAGCTTGCCGCCGGGGGCGATCGCCTCGCGCGCGTTGCGCAGGGCGGTCACGGCGTCCTCCTCGGAGAAGTCGTGGATGATGTGCTTGAAGACGTAGGCGTCGGCGCCGGTGGGCAGCTTGTCGAGGTAGCCGCCGTGCTCGATGGTGAAGCGGTCGGCGACGCCGGCCTCCTCGAAGAGCGACTGCGAGTCGACGGTGGCGACCTCGGAGTCGTACAGCACGCCCTTGACGTCCGGCGCCTGCTGGAGGATGCCCGCGAGGAGGTTGCCGCGGCCGGCGATGACGTCGACGACGGTGGAGAACTGGGAGAAGTCGTAGGCGTCCAGGATCGGGCCGGTCTCCGAGAGGGAGAGGCCGCCGAACGCCTGGAAGAAGACGTTCGCGTACTCGGGGGTGGCGTGGAAGAAGTCGAGCGCGCCCATGCCGCGCAGCTTCGGCAGGTTGGGCTCGCCGGTCTCGACGGTGGCGGAGAGGTGGCCCCACTCCTCGTGCAGCAGCGGGTGGCTCATCAGGACGGCGAAGCCGCGCATCGAGTCCGGGGCGTCCTCGCGGAGCTTGTCCGACAGCGGGGTGTTCTCGTAGCGGCCGTCCTCGGCGACGGCGAAGACGCCGTGGCCGGCGAGCGCGCGCAGGACGCGGTGGGTCGCCTTGGCGTCGGAGCCGACGCGCTGGGCGATGTCGCCGGCGGACAGCGGCCCGTCGGCGAGGACGTCCGCGACACCGAGCTTGGCCGCGACGGAAAGGGCCTGGGTAATGACGGCACCCTGAATCAGGTTGAGCAGGGCATACGCGTCGGACTGGTCGCGGACCTCGGTCTTTTCGGACATGACTTTCCTTCCGGAGCACCTTTTTCGTGGATTTCCCGACGATAGGTCGGTGCTTCTCGGACCCGCAACCAGACACTTTTGGAATTGTTGACTTGAACGTTCAACCGGAGAATCTGGGCGGTTGAACGGAAGGGACCTCCACCGCCCCTCGACCGGGATTCCGGCCCTGCTTGTCAGATTGTCACGGCCCCACATACACCCCGAGAAGGAGCAGGCGGAATGGCCGACAACGGACAGCAGGTAGCGCTGATCACCGGCGGGACGAGCGGCATCGGCCTCGCCATCGCCGAGAACCTCGCGAGCCAGGGGCACAGGGTCTTCCTCTGCGCGCGGAACCCCGAGAACGTCCAGGAGACGGTCGCCAAGCTCCGCGCCGCCGGCCACGCCGCCGACGGCCTGGCCGCCGACGTCCGCAAGCCGGCCGACGTCGACCGCCTCGTCGACGAGGTCGTCGAGCGCTACGGGCGGATCGACATTCTGGTCAACAACGCCGGCCGCAGCGGCGGCGGCGCGACCGCGGACATAGCGGACGAGCTCTGGTACGACGTCATCGACACGAACCTGAACAGCGTCTTCCTGATGACCCGCGCGGTCCTCAAGAAGGGCAGCCCGGTCGAGCGCGGCTGGGGTCGCATCATCAACATCGCCTCCACGGGCGGCAAGCAGGGTGTGGTGCTGGGCGCCCCCTACTCGGCGTCCAAGCACGGTGTCATCGGTTTCACCAAGGCGCTCGGGCTCGAACTCGCGAAGACCGGTGTCACGGTCAACGCCGTCTGCCCCGGCTACGTGGAGACCCCGATGGCGCAGCGCGTCCGCCAGGGCTACGCCGCGCACTTCGAGACCTCCGAGGCGGAGATCCTGGAGCGCTTCGAGTCGAAGATCCCGCTGGGCCGCTACTCCACCGCCGAGGAGGTGGCCGGCCTCGTCGCGTACCTCGTCTCCGACACGGCGGCCCCCGTCACCGCGCAGGCGATGAACGTCTGCGGCGGCCTCGGCAACTACTGATCGAGCCGACGGACACGAGCACGGACACATCGAGGAGCCGACGTTGCCGCACACCACCCCGACCCCGGTCGACTTCTGGTTCGACCCGACCTGCCCCTGGGCGTGGATGACCTCGCGCTGGATCCACGAGGTCGCGCGGCACCGGCCCCTCGACGTCCGCTGGCACATCATGAGCCTGACGGTCCTCAACGAGGGGCGTCCCGACCTGCCCGAGCGCTGGCACCGGGACCTGGCCCTGCGCATGGAGCCGGTCCGGGTCCTGGCCGCCGCCGAGAAGGAGTACGGCCCCGAGGTCCTCGGCCGGCTGTACACCGAGCTCGGCACCCGGTTCCACCTCGGGAAGGCGCCCAAGGAGCGGGCCACCTACGCGGCGGCGCTGGCCGCCGCCGGCCTCGACCCGGCCCTCGCCGAAGCGGCCGGGTCCGACGCGTACGACGCCGCGGTGCGTGCCTCGCACCAGGACGGCATCGGCCGCGTCGGCACCGATGTCGGCACTCCCGTCGTCGCAGTGGGGGACGTGGCGTTCTTCGGCCCCGTCGTGACGCCGACCCCGCGCGGCGAGGCCGCGGTCACGCTCTGGGACGGCGTCCTCGCGGTGGCCGGGACCGACGGGTTCTTCGAGCTCAAGCGCACCCGTACCCGCGATCCGATCTTCTCCTGAGAGCTCCGCGAGCCATGTCGTCAGCGTCGCGCCTCCACCAGGGGGGCGGTCCAGTTCTCGCTCAGCCATGCCTCCAGGGAGACCAGGTTCGGCCTGATCCGGCGGAGTTCGGGCAGGTCGGCGTGGTAGCCGTCGCGCTCGAACCAGTCGAACATGTTCGCCAGGTCCTCGCGGTTGGCGCGCAGCGGCTCGATGGGCAGCTGCTGGTAGCGGGTCGGGACTCCGGAGGCGGCCTCGAACGCCGCGGCCATCTGCGGTCCGGTCAGGTCTTCGCCGGCGATCTCGACCACCCGGCCGATCCACGCCTCCGGGTTCACGAACGCCTCCGCGGCGAACACCCCGATGTCGCTGGTCGCGATGAGCTGCACGGACGTCTCCGGGTCCAGCCACATGGACAGGACGAGCTCGCCGGCCACCGGGCGCGGGGCGATGTCGAGGAGGATGTCGTGGAACATGACCGGCCGCAGCACCGTCGTGGGCAGGTCGAGCGTCCTCAGGTACTCCTCGACCTCCAGCTTGCTCTCGAAGTGCGGGACCCGGGTGTCCCGGTCCGCGCCGCCGACCGAGCTGTAGACGAAGTGCCGCACGCCGGCCTCGACCGCCGCGTCGGCCACCGCCCTGCCCTGGCGCACCTCCGCCTCGCATCCGCCGGGGCCGCGGAACGTCTGGACGCTGAAGACCCCCTCGACGTCCCTCATCGCCGCGAGCAGGGACGCCGGGTCGTCCAGGTCGCCGCGGACGAGGACCGCGCCCGCCTCTTCCAGGGCCCGCGCCTCCGCCTTGGCCGGGTCGCGGACCAGGGCGTGCACGGTGCGGCCGCGGCGCAGCAGTTCGCGGGCCACCGCCCCGCCCTGCCGGCCGGTACCGCCGAGCACCAGGATCGTTCCTTCAACCGCCACTGTCTTCCTCCGTGTGTGTCGCCCGCCGGGTCCCCGCCCGGTGTGACGTTCCGATGTGGTGGCCGCGAGCGGCCGCGATCCCCCGCGGGATCAGGCCGCCGACATGACCTTCAGCTGGAGCAGCGAGTTCACGAACTCGACCAGCTCCCCGGCGGTGTTGATGAGGCCGATCTCGTCCTCGTTGAGCTCGATGCCGAAGTCCCGCTCGATCCGGCTGTACGTCTCCAGGAGCGCGAGGGAGTCGTACCCGAGCTCGTCGAAGGGGCTGTCGGGAGCCTGGTCGAGCGGCAGCGCGTCCTCGGCCTCGCCCGCGCACTGACGCATGATGGTCTGGAGGTCGCCGATCGTTATCTGGAGCACAGCCATTCCTCTTTCTCTGTGGGTGACTCTCGGTCGGAGCCGTACCGCGCTACCACGGCACGGTTCCGTCGTCCGCCAGGCAGGCGCCCGACGGGCCGGCCTCGTCGAGCAGGGCGAGCCGGACGGCGATCCCCGCGCCCTCGGCGGGTGTGCGGTGACCGCGATGCTGGTTGATGTCCGTCGCCACCACTCCGGGGAGGGCGGCGTTGACCTTGATCGACGTCCCGCGCAGCGCCTTCGCGTACGCGACCGTCAGCGCGTTCAGCGCGGTCTTCGAGGACTGGTAGGCGATCATGTCGAGGCCCGCGAGCGGCGAGCCCGGATCCGAGTTCAGGGTCAGCGACCCCACGTGGCTGGACAGGTTGACGACCCGGCCGGCCGGGGAGCGGCGCAGCAGCGGCAGCAGGGCGCGGGTCACCGTGACCACGCCGAAGACGTTGGTCTCGTAGACCTCCCGCAGGTCGTCCGCGGTCGCCTCGTCGGCCGTGCCGTGGAAGCCGCCCGCGACACCCGCGTTGTTCACCAGGATGTCCAGGCGGCCGTACCGCCGCTCGATCTCGGCGGCGGCCGCGGCCACGGAGGCCGGGTCCGTCACGTCGAGGCGCAGCGACACCGCCGTGACGCCGTCGGCGACGAGCGCGTCCGCGGCCTCCTTGCCGCGGACCTCGTCTCGGGCGCCGACGAGGACGGTGACGCCCTGCTCGCCGAGCTGCCGCGCGACGGCGAACCCGATGCCCTTGTTGGCGCCCGTGATGAGCGCGATCTTCCCGTCCGGCACGTCATTTCCTTTCATGAGGGGCGTTCCACGTGAGGCGCGCCGAATTGCTCATGCATTGACGTTAGTAAGAGGCAAAAGCCGGGAGCACCTCCGACATTGCCATTCGGGTTCGGCGTTCAAGCGTTCAATAGCGGCGTTCAAGCACGCTTAATCCGCGGTTGAACGCCCCACCTGCGCGCCCGCATTCCTTTCATTGCAGTTGAACACGGCGCTGAGTAGCTTCACCCTGGCCAACCATTGCCACAGCGCAGAGGGTCTTAATGATGAAAACTACTGACGTCATCGTGGTGGGTGCCGGGCCGGTCGGCCTGTTCCTTGCCGGAGAACTCCGGCTCGGCGGTGCGGACGTCGTCGTCTACGACAAGCTGCCCGCGCCGAGCGGGGAATCCCGCGCGCTGGGCTTCAACCGGCGGGCCGCGGAGACCCTGGGACAGCGCGGGGTGCTCTCCCGGCTCGGCGAGTTCCGCTGGGGCCCGATGGGGCACTTCGGCGGCGTCCGGTTCGACCTCGGCATGCTCGACGAGGACCACAGTGGTGTCCTCGGACTGTCCCAGGCCAGGACCGAGGACGCGCTGGCCGGCTGGCTGGCCGACCTCGGCGTCCCGGTGCTCCGCGGCCGTGAGGTGACCGGGCTGCGCGAGACCGCCGAGGGCGTCGTGGTCGCGTACGACGGCCCCGAGGGCCCCGGCGAGGAGACCGCCGCCTATGTGGTCGGCTGTGACGGCGCGGGCAGCACCGTCCGCGCCCTCGCCGGCATCGCGGCCCCCGGCTGGGAGGCGACCCGCGGCATGTACACCGCCGAGATCACCGGCGTCGCCCTGCGGCCCCGGCCCATCGGCGAACGGCTGCCCGGCGGCTGCATGGTGGTGTGCACCCCGGTGGGTCCCGGCCGCCTCCGCATCGTCGTCCACGACCCGTCGCTGCCCGCCCGACCGACCCCGGGCGCCCTGACGTTCGCCGAGGTCGCCGCCGCCTGGAAGCGGCTGACCGGCGAGTCCATCGACGACGCGGAGCCGCAGTGGCTGTGGGCCACCGGCAACTCCGCCGCGCTCGCGGAGGAGTTCCGGCGCGGCCGGGTGCTGCTGGCGGGCGACGCCGCGCACGAGATCCCGCCGCTGGCCGCGTGGGGGCTCAGCGCCGGGCTCCAGGACGCCGCGAACCTGGGCTGGAAGCTGGCGGCGACGGTCAGGGGTGACGCGCCCGAGGGGCTGCTCGACACCTATCACGCCGAACGCCACCCGGTCGGCGCGGAGTTGATCCGCAACGCGCGGGCCGCGCAGAAGGTCTACCTGGGCGACGACGCCATGGACCCGATCCGCGAGGTCATGGGCGAACTGCTCGCCCACAAGGACGCGGCGGAGCAGGTCGCCGGCATCGTGAGCGGCCTCGGCATCCGTTACGCGTTCGGCGGCGGCGACCACCCGCTGCTCGGCCTGCGCATGCCGCCGCACCACGCGCTCGCCCTGGCGGACGGCACCCGGGCCACCGTCGGCGACCTCCTGCGCACCGGCCGCGGCCTGCTCGTCGTCACGGGCGACGGCACGGAGGCGGCGGCGCTCGCGGAGGGCCTGACCGACCGCGTCGACGTCGTCACCGGCACCTGGGCCGCCGAGCCGGACACCGCCCCCGCGCCCGACGCGGTCCTCGTCCGCCCCGACGGCTATGTCGCCTGGACCTCCCCCGGCGGCGCCGAGGGCCTCGCCGAGGCTCTCGGGCGCTGGTTCGCCGCCGCCCGCGTCCCCCAGCCCGCCGGCCGCTGACCGGCCCTCTCGACCTAAGGAGCGTACGTATGCCCAGGGATGCAGCCCGGGATGTCATCGTCGTCGGCGCCGGCCCCGTCGGGCTGATGCTGGCGGGCGAACTCCGCCTCGGCGGCGTGGACGTCGTCGTCTACGAGCGCCTGCTCGCCCCGGCGCGCGAGTCGCGCGGCGCGAGCTTCACCAAGCGCACCGCCGAATCCTTCGACCAGCGGGGACTGCTCGGCCGGCTCGGCGCGACCGAGCCCGCCGACAGCCACTTCGGCGGAGTGCCGATCGACCTCTCCGCGCTGGCCGAGGACCACTACGGGCACCGGGGGATATCCCAGTTCCGCACCGAGCGGATGCTGGAGGAGTGGGTGACCGGGCTCGGCGTGCCGATCCTGCGCGGCTACGAGGTGACCGGCTTCGACGAGACCCCCGACGGCATCACGGTGGCCCTCGCGGGCCCCGAGGGCGCCGCCGAGGCGACCGCCCGCTACCTCGTCGGCTGCGACGGCGGGCGCAGCTCCGTCCGCAAGCTGGCCGGCATCGAATTCCCCGGCACCCCCGGCGGGCGCGGCTTCCTCACCGCCGACGTCACCGGCATCGAGACCCGCAAGCGGCGCATCGGCGAGAACCTGCCGGGCGGCAGCATGATCATGGCCATGGACCTGGAGAACGGCGTCACCCGCGTCGTCGTCCACGAGGCCGGGACGGCGCCGCGCGACCGCGACTCCCTCACGTTCACCGATCTCGCCGACGCCTGGCAGCGGCTCACCGGCGAGTCCCTCCACCACGGCGAGTGCCGCTGGATCAGCTGCTTCACCGACGCCTCGCGGGCCGCCGCCGCGTACCGGCGCGGCCGGGTGTTCCTGGCGGGCGACTCCGCGCACATCCAGCCCCCGGCCATGGCGCAGGGGCTCAGCGTGGGCGTGCAGGACGCGGTCAACCTCGGCTGGAAGCTGGCCGCGACGGTCGCGGGATGGGCGCCCGAGGGCCTGCTCGACACCTACCACGCCGAACGCCACCCGATCGGGGAGCAGTTGGCGCGCAACGCCCGGGCGGCGATCGAACTGCGGCTCACCGGCGAGGACATGGACCCGGTGCGCTCGCTCATGACCGACCTGGCCTCCCACCCGGGCGCCGCCGAGCACCTGGCCGGGATGCTGAGCAACCTCGGCGTCCGCTACGACCTGGGCAAGGGCGACCACCCGCTGCTCGGCCTGCGGATGCCGCCGGGCCGGGAGATCGACCTGCCCGACGGGACGCGCACCCGCGTCGCCGACCTGCTGCGCACCGGGCGCGGCCTGCTCGTCACCACGGACGGGGCGCCCGTGCCGGCCGCCGAGGGGCTGGCCGGCCGGGTCGACGTCGTCACCGGCAGCTGGGCCGCCGCGCCGGAGCCGGCGCTCGACGCGGTCCTGGTCCGCCCCGACGGCTACGTCGCCTGGACCTCACCCGGCAGCGTCGACGACCTCGCCGAGGCCCTCACCCGCTGGTTCGGCACCGCGGCGGCCTGACCTCCCCGGTCCAGCCGCACTCGACCGGGGTTCCGGGACGCCCGGTCAGACTTCCGAAGCCTGTCCCGGCGCCGACCCCTCGGCGCCGGGACGGGCCCTACGACACCGTACGAAAGCATTCATCAAGGAGCTGGTGGAATGGCCGGGAGCGAACGGGATCAGGCGAGCGGAAAGCCCCATGTGGTCATCGTCGGGGGTGGTATCGCAGGACTGGCGGCGGCGTTCTATCTGCGCAACGAGCCGGTCCGGGTGACGCTCCTGGAGGGATCGTCACGCATCGGCGGCAAGCTGTCCGTCTCCGAGGTGGAGGGCGTCGCGGTCGACGAGGGCGCCGAGTCGCTCTACGCCAACCGCCGCAAGACCACCGGACTGATCAAGGACGCCGGCCTCGGCGACCGGATCATGTCGGCGGGCGTCACCGCGTCGGCGATCCTCACCAAGGACGGGATACGGCACCAGCCGGACCGTCAGTTCATGGGCGTGCCCTGCGACATGGACGATCTGGCCCGGTCCGGCGTGCTGTCCGCCGCCGGTCTCGACCGGGCGCGCCAGGACCTGGCGCTGCCCTCGTTCGACCGGGAAGGGGACGTCTCGGTCGCGTCGTTCGTCGGCGGGCGCCTCGGCCAGGAGGTCGTGGACCGCCTCGTCGACCCGTTCCTCGCCGGGGTGTTCTCCGGCCGTGCCGAGGACCTGTCGTTCGAGGCGACGCTGTCCCCGCTGGCCATGGCGGCCCGCAACCACGTGTCCCTCGCGGACGCGGCGGGCTCGCTGACGCCGCAGCTGGCGGAGGGCGAGAAGCCGCCGCCGGTGAGCGTCGCCACCCTGGAGGGCGGCTTCGGTTCGCTGCCCCCCACCCTCGTCCAGGAGGTGCTGACCGCGGCGCCGGACGCCTCGCTGCGGACCGGGGCCTCCGTCCGGGAGCTCGCGCGGACCGCCGACGGCTGGCGGCTCACCCTGGGCACGGCGGGCGACCCGGAGTACCTCGACGCGGACGCCGTCGTCGTCGCCGTGCCGGCCGGCCCCGCGGGCCGTCTGCTCGCCGGGGTCCCCGGGGCCTCCGCGGCGGTCTCGGCGCTCGCCGAGGTCCCGTACGCGAGCGTCGCGACGGTGACGCTGGCCTACCCGCGCTCGGCGTTCCCCGGCGGTGGTCTGCACGGCCGCGGGTACGCCGCCTACCGGGTGCCCGCGGTGGAGGGGAAGCTCGTCAAGGAGGTCACCTTCACCACGGTGAAGTGGCCGCACCTGGCCGGCGAGGTGGAGATCGTCCGCTGCGCGCTCGGGCGGTTCGGCGAGGACCACATGCTGCGCCGCGACGACGCCGACCTGGTCGCCGTGGCGGCGGCCGAGCTCGCCGAGGCCATCGGCGTGACCGGCGTGCCGGTGGCGAGCCGGGTGGTCCGCTGGGACGACGCCCTGCCGCAGTACACGGTCGGGCACCTGGACCGGGTGCAGCGCATCCGCGACTCCGTGGCGACCCAGCCCGGTCTCGCCGTCTGCGGCGCCCTGTACGACGGTGTCGGCGTCGGTGTCTGCATGGCCACCGCCCGCAAGGCCGCGGACCAGGTCCTCGGCTTCCTGAAGAAGAAGGCCGCCGACCGCGGGGTCGCGGTCGGCGTCTGAGCCGGTCTCCCCGGCCGGAGACGACGAGAAGGGGCCGTACCCGAT
>NZ_JBHWAQ010000058.1:0-28029 GCF_042743475.1 Streptomyces sp. NPDC059534
TCCGCGATCTCCCACAGCCCGTCCGGAACAATCCAACTCCATGTACCCCGCCCCATACCGAAGCCAACGACGCCTCACCACATAGGACACGGTCTTAGGACGGATTTCATGGCAATCAGCCACCATTGCGGCTTGAATGCATTTGCCCTGGTCACATCCTGGGGCTTCGCGGCGCTCACACCCAGGGTTCGCCCGGGATCGACCAAGGAGGTACATGCATACCGGGGAATCCGTCCTGGGAGAAGCGGATCGGTCACTGATCCACGCATTGCAGATCGCCCCGCGCGCCAGCTGGACCCACCTGTCGGCGGTCCTGGGGGCGAGCCCCGACACCCTCGCCAGACGCTGGGAGCACCTCAACACGGACGGCTACGCCTGGAACTCCCTGCTCACCGCCCGCCTGGGGCACGACGCCACGCTGCACGCCTGGGTCGAGCTGGAGTGCGTCCCCGGCGACGCGGAGGCCATCGCCCTCCAGGTCGCGGGCGACCCGTGCACCCTCGGCGTGCACCAGGTGACCGGCGAGGCCGACCTGGTGCTGCTCGTGGTCTCCCCCGACCTGCACGCCCTCGACGCCTACCTCACCGAACGCATCCGGCGGCTGCCCGGGGTCATCCGGTCCCGCACCCGGGTCGTCACGCGGCTGCACAACCGCCCCTACCGCTCCCGGCTCGAACAGCTCCCCCCGGGGCAGGCCCACCCGCTCGCCGAGGCCGCGACCAGCGACCGGAAGCCACGCGCCGCCGCCCACGCGCGCGCGTACCCCTACGTCACGGACCTCGACCGCAGACTGGTCGCGGAGCTGGCCGGGGACGCCCGCCGCAGCGCCGCCGAACTCGCCCGGCAGTGCGACACCAGCGAGTCCACCGTGCGGCGCAGGCTGGAGACCCTCACCACCGCGGGCGTGCTCCACCACCACTGCCAGGCGGCCCCCCGGTTCTCCGGCCGCCCGGTCTGGGCGATGGTCACCGCCGACGTGCAGCCCCTGGACGTGCCGGCGACCGTGGCGGCGCTGACCCGGCTGCGGCAGACCCTGCTGGTCACCTCGGTCACCGGACGGCACAACCTGTCGCTCGCGATGTGGCTGCGTACGGTCGACGAGCTGCACGCCGTCACGGCGGCCATGGTCCGGGCGGCGCCGGGACTCCGGATCACGGGGACGTCGCTCTCGCTGCGCACCCACAAGATAGGCGCGCAGGTCCTCGGCGCGGACGGCCGCCGGACCCACCACGTAGCGCCGCTGCGCCCCTGACGGGGCCGGTGACAGGGCACCCGGCCTGTGCTCTGATGGCCGGATGGAGTTCGCCGTGTTCGTGACGCTGCCCGGTCTGGTCATCGTGCTGACCCTGGTCGCCTTCGCCGATCAGCTGCTGCGCATGAGCGGGCGCGGCAAGCGCACCGGCCAGGTCTCCGCGACCGGCTTCGAGCAGCTGCACGCCACGTTCTCGCAGGGCAAGCAGAACGAGCTCAAGGAACGTCAGAGCGCGCTCGTGATGCGCGACGACGAGGAGGACGGCGCCCCGCCGCACCACTCCTCGGTGGATCTGAAGGGCGGGCGCGCCGTCATCAGGCTCGGCAGGCCGTAGGGCTCGGGCCGGGGCCGCCGGCCGTGGGGCCTCAGGCCGGGCGGGATGCCTTGACCGAGTACATCAGGGGGATGCGGGGACGGTCCGCGGGGAAGCGGTAGTAGCCGTCGTCGTGCCGCTGGAGCGCGCCGTAGCGCGGGAACAGCGACGCGTCGTGCTCGTGCAGGAACTCGATCCGCAGGCCCGCCTTCGCGAGCGCCGTGACGACCTCGCCCACCGGGTGCACCCACTCCACGCTGCGGTTGTGGACGGTGGCGGCGTCGAGATCGGCGTACGTGCCCGGCGAGGTGTCCACCCAGGGGTCGCGGACGAAGTAGTCGTGCACGATCCGGCTGCCGGTCTCGTCGTCGAGCGAGTCCGTCAGCGGGTGGAACTCGGCCACGTAGAGGAAGCCGCCCGGAGCGACGAGCGAGGCGGCGGTCTCCGCCCAGCGGTCGAGGTCCGGGAGCCAGCACAGCGCCCCGCTGCCGGTGTAGACGATGTCGTACGCGCGGTCCGGGACGGCCTCCGCAGCGTCGTACACGTCCGCGGCGACGAAGGCGGCCCGCTCCTGCGGGAGGCCCAGATCGGCGGCGAGCGAGCGGGCCGTCTCGACGGCCGGCTCGGAGAAGTCCAGGCCCACGACGTGCGCGGCGCCGTGCCGGGCCCAGGAGAGCGTGTCGAGGCCGATGTGGCACTGGAGGTGCAGCAGGGAGCGCCCGGTGACGTCGCCGATCTCCGCGAGCTCGAAGTCCCGCAGGGCGTCCTTGCCCGCGCGGAAGGCGTCGAGGTCGTAGAAGTCGCTCGCCGCGTGGATCGGGACGCGCTCGTCCCAGCGTGCGCGGTTGGCCTCGCGCCAGTCCTCGGGGGTCGGAGAGTACATGTCGGCGAGGTTATCCACAGGCCGCCGAGGGCGCGACCCGAATTGTCGGCCGCCCGGAGCATCATGGGTGCCATGACTGAGAGCAAGAACGACGGGCCCACCGACCGGACCCCCACGTGGGAGCAGCGCTTCCGCGCACCGCGCGTCTCCCTGCCCGAGTGGGCCGAGGAGGCCCCGGACCGCTCCCTGTTCGTCTCCAACGCGACGGGGACGTACGAGCTGTACGCTTGGGACCGGGCGAGCGGGGCGCAGCGCCAGGTCACCGACCGGCCGAACGGCACGACGGACGGCACGCTGTCCCCGGACGGCGCGTGGATCTGGTGGTTCGCGGACACCGACGGCGACGAGTTCGGCGTGTGGATGCGCCAGCCGTTCGCCGGCGGCCCGGACGAGCCCGCCGTGCCCGCCCTCGCCGCGTCCTACCCGGCCGGTCTCGCCATCGGCCGGGAGGGCACGCTCGTGGTGGGCCGCTCCACCGACGAGGACGGCTCGACGGTCCATCTCGTACGTCCCGGGGCCGGCGCCCCGGTCGAGATCTACCGGCACCGGGAGTCGGCCGGGGTCGGCGACCTCTCGTACGACGGTTCGCTGATCGCGATCGAGCACACCGAGCACGGCGACGCGATGCACTCGGCGCTGCGCGTGCTGCGGGCCTCGGACGCGGGCGTGCTGGCCGAGCTCGACGACACCAAGGGCGGTACGGAGGAGCTGGGGCTCACCGTCCTCGGCTTCGCCCCGGTGGCCGGGGACTCCCGGCTGCTCGTCGGGCACCAGCGGCGGGGCCGCTGGGAGCCGATGCTCTGGGACGTCGCCGCGGGCACCGAGACCGACCTCCGGCTCGACCTGCCGGGCGACGTGTCGGCCGAGTGGTATCCGGACGGCTCCGGTCTGCTGATCGTGCACAGCTTCGAGGCGCGCAGCGAGCTCTGGCGGTACGAGATCGCCACCGGCGCCCTGGTGCGGGTGGAGACCCCGGCCGGTTCGGTGTCGAGCGCCACGGCCCGGCCCGACGGCAGCGTCGAGTACCTGTGGTCCTCGGCCGCCGAGCCGCCGGTGGTGCGCTCCACGGCCGGCGGGGTCGTCCTCGACCCGCCCGGCCCCAAGGCGCCGGCGTCGGTGCCGGTGGAGGACGTGTGGGTGGACGGCCCCGGCGGCCGGGTCCACGCGCTCGTGCAGCGCCCGGCCGGCGGCGAGGGCCCCTTCCCCACGGTCTTCGAGGTGCACGGCGGCCCGGCCTGGCACGACAGCGACGCGTTCGCGTCGGGCCCGGCGGCCTGGGTGGACCACGGGTACGCGGTGGTGCGGGTGAACTACCGGGGCTCGACCGGATACGGCCGGGAGTGGACCGACGCGCTCAAGCACCGGGTCGGCCTGATCGAGCTGGAGGACATCGCGGCGGTCCGCTCGTGGGCGGTGGCGAGCGGTCTCGCCGACCCGTCGCGGCTGGTCCTCGCCGGCGGCTCGTGGGGCGGTTACCTCACGCTCCTCGGTCTGGGCACCCAGCCGGGCGACTGGGCCGTCGGTCTGGCGGCGGTCCCGGTCGCGGACTATGTCACGGCCTACGAGGACGAGATGGAGGCCCTCAAGGCCCTGGACCGGACCCTGCTCGGCGGTTCGCCGGAGGAGGTGCCCGAGCGGTACGCGGCCTCGTCGCCGCTGACGTACGTGGACGCGGTGAAGGCCCCGGTGCACGTCTCGGCGGGCGTCAACGACCCGCGCTGCCCGATCCGTCAGATCGACAACTACGTGGACCGGCTCGCGGCCCGGGGCGCGGTCCACGAGGTGTACCGGTACGACGCGGGCCACGGCTCGCTGGTGGTCGAGGAGCGGATCAAGCAGGTCGCCCTGGACCTGGCCTTCGCCGCCAAGCACCTGGGGACGGCCGGCCCGGCCTGACCGGCCGGCCCGTCGGCCGGGCCTCCGGGACCCGGCCGACGGGGGACCGAGCCCGCTTGCGTACCGTGGGGGGCGTGTACCGGTTCCTGAGAACGCCCCGCTGGTGGGGGATCAACGCCTTCGTCCTCCTCGCGATCCCGTTCTGCGTCTTCATGGGCACCTGGCAGCTCGGGAAGTTCGAGGACCGCGTCGACTCCCACAAGGAGGCCGAGCAGCGGCCCGCCGTGAGCACGCTGCAGGCGGCGCCGCTGGCCTCCCTGCTGCCGGTGGACACCGAGACCTCGGGCCGCCCCGCGGAGGCGCGCGGCCGGTTCGGCGAGCAGTTCCTCGTCCCCGACCGCGAGCTGGACGGCCGGTCCGGCTCGTACGTCCTGACGCTGCTGAAGACGGACGGCGGCCGGTCCCTGCCGGTGGTCCGGGGCTGGCTCCCCACGGGCGCGAAGGCCCCCGCCCCGCCGTCCGGCGAGGTCGCGGTGGTGGGCGCGCTCCAGGCGTCGGAGAACGTGGGCACGAAGGGCGTCCGTGCGGCGGGCGGACTGCCCGAGGGCCAGCTCGGCATGATCAGCGCGGCGGCCCTGGTGAACGTGGTCCCGGACGACGTCTACGACGCCTGGATCACCCTCGCCGACTCCCCCGCCGGCCTGACGCCGGTCCCGGCCGCCGCCGCGGCGGGCACCGGCCTGGACGCGAAGGCGTTCCAGAACCTCGGCTACACGGCCGAGTGGTTCGTCTTCGCGGGCTTCGTCGTCTTCATGTGGTTCCGCCTGGTGCGCCGCGAGGCGGAGGCGACCCGGGACGAGGCGCTGGGCCTGTAGAGGCCCCGCTCGCGGGCCCCCTGGGCGGGGCTCAGGAGCCGCCCAGGATCCCGGTCCGGTAGATGGTGCCCGCGCAGGCGTTGGCGACGACCGCCGAGGCCGTGGGGCCGCCCGGCTCCGCGGTGTGGCTGATGACGACGCTGCCGTCCGCCGGCCCGTCCTCGTGGAGCAGCTGGGCCACGACACCGGACTCCGAGCCCGCGCCCGCCTCCGTGCCGGTGCCCGGTCCCGTCCCGGTGCCGCCGGCGGCACCGCCCGAGGTGGGCTCGGGGTTGGCGGTGCTGGTGGGCGGGTCCGTCGGCGGCGGCGTGGTCGGCGGCTCGGTCGGGGTGGTCGGCGTCGGGGTCGGGCTGGTCCCGGTCGTCGGGCAGGTCTCGCTCGGCACCCAGACGAACTTCACCTCGTACGAGGCGGCCGGCTTGAGCAGCAGCGAGGACGACTCCTGCGAGGGGTCGGGCAGCCCGCTGCCGCCGTCCCCCGAGGTGTGCCGGACCACGGAGATCCGCCCCGGGTCGGCCGCGCCCCGGGCCTCGAAGCCCACGACGCCGCTGCCGTCCACGACGCAGTTCGAGCCCGAGACGTTGGCGATGCGGAAGGTGCCGTACACCCTGCCCTCGTCGTTGGGGCCGTCGGCGCCCTCGCGGGTGACGCCGAGCTGGTCGGCGCCGCAGCGCGGCGCGGAGCCGCCGCCGGTGTCCTGGGACGTCCGGGGGCCGCCCTCGGCGCCCGCGGACTGCGGCCTGCCGGCGGTGCCGTCGGCGGCGCCCTGGCTCGGCGAGACGGCGCCGGCGGGGGTCTTGGAGCCCTGGCCGCCCGCGCCGCCGGTCTCGGCCGCGGTGCCGCCCTGGGCGTCCTCGCCGTGGCCCGCGTTCACCGGGTTGGCGGCGGAGAGTCCGCCCGAGGAGGCGACGTGCACGAAGGCGGGAACGGCCGTTCCGATGAGGACCGCGGCGGCGCAGGCGCCGACGAACGCCTGCCGCTTGCGGGCGCGGCGCGCGGGCACGGCACGGCGCAGGTGCTCCAGGGAGCCCAGCGAGGGCTCCAGGCCGGCCACGGCTCCCTGGAAGAGCCGCCGCAGCGCGAGTTCGTCGTCCCCGTCGCCCTCGCCGGGCCCGGGCTCGATGTTCACCATGCGCTGTCCACTCACGTCGTTGCGTTCTTCCAGGGCGGCGCGCTCCTCGGCAGCGTCGCCGCCTTCCTCGCCGGGCGCCTTGCCGGGGGTGTCGGTCATGCCGTCGCTCCCATCGCGACTCGCAGCGCCGCGATGCCCCGCGAGCCGTACGCCTTCACCGAGCCCAGGGATATCCCGAGCGTCTCGGCGACCTGAGCCTCGGTCATGTCGGAGAAGTACCGCAGGGCGAGCACCTCGCGCTGGCGCCGCTGGAGTCCGCGCATCGCCTTGATGAGGTCCTCGCGCTCCAGCTGCTCGTACGCCCCCTCCTCCGCGCTGGCCATGTCCGGCATGGGCTTGGACAGCAGCTTGAGGCCGAGGATGCGGCGGCGCAGCGCGGACCGGGAGAGGTTCACGACGGTCTGGCGGAGGTAGGCGAGCGTCTTCTCGGGCTCGCGGACCCGTTTGCGGGCCGAGTGGACGCGGATGAACGCCTCTTGGACGACGTCCTCGCAGGAGGCGGTGTCGTCGAGGAGGAGCGCGGCGAGTCCGAGCAGCGACCGGTAGTGGGCGCGGTAGGTCTCGGTGAGGTGGTCGACGGTGGTTCCGGCGGCCGTGGCGGCTTCGGCGCTCGTGCGGGGCGACGGGATGGCGTCGATGCCCGTGGCGCGGGGTGCGGCGGGCACGGGGGCGATCACCGGCATCCCGCCGAGCGCGCGCGGCCGTCTGAAGGGACGGACCGCGGAGCCGCGTACGGGGCCGACGGCGCCGCCCCGGACGGGGAGCACGGCGGCGCCCCTGACGGGGAGCACGGCTGTTCCCGCGCCGCGGAGCGGAGCGATGGTCGCGATGTCGAGTACCTCTGCCACGCCTGTTGGACACACGTCCCCCCGACAGGGTTGTACGCGTACGCCACCCTTTTTGACGGTGAGTCGTATGTACTCATGTGTAACCGTTCTCCCCCTGTGCCCCGCTTTCACAGCGCGCTCCGCGCCACACAGCTGTGGGTGCACGCGAAGACGCCTCCACCCGGCCGTTGGTTGCGGCAAGGGGGAAAAGCATCCTCGTCCACGGCATCGCCGCAGTTCAAGGGATATCTGACGCCTATTTGCTCACAGGACGTTCACAGATCCTACAAAGTGCCGACGACCGATTCCGCGATCTGAAGGGCGTTCAGGGCCGCCCCCTTGCGCAGGTTGTCGGCGCAGACGAAGAAGTCGAGCGCCCGCTCGTCGTCCATGGAGCGCCGGACCCGGCCGACCCAGGCGGGGTCGGTGCCGACGACGTCGGCGGGGGTGGGGAAGTCGCCCGCGGCCGGGTCGTCGTACAGCACGACGCCGGGCGAGGTCGCCAGGACCTCGTGCGCCCGCCCGACCGGCACGGGGTGTTCGAAGCGCGCGTGCACGGAGACCGAGTGCCCGGTCACGACGGGCACGCGGACGCAGGTGGCGGCGACCCGCAGTCCGGGCAGGCCGAGGATCCTGCGGGTCTCGTCCCGGACGTGCTCCTCCTCCGAGGAGGCCCCGTCGGCGCCCGCCGTGCCCGACCAGGGCAGGACGTTGAGCGCGAGGGGGCCGGGGAAGGGGCCGGTGCTCTCGCCGACGGCCCGCCGTACGTCGCCGGGGTGGGTGCCCAGATCGGCGTCGCCGGCCACCAGGCCCAGCTGGGCGCGGAGCGCCTCGACGCCGCCGTGTCCCGCACCGGCGCCGGACGCGGCCTGCTGGGCGGTGACGACCAGTTCGTCGAGTCCGAACTCGGCGTGCAGGGCGCCCACGGCGACGATCAGCGCGAGGGTGGTGGAGCCGGGGCTGGCGACGATGCCCCGGGGGCGCAGGCGCGCGGCGTGGGGGTTGGTCTCGGGGACCACCAGCGGCACGTCGGGGTCGGCCCGGAAGGCCGCGGAGGTGTCCACGACGACGGCGCCCTTGGCGGCGGCGATGGGTGCCCACCGTGCGGCGACCGCCTCGGGCACCAGGAAGAGCGCCAGGTCGACGCCTTCGAGGGACTCCTCGTCCAGCGCGAGGATCTCGCACTCCTCCCCGCGGACGGCGGCCTTGCGGCCGGCCGAGCGCGGGGAGGCGAGGAGGCGTATCTCGCCCCAGACGTCCGCGTGGTGCGTGAGCATCTGGAGCATCACCGAGCCGACGGCTCCGGTCGCACCGACGACCGCGAGCGTCGGCTTCGGCGTCATCGGCCGGAGCCTCCGTAGACGACGGCCTCGTCCGAGTCGCTGTCCAGACCGAAGGCGGTGTGGACGGCGCGCACGGCCTCGTTGACGTCGTCGGCGCGGGTGACGACCGAGATGCGGATCTCGGAGGTGGAGATGAGCTCGATGTTCACGCCCGCGTCGGAGAGCGCGCGGAAGAAGTCCGCGGTGACGCCCGGGTTGGTCTTCATCCCGGCGCCGACCAGGGAGATCTTGCCGATCTGGTCGTCGTAGCGCAGCGAGTCGAAGCCGATCGCGGTCTTCGCCTTCTCCAGGGCGTCGATGGCCTTGCGGCCCTCGGCCTTGGGGAGGGTGAAGGAGATGTCCGTGAGCCCGGTGGAGGCGGCGGACACGTTCTGCACGATCATGTCGATGTTGATCTCGGCGTCCGCGACGGCGCGGAAGATGGCCGCGGCCTCGCCCGGCTTGTCCGGCACGCCGACGACGGTGATCTTCGCCTCGGAGGTGTCGTGGGCGACGCCCGAGATGATGGCCTGCTCCACCTTGCGGTCCCCTTGCGGCTCGTTGCTGACCCAGGTGCCCTGCAGCCCCGAGAAGGACGAGCGGACGTGGATCGGGATGTTGTAACGGCGTGCGTACTCGACGCAGCGGTGCAGCAGCACCTTGGAGCCGGAGGCGGCGAGCTCCAGCATGTCCTCGAAGGAGATCCAGTCGATCTTCTTCGCCTTCTTCACGACGCGCGGGTCGGCCGTGAAGACGCCGTCGACGTCGGTGTAGATCTCGCAGACCTCGGCGTCGAGCGCGGCGGCGAGCGCCACGGCCGTGGTGTCGGAACCGCCGCGGCCCAGCGTGGTGATGTCCTTCTTGTCCTGGGACACACCCTGGAAGCCGGCGACGATGGCGATGTTGCCCTCGTCGAGGGCGGTGCGGATCCGGCCCGGCGTGACATCGATGATGCGCGCTTTGTTGTGGACCGAGTCGGTGATGACACCGGCCTGGCTGCCCGTGAACGACTGGGCCTCGTGGCCCAGGTTCTTGATCGCCATGGCCAGCAGGGCCATGGAGATCCGCTCTCCGGCGGTCAGCAGCATGTCGAACTCACGCCCGGCAGGGATCGGGGATACCTGCTCGGCGAGATCGATCAACTCGTCCGTCGTGTCGCCCATCGCGGAAACCACGACGACCACCTGGTGGCCGTTCTTCTTGGCGTCCACGATCCGCTTGGCGACGCGCTTGATGCCTTCGGCATCGGCAACGGAGGAGCCTCCGTACTTCTGCACGACAAGGCCCACGTGCGCTCCTCGCTCAGTGTGTGCCGCAGCCGGCGCTGCGATCGGCTCAGTCTAACGAGGGACCCGAAAACACCAGCGTGATATCACATCCTGAGATGCGCTGCTCGGAGAGTGATCAACCCGCTCCTCCGCCCGATGGGGCGGCCGGGCGTCAGCTCTTGAGGCTGCGCAGGCCCAGCGGGGTGGCGATCTCCTCCAGCATCACGCGGCCCGCCTCCTCCGCGAGGTCGTCCTCGGTCAGGTCCTCGTCCGTGTCGAGGCCGTCGAGGGCGGCCAGCGGCTGGTCGAGGCGGACGTGGGCGACGAGGGACTGCAGGGCGCGGAGGGTGGCCGAGGCGGTCGGGCCCCAGTTGGAGAAGTACGAGAACTGCCACCACCAGAGCGCCTCGCTGGTGCGGCCGGCCCGGTAGTGGGCGAGGCCGTGCCGGAGGTCGGTGACGATGTCGGCCAGGTTGTCCGAGATCCGGGCCGGGACGGGGGCCTTGCGCGGCTCGTACGGGTCGAAGACCTCCGAGAAGACGTCGACCGGCTCCAGCATCACCGCGAACCGCTCGCGCAGCTCGTCGACGTCCGGCTCGGGACCCGTGTCCGGCTCGTACCGCTCGTCCGGGACGATGTCCTCGTGCGCGCCGAGCCGGCCGCCCGCCAGGAGCAGCTGGGAGATCTCCAGGAGCAGGAACGGCACCGCGCTGTCCGGCTCGTCGCCCTTGGCGACCTCGGTGGTCGCGACGATGAAGCTCTCGATCGAGTCGGAGATCTGGACCGCGAAGTCGTCGGGGTCCTGCGTGACGGAGTGCAGTGTGGCGTCAGACATCGAGCAGCCTCCCTGAGAGCGCACCGGCCCTGTCGTCATACATCTAGCAGCCTCCGTCCCTCGAAGGCACGGCCGAGGGTCACCTCGTCGGCGTACTCCAGGTCGCCGCCGACCGGGAGACCGCTCGCGAGCCGGGTCACCTTCAGCCCCATGGGCTTGATCATCCGCGCCAGGTACGTCGCGGTGGCCTCGCCCTCCAGGTTCGGGTCGGTCGCCAGGATCAGCTCGGTGACGGCCCCGTCCGCGAGCCGCGCGAGGAGCTCGCGGATCCGCAGGTCGTCCGGTCCGACGCCCTCGATCGGGCTGATCGCGCCGCCGAGGACGTGGTACCGCCCACGGAACTCGCGCGTCCGCTCGACCGCCACGACGTCCTTCGGCTCCTCGACCACGCAGATGACGGTGAGGTCGCGCCGCGGGTCCCGGCAGATGTTGCACTGCTCCTGCTGTGCCACGTTGCCGCAGACCGCGCAGAACCGGACCTTCTCCTTGACCTCGAGCAGCGCGTGCGCGAGCCGCCGGACGTCCGTCGGCTCGGCCTGGAGGACGTGGAAGGCGATCCGCTGCGCGCTCTTGGGACCGACGCCGGGCAGCCTGCCCAGTTCGTCGATGAGGTCCTGAACCACGCCTTCGTACACGGAACGCCCTTCCAGGGGAGTGCTTGTTTCTTACGGTAGTGGCTGAAAGCGAGCCTTAGAAGCCCGTCGCGGCCACGGGGGAGACGGGCTTCAGAAGCCCAGGCCCGGCATCCCGCCCATGCCCTGCGCCAGCGGGCCCAGCTTGGCCTGCTGGAGCTGCTGCGCGTTGTCGTTGGCGGCCTGCACCGCGGCCACGATCAGGTCGGCCAGCGTCTCGGTGTCCTCCGGGTCGACCGCCTTGGGGTCGATCACCAGGCCGCGCAGCTCGCCGGAGCCGGTGACGGTCGCCTTCACCAGGCCGCCGCCCGCCTGGCCGTCGACCTCGGTCGCGGCGAGCTCCTGCTGCGCCCGGGCGAGGTCCTGCTGCATCTTCTGGGCCTGCTGGAGAAGCTGCTGCATGTTCGGCTGGCCACCACCGGGAATCACGGTCACTCCTGAGGTTCGGTACGTCCGTATGTGTCGGTACGCCGAGCCTACGTGGTCCCCGCCCGCCCTGCCTCCACCACTCTTTCGAGTGAGAAACTGCGGCCTCCTCTACCTGATCAACACCCTCTTGCGGGCGGAAATCCCGGGATTCCGGGCCCGCCGCCCACCATTCGGCGGTAGGAAGGGCAGGCACCACGTGCACCGCACGTCACAGAAGGACATGAGCGCTGAGCTGAACAGAGGAGTCCCCCGGTGAGCCAGCAGCCGGAGATGCAGCCACCGGGACCCCCGGGCGGCGACGTCCACCGCGACCTGACCGGTACGCCGTTCCCCCTGGGCGACTGGGGTGAGCCGGCCGAACGGCTCGACGAGCTGTACCGCTGGGTGGAGTCCCATGCCCTGCGCACCGCCGAGTGGTACCTCTCGGACCGCGTCTGGAAGCGCCGCTGCGCCCGGGCGCTGCGGCTCGGGACGGCGGCCGGGGTGATCGCGGGCGCCGCGCTGCCGCTGCTCGATCTGACCGGCGTGGCCGCGGGCACCGCCGGCTGGGGCTACCTGTCGCTGCTGCTCGGCGCCGCCTGCCTGGCCTGCGACCGGTACTTCGGTGTCACGTCCGGCTGGATAAGGGACGTGGCGACGGCGCAGGCCGTGCAGCGCCGTCTCCAGGCGCTGCAGTTCGACTGGGCGTCGGAGAGCGTCCGGGAGGTCCTGGGCCCCACGGAGGGCACCGCGAGCGAGGCGGCCGAGCGATGTCTCGGCGTGCTGCGCCGCTTCTCGGAGGACGTGACGGAGCTCGTCCGGGCGGAGACCGCGGACTGGATGGTCGAGTTCCGTTCGGGCCCGGCGCCGCTGGCCCTCCAGTCGGTGGGCGTGGTGCCCGCGCGGGCCGAGAGCCACCACCCCTCGGGCCGCTTCCCGCTCCCGCCCGGCACCCGCCCGAACATGCCGCGCCAGCGGCCCCCGGAGGCCCGCTAGGGCCGGTCCGGGGGCTCCGCGGGGCGAGTGGGGCCGGTGGGACCCGTGAGACCGGGCCGCCGCAGGGGCCGGACGCGAGGGCCGGGCCGCGGGGGCCCGGACGCGAGGGCCGGGCCGCGGAGGCCGGGCCTCGGAGGCCGGGGCGCGGGGATCAGCTCAGGATGATCATCGAACCCTGCGCCAGGCTCCGCGTCGCCGCCGCGTGCAGCCCCAGCCACACGTGCCGCTCCCGCGCGAAGGGGCTGCCGTCGTGCGGGACGGGCGCGGCCGGCTCCTCCAGGGAGGTCGGCCGCTCCGGCGGCACCGGGGCCGCCGGCGGGTTCGCCGGGTCGATGCCGATCGACGGCGCGACGAACTGCAGCTCCCGGAGCAGCCCGTACGAGGAGCAGAGCGGGCCGCCGCCCTCCAGGAGCTCGTCGGTGGTGAGCGGCGTCGGGAAGTCGACCGGCACGTACGCGCCCGCGTGGTCGTAGTGCCAGACCAGGTGGGACTGCTGGGCCGTCGCCTCGAACATCTCCAGGAGCTGTTCGTAGTCCCCGCCGAGCTCGCCGACCGGCTCGACCGGCAGCCCGCACATCTGGAGCAGGTAGGCGCGGCGCAGGAAGTGCAGGGCCTCATAGTCGAAGCCCGCGACGGGGGCGACGTCCCCGGTGAGCCCCGGCATGTACGCGTAGACCGGCACGGTCGGCAGACCGGACGCGCTGAGCACGGCGTCGTAGACGGCTATCTCTTCGGCGAAGGGGTTGTCGGGGCTGTGGCACAGCACGTCGACGAGGGGGACCAGCCACAGGTCACAGGCCAAGGGAGGCTCGCTCTCCGTCAGTTGCAGGGACGGCCAGGGTAGTCGGCGCAGCCGACGACGCCCACCCGCTGAGGACCTGCCCCCGGAGGCCGGGCCTCAACCCGCCCGGGCCGGGCCGCCTTCGGTCCGGCGCGCTCACCGCTCCCGCTGCTCCAGGCGGTCCGCCCACTCCAGGGAGTGCGCGTTGTACGCCCGTACGACCGCCACGGCCGCCTCGGCGTCGCCGCGGGTGATCGCGTCCACGAGTTCGACGTGCCCGCCCCACAGCCAGCCGAGGAGGTCCCGCTCGGCGCGCAGGTACGGCACGGAGAAGACCCATGCCTGGACGCGCAGTCTGTGCAGGAAGTCGGCGATGTAGGCGTTGGCGGCGACCAGGCGGCCCAGCTCGCGCCAGTAGCGGATGTCGTAGCCGATGAGGATGTCCAGGTCCCCGGCGCGGGCGGCGCGGGCCGCCGCCTCGCCCCGGCGCCGTACGGAGACGAGCGCGACCCCGATGCCGAGGTCGGGCTCCGCGGCGGAGGGCGGCGGGAGCAGCGGCCGCGCGGGCGCGTGGCGGCGGAAGATGCCGTCGACGACGAGCATCCGGGCCTCGACCATGCGCCGGTAGTCGTCGACCGAGTACTGGTGGACGCGGAAGCCGCGGTGCTGGTCGGAGTCGAGGAGTCCTTGCGCGCAGAGGTCGACGAGGGCTTCGCGTACGGGTGTCGCCGACACCCCGTACTGCTCCGCGATCTGCTTGACGGTGAATTCCTCGCCCGGCTGGAGACGGCCCGCGAGCACCTCGTCACGCAGCGCGTCCGCGATCTGCTGTCGCAAGGTGCTGCGGGTGACAGCTCCGCTCGCGGGCATCGTGGTCGGCCCCCTCCGTCCGGTTTCGGGACACCCTAGTCCAGACGGAGGAAACCTCCCCGGTACTGCGGTTACACGGTGTGCTGGTCGGCCACCGAGAGGGCCGCGTCCAGGGCCGCCAGCCCCTCCTTGGCCTCCGCCTCGGAGACGTTGCAGGCGGGAACGGCGTGGGTGCGGTTCATGTTGACGAAGGGCCACAGGCCCTGCTTCTTCGCCGCGGCGCCGAAGGCGGCCATGGGCGCGTTGGCCTCGCCGGCCGCGTTGTACGGGACGAGCGGCTCGCGCGTCTCGCGGTTCTTGACCAGGTCGAGCGCCCAGAAGACGCCCATGCCGCGGACCTCGCCGACCGACGGGTGGCGCTCGGCGAGCTCGCGCAGGCCGGGGCCGAGGACGGTCTCGCCGATGTGGGCGGCGTTCTCGACGACCTTCTCGTCCTCCATCACGTGGATGGTGGCGACGGCCGCGGCGCAGGCCAGCGGGTGGCCGGAGTAGGTCAGTCCGCCCGGGTACGGCCGCTTGTCGAAGGTCGCGGCGATCTCGGCGTTGATGGCGACGCCGCCGAGGGGCACGTAACCGGAGTTCACGCCCTTGGCGAAGGTCATCAGGTCCGGCACGACGTCGAAGTGCTCGGCGGCGAACCACTTGCCCGTGCGGCCGAAGCCGGCCATGACCTCGTCGAGGACGAAGACGATGCCGTACTTGTCGCAGATCTCGCGGACGCCGGCGAGGTAGCCGGGCGGCGGGGTCATGATGCCGGCGGTGCCGGGGACGGTCTCCAGGATGATCGCGGCGATCGTCGCCGGACCCTCGAAGGCGATCGTGTCCTCCAGGTGCTGGAGGGCCCGCGCGCTCTCCTCCGCCTCGGTGGTGGCGTAGAAGGGCGAGCGGTAGAGGAACGGCGCCCAGAAGCGCACGACGCCGGCGGAGCCGTTGTCGGAGGCCCAGCGGCGCGGGTCGCCGGTCAGGTTGATCGCGGTGGAGGTGGCGCCGTGGTACGAGCGGTAGGCGGAGAGCACCTTCGTACGGCCGGTGTGCAGCCGGGCCATGCGGACGGCGTTCTCGACGGCCTCGGCACCGCCGTTGGTGAAGAAGATCTTGTCCAGGTCGCCCGGGGTGCGCTCGGCGATGAGGCGTGCGGCCTCGGAGCGGACGTCCACGGCGAAGGCGGGCGCGAAGGTCGCGAGCTTCCCGGCCTGCTCCTGGATGGCGGCGACCACCTTGGGGTGCTGGTAGCCGATGTTGGTGTAGACGAGGCCGCTGGTGAAGTCGAGGTAGCGGTTTCCGTCGTAGTCCCAGAAGTACGAACCCTCGGCGCCGGCGACGGCGAGCGGGTCGATCAGGCCCTGGGCGGACCAGGAGTGGAACACGTGCGCGCGGTCGGCGGCCTTGACGGCCGCGCCGGCCTGGGGATCGGGTTCGATGACATGAGGGGTCATGGGGTCGAGGGTAAGGAATCGCAGGTGGGGCGGGCCATGGCCATCTTGTCCACCGAGACCGGGGCGGACGCGACACGTTGTTTTCCCTCGGCCGCTCCCCACCACTTTATTGACAGCATGCTGTCGCCATGACAGTCTTCTGTCATGGAAGCCAAGGGATCCACGACCGTCCACCTCGCCGTCTACGACACCCTCGCCGACTGGGAGACCGGCCACGCCACGGCCTGGCTCGCCCGCGCCGGATACACGATCAGGACCGTCGGCCCGGCCGCCGGAGAGCCCGTCACCACCATCGCCGGCATCCGGATCGTCCCCGACCTCGCGCTCGCCGACCTCACCCCCGGGGACAGCGCCCTGCTGATCCTCCCGGGCGCCGAGAAGTACGACGAGGGCGACGAGCTGTCCCCGTTCACCGCGAAGGCCCGCGCCTTCCTCGACGCCGGGGTCCCGGTCGCCGCGATCTGCGGAGCCACGGCCGGCCTGGCGAAGGAGGGCCTCCTCGACGACCGCCCCCACACCAGCGCGGTCTCCTTCTACCTGGCCGCCACCGGCTACAAGGGCGGCGAGCACTACGTGGACGCGGACGCCGTGCGGGACGGCGACCTCATCACGGCGGGCCCGACGGAGCCGGTCGCGTTCGCCCGCGAGGTCTTCGCCCGCCTCGGCGCGTACGAGGGCAAGCGGGACGCCTGGTACCGCCTCTTCCACGACTCGGACCCGGCGGCCTTCGCCGAGCTGAACTCCTGAGGCGCGACCATGAGTCGTGAGCAGCAGGACGCGCTCTCCCGCACGGCCCTGGGCGTCTTCCGCCTGAACGGCCAGTTCCTCGCCGTGTCCGAGCGACTGGCCGAACCGGCCGGCCTCACCGCCGCCTGGTGGCAGGTCCTCGGAGCCGTACTCCCCGAGCCGCTGCCCGTCGCCGGGATCGCCCGGGTCATGGGCATCACCCGCCAGAGCGTCCAGCGGATCGCGGACCTGCTCGTCCGCGAGGGCCTCGCGGCCTACGAGCCGAACCCGGCCCACCGCCGCGCCAAACTCCTCGCCCCCACCGAGGCCGGCCGGGCGGCGGTCCGCCGCATCGGCCCGGGCCACGCCGAACTGGCCGCCGCGCTCCTTCGGGAGCTCGGCGGCCAGGACGCCTTCGACGAGACGGTGCGGGTACTGGAACGGCTGTCCGCCGCGCTGGAGTCCGTCAGCGCGCACCACGAGGATCCGGCCGCCGCCGACGAGCCCCCGGCCCGGGGGCCGTCGCAGGGCTGAACCCGGGACGGGCCGACGGCCGGAGGAATCCCCGGAGGGCGTGAACAGGCCGTCCGCCGTCGCCCTGAGGCGAGGGCGGACGGCCCGGACCGGCTAGCAGGAGAGGTTCGCGCCGGCGGGGACGCCGAGGATCTGGGTGAACTGCTGGTACTTGGTGACCCGGCTCTGGACCTGGGCCGGGTTGCGGCCGTCGCACTCCAGGGAACCGTTGATGGAGCGGATGGTCTGGCCGAAGCCGGCGCCGTTGACCATGGCGTTGTGGGCGGTCATCGTGCCGGGGCCGTTCTGGGTGTTCCAGTACCAGAGGCCGGTCATCATGGCGACGGCCGGTTCGCGCTCGACCCGCCAGGGGTTGTTGAGCAGGTCGATGCCGAGGGCGTCGCCGGCGGCCTTGTAGTTGAAGTTCCAGGAGAGCTGGATGGGGCCGCGGCCGTAGTAGGCGGCCTGGCCGGCGGGGCAGCCGTAGGGCTGGCTCGTGTCGCAGTAGTGGGGGTAGTTGGCGGTGTTCTGCTCGACGATGTAGTAGAGCCCGCCGGTCTCGTGGGAGACGTTGGCGAGGAAGGCCGCGGCCTCCTGCTTCTTCACCGTGTCGCTGCCGGTGTTGGCGAAGCCGGGGTAGGACTTGAGGGCGTCGGTGAGGCCCTTGTACGTGTAGAAGGGGTTCCGGTTCGGGAACATCTGGTTGAACTGGGCCTCGGAGACCACGAATCCGGAGGGATTCGGGTCCGTGCCGCCACCGCCGGTGCCGCAGACGCCCTCGTCGCGCCAGACGTCGGAGGAGCCGGGGCGCTCATTCTGGGTCCACCACTTCGCGTACCAGTTGTGGCCGTTGTACGAGGCGGTCATGCCGCCGGTGTAGACGCTGCCCGAGTTCCAGGCGCCGACGCAGGCGGGGGCCGCGCCGGCCGGGGAGTCGGGGAGGAGTACGGCGAGTCCGATCGCCGTACAGAGGGCGGCGAACAGGGTGAGAAGTCTGCGCGTCATGCGCTCGTCCTTCCGGGTGGGGGTCCGGGCGGGGCAAGCGAAGCGCGATTGGTCTGGACCTGTCAAGGTCTGGACCAGAAGTTGTGACAGTGGGGGTTCCACTTGCCTCAGCGGTCGAGCAGACGCTCCAACAGTCCGGACAGCAGCGCCCGTTCGGCGACGGTGAGCGGACCCATCAGCTCGTCCTGGGCGTCGACGAGGACCTTGTCGAGGCGTTCGAGATGCCTGCGGCCGCGCGCCGTGAGGGTGATGACGTTGCGTCGGCGGTCGGCCGGGTCGGGGGTGCGCTCGACGTGGCCCTGGTCGACGAGCTCGTTGATGACGGAGACCAGGTCACTGCGGTAGATGCCGGTCCGGCGACTGAGGTCGGCCTGGCTGGCGGGACCGTGCTCGTCGAGCGAGACCAGGGCCGCGTAGTGCCACTTGCGGGCGTCCTCGGCGGCGAGACCGGCACTGACGAGGCGGTCGGCCCGGGCGGCGGTGAGGGCGAGGAGGCGACTGGGGAGGGCGCGGAGGCGCGCCGGGGTCTCCGGCGAGTGCTCGGTCATGTCGCGCAGATTACCCGTTGCGTTAGTGGCCCGAACGATATAACTTCATTAGTGGCACGAACGTTAGTGAGCCGAACGTTAGGGGAGTGAACGCCATGCCCGTGATCGACGTCCTCGATTCGACGATGCACTACGAGTCCCGCGAAGGAACCGGCACTCCCTTCGTCTTCCTGCACGGCAACCCGACCTCGTCCCAACTCTGGCGGCACGTCCTGCCGGCCGTCGGCGGCGGGCGTCGGCTGCTCGCACCGGACCTGATCGGGATGGGGCGCTCGGGCAAGCCGGACATCGCCTACGACTACGCGGACCAGGCGCGGTACCTGGAGGCGTGGATCGAGGCCATGGGGCTCGACGAGGTGGTGCTCGTCGGGATCGACTGGGGCGGATCGCTCGCCTTCGACTGGGCCGCCCGGCACCCCGAGCGGGTCCGCGGAGTGGCGTTCATGGAGACGATCCTGCGCCCGATGAGCTGGGAGGAGTTCCCCGAGAAGGCGCGGGGGCGCTGGGAGGCATTCCGCACGCCGGGAGTGGGCGAGCGGATGGTCCTGGAGGAGAACGTCTTCATCGAGGACTCGTTCACGCACACCGTGACCACCGGACTCGGCAAGGCCGACCACGACGTCTACCGGGCGCCGTACGCGACCCCGGAGTCCCGGCGGCCGATGCTGGAGTGGGCGCGCGCGATGCCGCTCGGCCGCGAGCCGGCCGACGTGGTGGCCCGCGTCGAGGCGTACGGGGCGTGGCTGGCGGCCTCCTCCGAGGTCCCGAAGCTGCTGCTGACCTTCTCGGACTCGCCGACGCTGATGATCGACCCCCCTACGGCGGCCTGGTGCGCCGAGCACATATCCGCCCTCACCACGACCGCCTGCGGCCCCGCGGGCCACCAGGCGCCGGAAGACCGGCCCGAGGAGATCGCGGCCGCGCTCACGACATGGGCGGACGGGGAGGGCCTGGGCGGACGGGACGCTCGGGACGGGGCGGCCTAGACGGTGTCCGGGGGCTCGGGCCGGGGCCGGACCGGAGCGGTGTCCGGCGCCCAGACCGGGCCGGACCGGTGTCGTCCTGCCGCTCGGGCCGGGGCCGCACCTGGAGAGGTGTCCGGACGCTCAGGGCCGGGCCGGGCCGGTCCGGGCAGGGCAGGGCCGGTCCGGGCAGGGCAGGTCCGGTCCGGGCAGGGCAGGTCCGGGCAGGACATCGCCTGGGGTGGTCCCGCCACGCCCGGCCTCGTGTGGGCAGCCCCGCCCGGCCCCGACCCGACCCGCCTCGCTTGGGCGGGCCCGCCGGGGCGGGTCGGGGTGAGGCGGCGGCCGGGGCGTCAGATCATCAGGATGATGCGGCCGGGCCGGTGTCCCGCCTCCGCTCGGCGGTGCGCCTCCGCGGCCTCCTCCAGGGGCATGACGTCGGCCACCCGGGTGATCAGCTCCCGGTCCGCGACCTTCTGGAGGCTCTCCTTGAGCCGGACGACGTCCGGCTGGGCCCGGACGGTCTCGACGCGGATGTTGCGCTCGGCGACCGGGATCCGGTCGGGGGCGATGGCGAGGAAGACGCCGTCGTCCTTCAGCACGGGGAGGAGCGCCTCGCCGACGAGTGCACCGTCGAAGACCCCGTCCACCCGTTCCGGTTCGCCCGCGATCACCTTCGCGACCACGTCCTCCGGCGTGCCACGGGTGACGACGTGGTCCGCGCCGAGGACTCTCAGTTCGCTCTCGTCTCCTTCGTAGGCGACGGCCACCACCCGGATTCCGGCGGCCGAGGCGTGCTGGACCGCCAGGCGGCCGACCACCGCGCTGGCGCCGGTCACGAGCAGCGTCGCGCCCGGCGGGAGCGCGAGCCGGTCGAGGCCCTGCTGGGCCGTGGCCGAGGCCAGCGGAAGGGAGGCGGCCACCGTGAACTCCACGTCGTCCGGGATCGGGGCCAGCCACTCCGGGGCGACGCGGACGATCTCCGCGTACGTGCCCTCGCCGGTCAGCTCCTCGTACCAGGGCACGAAACCGGCCACACGGGTGCCCGGCTCCATGCCGGGCACGGGATCGAGCAGCTTGCCCGCGAAGTCCGTCCCCAGCACGAAGGGAGGAGTGAGGGCGCCGACCGCGTCGGCGTAGTGGCCGGCGCGGATGCGCAGGTCCGCCTGGTTCACACCCGCCGCTTTCAGGCGCACCCGCACCCGGCCGGGGACGTCCCCGGCCTCCGGTTCGGGCCGGCGGGCCATTCTGAGGACCTCGGGTCCGCCGTAGGCGGTCACTTCGACGACACGCATGGGGTACTCCTCAGACGGAAGGCCCCCTCGTCGCCATTACACCCATGCTCGACAACCCCGGGCAACCGCTGATGGCCCGCCCGCGCACGGCGGGGCCGGGGCCCGGCTGACGGAAGGGAGAACTCCAGGTGGCGGGCGGCGACGCACCCCACGGAACCGCACATGTGTCCGTACCGTCCCGAGGGTGGACTGGCTCACCGCTGAGAACCTCATCGCCGTGGTCACCGCGCTGCTCGGCGTCCTCGTCTCGGCCGGCGCCGTCTGGTACGAGCGGCGGGTGCCGCACCAGCGGCGGATCGGCTACCGCGTCCAGCTCGACACGGCCATCGGGGACGGCGCGGCGAACCGGGCCGTCACCGGGGCGGCGGGCGCCGGAGCGGCCGTCCGGCGCGGCTACTTCAACGCGAGCCCGGACCTGGCGGACGCCACCCTCGTCCTGCTCCGGATCGAGAACGACGGGGCGCTCGCCCTCACCCGCGAGCACTACACGGACGGCGACGACCACGGACTGACCGTGGACTTCGAGGGGCGGCGGGTGAAGGCGGTCGTGGTGACCGCGCCGGACCACCCCCGGCTGCTGAGCCACTTCCCCGCCGACTGGCAGGGCCCGGCGGAGGGCGCCACCACCGTCCTGCTGCCCAAGGTCCCGCTCAACCGGGGCGCCCACTACAAACTGCTCGTCCTGCTGACCGGCGGCCCGATCGGCGGGCCGGTCTCGGTCGACGGGAACATCGCCGAGGGCCACGTCCACGTCAACCACAGCACCACCCCGGACGACGAGGCGCCCGTCTTCAGCCGGGCCGCCCGGACCGTCACGATCATCCTCACCGCCTGCGTGGTCGCCCTCGCCGCGCTCGTCGTCCGGGAGCAGACGCCACCGCCGATCGGCTGCGCCCGGGGCACCCTCACCGTCACCGGGTCGACGGCCTTCGCGCCGGCCGTGCGGGAGGTCGCGGAGAAGTACGAGCGGGACTGCGAGGGCTCGACGGTGATCGTGGACGTGCACGGTTCGACCGCCGGGATACGCGAGCTGGCCGAGACCGGGGCGAAGACGCCCAAGGGTTCGCCCGCCGTCGTGGCCCTGTCGGACGGACGCAAGCCCGGCGGCTACCCGGAGCTGCGGGAGAGCATGGTCGCCGTCTCCCTCTTCACCCTCGTCCTGAACGACGGGATACCCGTCGACGATCTCACCCAGGAGCAGATCCGCCGGCTCTACCGGGGCGAGATCACCAACTGGAACCAGCTCGTCCCCGGCCTCGACCGGCCGGTGCTGCTGGTCAGCCGGGACGCCAACTCCGGGACCCGGCAGGTGTTCCAGCGCCGGGTCCTGGGCCGCAACGAGCCGGCGAACTCCTCCCAGGACTGTGTGACCCGCGACGACCCCGAAGCGAAGGTGATCCGCTGCGAGCTCGACTCCACCGAACAGGTCCTGTCCACCGTCGCCAGGCTCCCCGGGGCCGTCGGCTACACCGAACTCCGCGCGAGCGAGGGCCGGAAGGGCCTGCACAGGGTGGCCGTCGACGGGCGGCGGCCGGTGGTGGACGAGATCGGCGCGTCCGGCTACCCGTACCGGGAGATCGAGTACGCCTACACGTGGGGCCGGCCGCCGGCCGACTCCCTGACCTCCAGCTTCCTGACCTATCTGGGCCGGGGCAGCGGCCAGGACGTCATCCTCACCCACGGCCACCTGCCCTGCGCCACGCCGAAGGGGCTGCGGATCTGCGGAGACGGCTGACACCCCGTCTGGCATGCTCTGACGCTGTGGAGCCATTGAGTGCGGAAGACCCGGTCGGCATCGGCCCGTTCCGACTGATCGGCCGCCTCGGGGTCGGGGGCATGGGCCGGGTGTTCCTCGCGCGTTCGGCGGGCGGGCGGACGGTCGCGGTGAAGGTGGTGCACGCGGAGCTGGCCGCCCAGGACGAGTTCCGGCGCCGGTTCGCCCGCGAGGTCGCCGCCCTGGAGCGGGTCGGGGGCACGGGCACGGCCCCCGTGCTCGGCTCGGACACCGCCGCCGAGTCCCCGTGGGTGGCCATCGGCTATGTGCCGGGACCCTCGCTGCGGACCGTGGTGGGAGACGACTTCGGGCCGCTGCCGCCCACGACCGTGCGGTCCCTGGCCTCGGGACTGGCCCGCGCTCTCGACCACATCCACGCCGCCGGACTCGTCCACCGCGACCTGAAGCCGTCCAACGTGCTGCTGACCGTCGACGGCCCCCGGGTCATCGACTTCGGCATCGCCCGCGCCGTCGACACGGTCGCCGACGGCGGCGGACTCACCAGCACCGGGGCGGTCGTCGGATCGCCGGGGTTCATGTCGCCCGAGCAGGTGCGCGGCGAGCACGTCACCCCCGCGTCGGACGTCTTCTGCCTCGGTTCGGTCCTCGTCTACGCGGCGACCGGCCGGGCCCCGTTCGGGACGGCCGACAGCGGTGTGCACGCCACCATGTTCCGCATCGCCCACGACGAACCCGATCTGACGGACCTCCCGCCCGAGCTCTCCGGACTGATCCGCGCCTGCCTCGCCAAGGACCCGGCGGCCCGCCCGTCGGCGGCCGAGATCGCCGAGACCCTGCCGGTCGCCGACCCCTGGCTCCCGGCGGACGTCCTCGCCCCCATCGGCCGCCACACCGCCCGGCTCCTGGAGGCGGAGGCGGGCGCGGAGGAGGCGCCCCGCACCGGCGACACCCCCGCCCCCGCCGCTCCCCCGCCGTCGGCCGCCACCTCCGGCTCCTCAGCGGCCTCCGCCGCCGCCACCTCCGCCGCCACCGCGCCCCGGCCCCGGCGCCGTACCGCCCTGCTCGCCGCCGTCACCGCCCTCGTCGTCGCGGCGGCGGCCGCCACCGCCGTGTACGCCTACTGGCCCGACCGGGGCGACGGCGGCACCGCGGGCGGCGGGAAGGGCGGTGGGAAGGGCGGCGTCAGCAGCCAGGCCGGGATCGTCCCGGCCTCCTTCCTCGGCGCCTGGGAGGGCGTGCTCAAGGGTTCGGCGGACGTCCCGTACGAGACCCGCCGGATCGAGATCAGCCAGGGCCCGGCCGGTTCCCGCTCCGCCGTCTACACCCATGTCACCGGGGAGCTGCTCTGCATCGGCCGGGCGACCCTGATCTCCGCCACCGACGGCGAACTCGTCCTCGGCGAGGCCGAGATCACCGCGAGCGTCCCCGCCCAGCGCTGCACCCCGGCCGCCCGGCAGACCCTCCGGCTGCGCTCGACCGACGTCGTCCAGTGGGGCTCCGGCGTCGCCCAGAGCACCTTCCAGCGGGTCCCGTCCGGCACGAGCGTCGTCCCCGCCGCCTTCGTCGGCACCTGGAAGCAGGCGCCGGACACGGTGACCCAGCCCCAGCCCGACCGCTGGTCCTACCGGCTCACCGTCACCCAGGGCCCGGCCGGCGCACCCCTGGTGCGCTTCGAGCAGTCGTACCCGCGCATGGACGACCAGGGCAACCCCCTCGCCGACGACATCGACTGTGCCTCCACGGCCGTCGTCGGCGGCGCCGGCGCCCTCCTCGTCATCGGCCCGGAGACCCGCGACCCGGCCGTCTGGGACCCGGACTGCGTCGAGAACGGCTCCAGCAACCTCCGCATCGTCCGCTACCAGGGCAAGGAGCGGCTCCACCTCTACGGCATGACCGCGGACGGGGAACCGGCCGAGTTCGTCCGCGGCTGATTCGTCCGCGACCACTTCGTCCGCGCATCTTCGACCGCGACCAGTTCGTCCGCGATCAGGACGTCGGCCGGGGCGGCTGGTCCGTGACCTCGGAGGCGGCGCGGGCGTACGCGCGGACGAGGGGGCGGGTGTCGTCCGCGCGCCAGGCGAGCGCGAAGCGGCTGGGCGAGACGCCGTCGACGGGGCGGGTGACGACACCGTCGCGGGTGAGGAGGGGCGCGTTGCCCGCGGCGACCAGGCAGATGCCGAGGCCGCCGACGAGGGCCTCGTACGTCTCGTCGGCGCTGGCGATCTCGCCGCCGACGACCGGCGGGCGCCCGCCGCGGGCGTCCACCGCCAGCCAGTGGTCGCGGAGTTCGGGACCGCTGGAGGGGAGGGCGAGGAAGGGCTCGTCGAGGAGGTCGGCGAAGCGCAGGCCGGTACGGGCGGCCAGCGGATGGGACTCCGGGAGGGCGACCAGCCGGGGCTCGGTGGCCACCACGACCCAGCGGAAACGGTCCGCACCGGCCAGCGGGAGCCAGACGAAGGCCACGTCGCTGCTCCCGTCGGCGAGGCCGGCCGTCGGATCCTCCCAGCCGACCTGGCGCAGCTTCAGCCGGGCCTCCGGGTGCGTCCCGGTGAAGCGGGAGCGGATCGCGGGCAGCAGTCCGCCCCGGCCGGGGCTGGTGCTCATCCCGACGACGACGGTGCTGTCCGTGGCCTCCCGGGCGCGCCGTACGGCCTCGTGGCCCTCCTGCCAGGCGGCGAGCGTGGCGCGGGCGTGCGGCACCAGGGCCGTACCGACGGAGGTGAGGGTCACGCCCTGCCGGTCGCGGTCGAAGAGGGCGGTGCCGAGCTGTCGTTCCAGCGCCCGTATCTGTTTGCTGAGCGCGGGCTGCGAGACGTACAGCCGCTCGGCCGCCCGGGTGAAGTGAAGCTCCTCGGCGACCGCGAGGAAGTAGCGCAGATCCCGCCCGTGCACATCCATAGCCATGGGTTATCACGGGAGATCTTGGACGGGCAAAGCCCTTGCGGAGCAAGCTTGTTGTGTCATCGAGCAGTACCCATGAGGGGGAGTACGCACATGAGCAAGGTCTGGCTGGTCACGGGCGCCAACAGCGGTTTCGGGCGCGCCTTCGCCGAGGCCGCGATCGCCGCGGGCGACGTCGTGGTCGCCGCCGCGCGCCGCACCGAGACCCTGGAGGACCTGGTCGCCGCCCACCCCGACCAGGTGGACGCGGTCGCCCTGGACGTGACGGACGCGGCGGCGGTCGACCGGGTCGTGGCGGCGGCCGTCGAGCGCCACGGGCGGATCGACGTCCTGGTCAACAACGCGGGCCGTACCCACGTCGGTTCGGTCGAGGAGACGGGGGACGCCGAGCTGCGGTCCCTGTTCGACGTCCACGTCTTCGGCCCGGCCGCCCTCGCCAGGGCCGTCCTGCCGCACATGCGCGCTCGCCGGTCCGGCGCGATCGTGCAGCTCAGCAGCGTCGGCGGCCAGATGTCGATGGCCGGGTTCGGCGCCTACAGCGCGACCAAGTTCGCCCTGGAGGGCATGTCGGAGGCGCTGGCGGCCGAGGTCGGTCCGCTGGGTGTCAAGGTGCTGATCGTGGAGCCCGGCGCCTTCCGCACGAGCCTCTTCGGCAACCACAGCCTCAGCGGTGACGGCATCGCCGACTACGCCGACACGGTCGGCGCGACCCGCGCGTTCGTGGAGACGGGCGGCGGCACGCAGGCCGGCGACCCGGCGAAGGCCGCGGCGGCGGTCCTCCAGGCCCTCGACGCGGAGGAGACCCCGCTCCGGCTGGCCCTCGGCGACGACTCGATCGACACGATCCTCGCCCACCTGGACCAGGTCCGGGCCGACGTCACGGCCTGGGAGAAGGTCGGCCGGGACACGAAGCTGTCCTGACGCCCGCGGAGCCGCCGGTGGCGTACAACCACCGTCCCCCGCCGGGAGTCTGAGAGGGCGGTACGCACTGGTGTGCGTACCGCCCGGCTTCTCAGGAGGGACTTCCTTGGCTTCCGCAAGCACGACCCGACGCCGTCTCGGCGCCGCCGTCGCCACCGTTCTCGCCGTGACGGTCGGCGCCGGCGTCCTTTCCTCGCCCGGGGCCGTGGCCGCCCCCGCCGCCGTGACCGCGGGCACCGCAGCGACCGCCGAGGCGAATCTGCCGCTCGACGCCGAGATCGTCAGCTCGGGTGACACCGGGTACCTGACGTCCAGGAAGGACGACGGGGGCAACACGGTCCTGGAGTGGCACCGGACCGACGGCTCGGTCATGCCGGTCAACACCGGCACCATGGGCCACGACAGCAACTCCGACATCGCCGTGACCAGCAACGGCGGCAGCATGGTCTTCCTGCGGGACATGACGCCCGGCGCCACCTGGTCCGCGTACTTCGACATCATGGCCCAGCTGGGTTCCGGGGCGAAGCTCGTCGGCGTGGTCGGCCGGAACCTCTTCGTGAGCGTTCCCACCACCGGCGACTACCGCGAACTGTGGCAGCTTTCGCAGACCGACGGCGTCGCGAAGAAGACGAAGCTCTCGTCCCGCACCACCAGCGTCGACTACAAGGTCGTCGCCTCCGCCGGCAACGACCTGATCGTCCTCGGCAGCACCCGGGTGTTCTCGGGGCCGACCTTCCGGACCGAGTACTGGAAGGCGCTCACCAACGTCAACAACGGCTCGGTCGTCGACTGGGGCGGCACCGAGGCCATCGGCCCGTGGACCCAGGCGTCGACGGGCGCCTACACGGCCGACCACAAGGCGTGGGTCGAGTACACGGCCGGGGTCACCGAGCTGGTCGTGGCCGGCCCGGGCGCCCGCAAGGACATCGCCATGGACAGCTCCATGAGCGGTGCCGTCATCGCGGGCATCGTCGGGGACGTCCTGCTCTACGGCGTGCCGGGCACGGCCGCCGGGGAGACGCCGAGCCCGCTGTACGCGCGGAACCTCAAGGACCCCGCCGCCGTGCCGTACAAGCTCCTGGACAACTTCTCCAGCGTGGCGCACTCCCCCGACGGCGCCCTGCTCGTGCGCGGCTTCTCGGCCGAGGGCGACGGCCTCTTCCGCGTCTCGGGCGGCGTCGGCGGCGCCCGCCCCGCCGTCGCGCTGGTGGCCGACACCGGCCGGGTCATGGCCGTCAAGGTGACCGAGTCCCAGGTCCCCGCCACGCTCGACCTGGAGAAGCCGGGCACCCAGGCCCCCCTGGCGTGGACCCTCTCCCGCGCGAACGCCACCGTGGACGTCACGCTCACGCACTCCGCCACCGGCAGGAAGGTCACCCAGCGCCTGCCGCGGCCGCTCACCGGCAGCCGGTTCACCTTCGCCTGGGACGGCCTCCTCGACGGCGTCAGCGCCCCGAACGGCCGCTACACCTGGCAGCTCACCGCCACCCCGGACGACGGCCTCGGCGGCCCTGCGACCGCCTCGGGCGGCTTCCAGGTCGTGCGCCAGGCGAACCCGCACGACTACAACGACAACGGCTCCACCGACCTCCTCGCCCGTGACGCCGCGGGCGTGCTGTGGCGCGACGACCTGCGGGACTGGCCCGTGGGCGGCCAGATCGCCCCCGCCAAACGGACCCGACTCGGCGCCGGCTGGCAGGTCTACAACCAGATCGAAGCCGCCGGAAACCTCGCCGGAGCCCCCGCGGGCGACCTCA
>NZ_JBHWAQ010000059.1:0-27935 GCF_042743475.1 Streptomyces sp. NPDC059534
TCACCGGCTGCGACACCGACGGTCTCATCGACCACTGGGCCACCCTCGACGCCGCATAACCCCCACACCTGCCATCCTGAACACACCCGCCTTAGTCCCGGGGAAGGTAGGGGAAAGGGATCCGGCCCCGGTCTATCGGGAAGCGGAGGCGGCCATGCGGGCAGAAGACCTGCTCCAGACCCACACCGTCTGGTATCGCGACACCGTCGAGCTGCTCCTGACCGGAGAACTCGACCTCGCCACCGTCCCCCTCCTACACCAGGCTGCCACCACCGCCCTCAACAGCCACCCCCGCCACCTCAACCTGAACCTGACCGGCCTCACCTTCTGCGACCAGACGGGTCTACGCGCATTGCGCCGGCTCACCCATCAGGCCCATGACGCCCATGTCAGCCTCCACCTCACCGGCCTCCACCCCCACCTGCACCGCACCCTCCAGCACCCGCCCACCCCATCCCCCCGCACCCCACCCGTCCTGCGCTACTGATCGCACCACACCCCAGCCAGGCCGGGGAGGCCGGAAGCAAGAGGAACGTGGTCGGAACGATGCGGCGCATCCGCGTGCAGCACGGTGAAGTGGGCCCTCACTCCGAGCTGGGGCCGGTCCTGTCGGCGTACACGTGAACGTCCCCACCCGCGTACGGATGAAAAGGGACAGTTGTTGATGCGTTGAGACCTGCTGCTCGGCACTCTGCTGCTTGGTCGGTGAGAGGCGGCGGAAGGGTGGTCGACGGTGGTCCTGGATCCGCAACGGTGGTTGGAACTGCGGCGTTTCCGGAGTCTGTTGGAATCCGGGGCGATCAGCCTGTCGGAGGTGGCCCGGGAGACCGGACTGGACCGGAAGACGGTCCGTAAGTATCTGTCGGCGCCGGGGTCGGCGACCCCGCCCCGCCGGTCGCCGAACGGGCGGTCGAAGGCAAGGGTGATCGACGAGTTCGCGCCATTGGTCGACTCGATGCTGCGAGCCGAGATCCTCATGAAGGCCGCGGTGATCCACGAGCGGCTGGCCGCGGAGTACGGGTTCACCGGCAACTACCAGCGCGTGAAGCTTTACGTCCAGGAAGCCCGGCCTCGCATCGCCGAGGAACTCGGCATCACGCCGAAGGAACTCGCCGGCATGCACCGCCGCTTCGAGGTCATCCCGGGCGCCCAGGCTCAGGTCGACTGGGGCGACGAGGGCAAGATCCTCGCCCACATGGGCATTCCGAAGGTCTACTCCTTCCACATGACACTGTCGTACTCGCGTGACCCGTTCTGTTGCTTCACCACCAGCCAGGACCTCCAGACGTTCTTCGACTGCCACCGCCGCGCGTTCGCTCACTTCGGCGGGGTGCCGATGACGATCGTCTACGACCGGACCAAGACCGTCGTCCGCCGCCACGTCGCCCCAGGTGAAGCGGTCCCGCTACACCCGGAAGCGGTCGGGTTCGCCGGCCACTACGACTTCGACATCGACGTCCTGGCCGCCTACCGGCCCACCGGCAAGGGACGCGTCGAACGGCAAGTCCTCATCGTCCGCGACCACGTACTGTCCGGCCGATCCTTCTCCTCCGTCGAGGAGATGGACGCCGCCTTCACCACCTGGGTCCCGCAGCGACGGGCCCAGGCCCACAGGACTCACCAGCAGATCATCGGAGAGCGTGCGGCCCGTGATCACGTGGCTCTCAAACCGCTGCCACCGACTCCGTATCTGGTGGCCGAGCGGCACCTGCGGCCGGTCGGCAAGGACTGCCTGGTCGCCTTCGGCGGCAACCTCTACTCGGTGCCCGCCCGCAAGGTCCGACCGTGTCAGCTGGTGGAGATCCGGGCCACGAAGTCGCAGGTCATGCTGCATTCCACCGTCGCCGGCTCCAGTGGCGAGACGCTGCTGGCCACCCATCCCCGGGCGATCGGCCGCGGAGTCCGAGTCGTCGAAGAGGCCCACTGGGACGGTCTGCCCACGGGCAAGGGCCGCCGGACCACCACCGGCGACGCCCTGCCGCAACCCGTCGTGAGCGTCCTCGGGGCGAGGAGACAGGGCCTTTGCAGGCTCTGCTGAACCGGGCCGCGGCCACGCGGATCGAGGTCGGTCGTCGTCCGCTGTCGGTCTATGACGAGCTGACCGGAACCCGCCCCTTCACCGCCCGTCCGAGCACGAGGGAAACGTCTTGAGCGAGCTGGTCTCCACCCGCATCCGCAACACGGCCGGCAAGCTCGGCCTGCCTCACCTGGCGGAAACCATCAGGGAATACACCCGGCGGGCCGACGAGGGGATGATGGGCTACCTCGACTTCCTCGACCTGGTGCTGTCCGAGGAACTGGCCGTCCGCGACGACCGCCGCTTCCGCCAGGGCCTGCGACTCTCGAAGCTGCCGCACCACAAGACGCTCGACGAGTACGACTTCTCCTTCCAGCCCGACCTCGACCCGCGCAAGGTCAAGGACCTCGCCACCCTCTCGTTCGTCGAGGGCAAGGCGAATGCCGCTCTGCTCGGGCCGCCCGGGGTCGGCAAGACGCACATCGCCGTCGCTCTGGCGGTCACGGCCTGCCGGGCCGGCTACTCGATCTACTTCACCAGCCTCGACGACATGGTCCGCAACCTCAAGGCCGCCGGGCGGCTGACGAACAAGCTCGGCACCTACCTGCGGCCCGGCGTCCTCGTGGTCGACGAGGTCGGCTATCAGCCCCTCGAACGAGCCGAGGCGAACCTGGTCTTCCAGGTCATCTCCAAGCGCTACGAAAAGGGCTCGATCATCCTGACCTCGAACAAGACCTTCAGCGAATGGGGCCAGGTCTTCGGCGACGAGGTCCTCGCCACCGCCATCCTCGACCGGCTCCTCCACCACTGCGAAGTGATCTCCATCAACGGCCCCAGCTACCGGCTGAAGAACCGCCTCAAGGCCATCGAGCGAGAGAACGACGTCGCCTAGGAAGATCCAGCCGTCGTGCGCGACAGCCCGCCCTTCCTCAGACGGGCCGCATCACCTGGGCCAGGCCCTCCGGGGTGTCCTTCACCTCGGGCGGTGGGCCCGGGTTGCCCCGATACGTCACACCATCAATAGTGACCTTGCCCGTCGCCTCGGGCAGAGGAAGATGCTCGGTCCGACCGTCGGCCGGCCCGCCGACGAAGGTCACCAGGACAGTGATCGAGTTCGGGTCCATCGAAGCCGTCGCCTCCACACGTTCTACTTCACTCGGGGCAGCAGCACCGTCACCGGAACCACCGCATCCCACGAGCGCAACCAGCAGGCCAACGCAGCCCACCATTCTCCGGATCTGCATTCACGCATCCTGCCAGGGCCAGGTCAGACCGCCTACACCAGAGACGATCTTGTGATCTTGCCGCAGTCCGGCCAAGAACCCGCACCATCAACTGGGGACGTTCATCCGTACGCAACTGGGGAGCTAAGGCCGTACGCCGACAGGTCCTCACCCAGCTCGCCCAGGGGTCGGAGAACGGCTCCGCCTCATGCCCAGAAGCAGCGTTCCCGCAGCGGCCCGGGGGGCCGTGGTCAGGGGCAGGCGTCAGGATGATGGAGCCCTTCTCGTATCTCTTCGAGATCAGCTGGAAGACGAGGTTGGCCTCGTCGCGGTGGAGCGGGAGGTAGCCGACCTCATCGACCACCAGAACGTCGGGTCGCTGGTAGAGGCCCATCTTGCCGGGCAGGCGTCCGATGGAGTCGGCTTCTTTGAGCTGGCGGACCGTGTCGTCGAGGCTGGTGAAGTAGATGGTGAAGCCGGCCCGGCAGGCCGCGACGGCGAGGCCGACGGCGATGTGGGTCTTGCCGATGCCGACCGTTATCCGGCGTTCGAAGATTCTTTGATGGCTACTTCCCAGTTCGGGATGTTGTTGCGATGGACGTAACGAGCCCGAGCGCGGCGCGTAGTCGCGGCCCTCTGGTGGTCTGCTGCTTGGTCCCGTCCTGGCGCCGGCGGTGATCGGTTAGCATCCGGCATGGCCACGCACTGGAGGAACACTCCTCAGATGTTCGCGCTGATCCTTCGACGTCATGGACTCGACCCGGATGCGGTCGACGACGTTGCGCGGGCCTGGTCTGCGTTCCAGGAGTTCGTCCAGGAGGAGATCGATGGGATTGAGCCTGCAGAGGATGACGGCGACGGGTTCATCGTGCAGTGGGGTCGGTGGAGCTGGAACGATGACCGCCCCGCACTGGTCTTCACCAGGCAGTTCGCGGTCAGCGACGAGGGTGACCAGGATGACGAGTTCTGGCAGCCGCAGCACTGGCACGTAGAGCTCGAGCTGTTCTTCGCCGACGCTCCAGCCCGGGCTGACCTGGGCGATATGGCCTGGACCAACAGCATGGGCTTTGACTTCGATCCCATCGGTCCTGAACGGTCCGCAGCGCTGGCCCAGATCGCCACGTTCATCGAATCACTTCCGCAGGTCAGCGCGATGTGGCGGTCGATCCCGGTGGGTAGCGCCCTCGGGCTGGAACGCGCGGACTGATCTGTCAGCAGGGCCCCTGCTCCTGGGGTCGGGTCGTGTCGCGACCGCGACGGTCAAGTTCACGGCGGAGGTCGAGGTTCTCACCGTGAGCTTGTTCGAGCGCGTCTCGCAGGGCCTGTACTTCTTCTCGGTGCCGCCTCTTCAGGTGGGTGATCTGACTGGTCAGCGCGAGGACGAGGGTGCTCTGCTCGTCGGTCGGAGGTGCCTGCTGTCGGCGTACGGCCTTAGCTGGCTCTGGCAAGAATTTCGTAGCCGAAGATCATCTCGGTGACATGGTCAGCCGGTCCGCGTAGCGGCGGCGGAGGTGGGCGATCAGAACGACGCGGTGGCGGAGGAGCGGGACGCCGGCGCGTCCGGCCATCAGGCGTTTCTGCAGTTTGACGTCGGTGATCCGGCCTTCGTTGACGCCGGAGTTGTAGGGGGTGGTGATTCCCTAGGCGACGGCATGCCGATCCTCGTGAAGGGCTCCGGCGAGGCCGACGAGCGGGGCCAGGCCGCTGTGCGTGAGGTCGTTCAGCCAGCCCGGAAGGGGTGTCGCGTCGCGGTTGTCGAGCATGGCGGCGAACCGGCGGACCAGGTCATGAGTCCGCCTCAGTTCCGGGCAGTGGTCGAGGAGCCGGGGCAGCCGCTCGCTGATATGGAGGTTGCGGCGGTGCGGATGTGTGGTGATCCAGCGGGCCGTTTCACGCGGTGACGGCGGGCGTTCGCGTGGTTCGTCCAGGGGCAGGCCCTGTCTGAGGGGTGCGACGGCCATCTTCACGCGCTGGTAGTGCCCGAGGTAGCCCTTCGTCTGGAGTTCCTCGTGCAGGATCTTCGCGCTGTGCTGTCCCTCGTCCCAGCGTTGCTGCAGGTAGTCAAGGTAGGGATCCAGGGCGGAAGGCTTGCGGGGCGGGCGGCGCATCACCTCCTGCCAGGTCCGGGCCCGGGCGTACTTGCCGACGGTGCGGCGGTCCAGGCCGAGCTCGCGGGCCACCGAGCTGCGGCTTCGGCCGGTGCTGGTCAGGGCCTGAACGGCCTCGAACAGTCTGCGAGCGTGTCGTGCGGCCCGACTGTCCTCCGCGTTGTGGCTGGCGGTCGCCTCGCCCGGTGCGGGATCGCTTTCGCCGGCCGGGGGCAGGGCTGCGGGCAGACAGCCGCGGTGGGCGGAGGCGATGTCCTGGACACGACGGGAGAGGCCCTGCCAGAGATGGAAGCGGTCGCTGACCTGCACCGCATCGGGCGCGCCGCCCGTGATGCCCTGCCGGTAGGTGAGGGATCCGTCGCGGCAGGCGACCTCGACACCGGGGTACTCGCGGAGCCATCGGCTGAGTTGTTCGGCGTCGCGTCCTTCCCAGAGCGTGAGCGGGAGGCGGGTGGTGGCGTCGACCAGGAGGGTGCCGTAGGTGTCGCCGTAGAGCGCGAAGTCGTCCACCCCCAGCACCCGGGGTGTCTCCAGCGGCGGAAGCGGCACCCGCATCAGCTGGGACAGGACGGTGCACCGCGAGAGCCTGATGTTCAAGATCCGTAGTATCCGGGCACCGCCCCGGCCGGCCAGCACCACGCCGACGTCCTCCACCAGGCGCTGCAACTGCGGTGTCCGCCGCTGGTAGCGCGTGGTCAGCCCCGCTGTCTGTTCGGCGAAGGTCACCTTCGGGCACGTTGCGTTCTCGCAGTACAGGCGGCGTACGGACAAGTCGATACGCACAGGCCGGCCGGCGAGAGTGACGTCGGCGAGGCGGCGTATGTAGCGGCTGTGACACCACTCACTGAGCTGGCCGCATCCCGTACATCCTGCGGGAACACCGGACCTTGTACGGGCGTGAATAGCCACAGCGGCATCAGAGACATCAACCGAAACGACCAGCACGTCAGCCAACTGCGGTAGCAAGCTGACCAGTTCAACAGAGCACAACCACAGGCTGCCCGCTACGCGGACCGGCTGACCATGTCACCGAGATGATCTTCGGCTACGAAATTCTTGCCAGAGCCAGCTAAGGCCGTACGCCGACACCAGGCCAGGTCGCCGACCACAGTCAGCTCGTTCTGGATCCAGAAAGCGTAGTTCCAGCGGGCTTCTGCCTGGTCAGAGGTGTCCTGGATGCTGCGTTGGGCCTGAGTTTCAGTGTTGTAGCCGATCGTCAGGGTTGGCTGACGAGGGTCGTCGTCCTCGTTGCCGATGAGGAAGGAGACAGCGTAGATGTCGCTGGCGTCGGCGGCCGGGATGGATGCGAGGGCCCTCTCGACGAGATGCTGGAGGTGATCGTTGAACGTCATGGTCGGTGGGGTCCTGTCGGTCGGGGTCATGCGTCCCACTGGTCGCAGTACTCGATGTGGATCTCGCGCGCGTCACCGAGAATGCCGTCGTTGGAGTGGAGTTCGGTGCAGAAGCGCGGGTAGCTCGGGTGGACGGGGACGTATCCGGGGCCGTTTCGGGCGACGTCGAAGAAGTGCCGTGCGGTGTCCTTGAACACCTTCGCGCTGCCGGTCATGAACAGGGTCTCGGCGTGGAGATGCTGGTGAAACAGATCCCGGTTCTCCTGGTAGTGCCGTGCCTCGTGGTCAGTCACAGCTTCGTCGGTGTGTCCTGCGCCAGACAGCGTCACGGTCCGCGGACGCCCTGGGCCGAGCCGTCGTCGTATTTCCTTCCAGCGTGAGGGTGCGAACTGGAGCGAGTGGTGCAGCAGCACGAGATCAAGCTGCCGTGTGCAGTCTTCTGGCAGCTCGTGGGAGGGGCCACGGTTCCCCCGCATCGGCAGGTGGACCAGCGAGCGCGGTGAAGAGGCGGCGAGCTTCCATAGCCCACCGATTCGCTGGGCGGCGTCGTGATCGAGGTAGGTGTCCAGGTGCCGATCGTGGTCGATGAGCACTGCGTGGACCAGGGGCCGGGCTGGTCGGATGACCTTGAACTCCGTGGATCCGAGCCGTGCTTGATTGATAGTGATGGGTAGCTTCATTGGTTCTCCAGGACACGGCGGCTGACATCGGCGGCGTAAGCGGCCCAGTCGCCGGCTGATGCCTTCTGCCATTGGACGGCGACTTGGAATGTGGACGCCGAGTAGCCGGGGCGAGGATGGCGGCGGGCAGTTCAGCGGCGAGGGTAAACAGTGCGGTCCAGTCCGTGCCGGGGATCGCCTCGGCGCGGCTGGCCTTCCACCGCTGCTGCCAGGTACCTCCAGAGAGACTGGGGACCAAGGACCGGTTCGAGGCGACCGCCGTCACCATGCATATCGTGGCAGGCGAGCTGGAAACCGCCGACGAGACCTACGAATCTGCACGCGGCTACGACCTGCTCACTGGCGCCGAGCGCTGGCACGGAGAGGAACGTCTCAACCTCGACGTCAAGCCCGCCGGACCGCACCTTGGGTAATCGGGGTGCTTCTGGTCGGCGACCACCACTGGGGGGTGGCATCAGCCCGTGCGCAGACTGCCGCGCCCGCGAGGGCCACCTCAACGTGCCACGCAGCCACATCGAGCAGGTCGATGGCTAAGCCATACGGCTCGGGGCGCGGATCAGCCAGCAGCGGGTCAAGGCCGGGAATCTGGCGGTGCAGGAAGTGGAGCTGTCGGCCCTGGACATCACTGCGTCGGACCGACGGCCGGACCTCGCCGGCGGTCCCGACAACTCTCCAACTAAGGAGCTCATGTGATCTTGCTGGTGGACTCCCCAACTGGGGAGTCCACCAGCAAGATGCCCCCCGTTCGCAAATCCGATAATTCATCAATCAGCACCGAAAAGCGACACCCAGGGTAGGCCCTTCAGTCGACGAACTCAGCACGCCTGGTATGGATCGACCTGCGGTCGCCTGAGAGGCCCGCGTGCGGCCTCTCACGGCGTTTTGAGCTCCCGGGTGGGCCACCGGTTGCGGCAATCGGGTGTCCTGACGCGACGTGGTGTGACTGAGTGTTGCACTTGGCCCGGCTGAGCGTGACGGTTGGCCCGGGACGTCCGCGGGCGGCGCCCCGCCGATCTGTTCGGCTGCAGCGTCATGGGTTTCTCGTTACTCCACAGCGCGGTCGATGAGTTGTGGCTCCCGGCCAGTCCAAGCTCGTGACACCCCAGGAAAGGACACCGCCATGTCGGAGCTTCTCGTCGACTTCATCACCTCCCTCGACGGCCACGCATCGGGAGAGGGATGGCCCGGGTTCTGGGGCCTCGAGGGCCCTGAGTACCTCGCATGGCTTGGCGAGCAGCCCGAGGCCACCTACCTGATGGGAGCGAACACCTACCGCCTTATGTCGGGCTTCGCTGCAGGCCAGGTCTCCAATGGTCAAGACGAGTTCAGGCCCGAAGAAGAGGCGTCCGTCGACGAGCTCACGCAAGCGTCCAAGGTGGTGTTCTCCTCCTCACTCGAGGAGCCGCTGACGTGGGCCAACTCCACGCTCGTCCGCGACGACGCCGTCGAGGCGGTCCGCGCCATGAAGTCGAGTGGCTCGGGGCTCCTCAGCACAATCGGCAGCCTCAGCCTGTGCCGGTCCCTGCTACGAGCTGGACTCGTCGACCGCTTCCGGGTCGTAATGTTCCCGGTGATCACCGGGAACACGGGCGAAGAACGCATCTACGACGGCTATCCGGACGTTGCCCTCGAGATGATCGAGCACCGCACCTTCGACGGCCGCATCCAGCTGGTCGAGTACAAGCCCCACGTGCTCGAGCACCCGCCGCTCGGCGTCCCTGCGTGACGTCGCCCCGTCCGCCGGTCTGGACGGCCGCCAGGCTGGCGCCAGCGGGTGCGGAGCAAGACCAAATAGGGGGCCAGTCAACGTCAGGACGCCGAACCGTCGCAGGTCAGCCCATGTAGGCCGCTCCCAGACCGCAGTCTCCGCAAAGGTCCACCTTCCGGATAGGGATGCGCCGCTCGACGCTTCCCTGAGCAGAACCTCGAGTCCTGAGCGCTCTACATGGCCGATGGGGCCAACTGAAGCGCTCAGTCACAGCGGCGTGGCTGAACACTTGGGACGGTCGACCCCGCTCCCGGGTGTCCTGCCGCTCCGATTCCCCGTCGACGAGCGAGGCGGCCGCTCGCGGTGGTTCCGCTCCCGCCAGCTCAGAGCTCAGTGCCGTCACCAACAGGCTCGGGCGAGAGGGCGGGGCGGTCGGTTCCAGAACCGCCGCCAGCGTTGCGGCCAGTGCGGCAACATCGTGGGGTGCCGTTGTGCCGCTGACAATCACGATCACTCCACCAGCGCTCAGCTCGACCGAGGCATCCTGATTCCCGGGTGCGGTGCACCAGCGCCGCACGGTGTCGATGGCCGCGGGCAGCGCCAGCACGCCCGTCACGACGAGGGTGAGACATCCAGCCCGGTTCCGAGGTAACCCTCGACAGTGGGAGCGCCCGCTTCCCAGCGGGCCCTTCCACAGTTCCGGAATTCGGGGTCGTCGGTGAGGAACCTCTGCAGCGCGTCCGGAGCGCTGATCCTGCTCCTCGTAAACGCCGTGCGGCGCAGGGCCTCTACCTGGGTCGCACGGCAACGCCAGCCGGAAGGCTGGGACAGCCGTCTCTTGGACAGCCTGCACCACACCGAGTTCGAGGAAGCCGTACGCAATCTGTTGCGCCGCGACGGCGCTCACGATGCCGTACGGGTGGGTGGCGCCGGGGACAACGGGGCCGACGTCAAGGGGACCGATCCCGTGGGCCGACGCTGGGTAATCCAATGTAAACACCGCCGCAAAGGTTGCGGCTGGCGCCGCGGTCGGAACTCCGGACCTCCACGTCCTCAACGGGACCGGCCGCCCCGTTCACAGAGGCGATGTCATCGTCTTGGTCACAAACGGCCAGTTCAGCGCTCCCGCTGTGAAGTTCGCTCGAAGCCAACGACTGCACCTGGTTGACCGTGGGCTCCTCAACGAGTGGGCTGCAGGCTCCTCTCCCCTGTGGGAGCTCCTCCCCCACCTGCCGGCACCACGGACCAGCAATCCGTCGTCGCGCAAGGCTCGGCGACTCCTGCCCTGACTTCGGCAGTGTCAGCTCTGCCTGCGGAAGCGCCTTCACGGCGGATCTCCGCCTGGGGATCCACCGCGAAGGGAACGGAAGAGAGACGATGCACCGACTCGTCCTCAGCGGGTCACGCACCGGCCCATGCCTCCACTTCCACGGCCGGATTGCCCGGGTGGGCGCAGGCGAGCAGGGTGCCATCCCTGCCATGCTTGCGCCCGTACATCGGCCGGTTGGCTGGTGACATGACATAAGGGGGCCGGGTTGGATTTCACCGTGCTGGAGTACAGGGCGGCAGTACCGATGGCGCACGGCGCCTACTTGGCCAAGGACAGTTGGAACGACTACGGGTTTGTGACCTCCTTCCAACTCTTCGTCCGATTGCAGGACGGAGGCAGGGTTGACGTCGGAGACGTGAGGATCGTCAACGTCGAGATGTCGATGGACGGATGGCGTCGCACATCAGATCGGCTGCCTCTGCGTTTCGAGACTCTGGACATCGGCTACTTCAGCCTCGGGATGGAGGACGACTACTACGAGACACTGAGGGCTGACCTCCCACGCGACATGGCTCTCGACATCCTCAAGTCGTTGAATGACATCGCCTACGCCTGGGAGCCCGACCAGGCGGTGCCCAACCAGCCAGTCTTCCGCGCATCCCTATTTCGCGACCGTACGCGTTGGGATCTGGACCGCACTTGTCGCGTCGCCCAGGGCCTCCGTGCCCGTATTGTCCCCTTCTGCTGGTCGTACACACCCGAGCAGAAAGGACTGCTCCCGGCCCACAAGTTCACATTTGAGACGACACCGGGGCTCCTGCCCCCGACGAACCTGCACGCGCTGATCGGCCGCAACGGTGTCGGAAAGTCGCGTCTGCTCCACGCCATCGCCGCGAAGGCGACAGCCGGCGAGATCGCCGTCGAGGCCGCATCCGGAGGCGAGGACAACAGCTTCACCAGCTGCGTCGTCATCTCCTTCAGCCCCTTCGACCGGCCCTACACCGAGCCCCCCGAAGCCATGGTGCCCTTCCACTACATCAGCCTGCGACACCCAACGGAGCCCCGTCTCAAGTCGGACGCGGAGCTCCGGGAGGAGTTCGTCAAGAGCTTCGCCACCGCACGGATCGGGGCACGAGGGCGCCGCTGGCTCTCAGCCGTAGAAACCCTCAACTACGCCGCGAGCGGCTTCCTCGACGACGACATGGACGTGATCGATGCCATGATCAGGGAGGGCAGCCAGAGGAAGCTCGAAGAGTCGATGGGCGAGGTCTTCGACAACCTGAGCTCTGGGCATGCGGTGGTTCTCCTGATGGTGACCCGACTGATCCAGGTGGTCAGCGAGCGCACTCTGGTACTGATCGACGAACCCGAAACACACCTGCACCCGCCTCTCCTCGCCGCACTGACGAACGCCCTTTCCTGGTTGCTGTCCGACCGCAACGGCATGGCAGTCGTCGCCACCCACTCCCCCGTCGTCCTGCAAGAGGTGCCGGCGTCCTGTGTGTGGAACATGACTCGCCATGGAGACGAGCTCACCGCCCGCCGTCCTGACGTTGAGACCTACGGGGAGAGCGTCGGTGAGCTGACCTACGACGTCTTCGGCCTGGAAGTCTCTTCGACCGGCTTTCACGCGGCGATCGCTGCGGAGGTTGCGAACGGCGGAACTTACGAGGAGATCACCAGGCGGTTCACGGGCTTGGGATCAGAAGCTCGGTCTCTTCTGCGCGCAATGACGTACTCACGGCGGGAGGAACGTTGATGCGGTGGCCGCAGAAACCGACCATCACCGTCGAGGACGTACTGAAAGCCTGCACACCCTGGTTGAAGAAGCAGGGGTGGGATGAAGACATGCAAGGCAGGCTTCCAGAGCTCGTAGGACAGCAGAGGCGGTACAGGACGGCCGGAGAGGAAGGTGACCTGTTCTCTCTGCTGGTCTCCGAATTCGGCGGCCAGTGCAACGACGAGGAGAAGGACCGCCTCACGGCCACCTACGACAGAGCGCTCGTCGGAGGAGGTGGGCGCAAGATCTACGACGCGCTCAAGGCCGCAGCGATATACGGCTGCACCATGTGTGGCGTCGCCAAGCCAGAAACGATCGACCATCACGCCCCGAAGACCGTCTTCCCGCTCCTGGCACTGACGCCCCTGAACCTGGTGCCTGCCTGCGGACCCTGCAACCAGGGCAAGAGCAACTCCTTCTCCACCGACCCGGCCAAGGAGCCGTTCCACCCCTACTTCGATGATCTCGGATCTGACCGGTGGCTGTTCGCGGACATATGCCCTGCCGATGGAGGCGCTGTCGCTGAGTTCTCTGTCCGCCCTCCAGCCAACTGGCCAGAGGTCAAGGCCAAGCGACTAGCCCACCACTTCACGAGCAACAAGCTCGCGCCCATGTACAAGTTCGAAGCGTCCCACCATCTGTCGGCCCGACGCAGGAAGGACATGCGCACCCACGCGCGCACTGGCCCTGAGGGACTGCGGGAGGTACTTACGGAGGATGCCGACAGCATCGCGGCCGTCGACCCGAATGACCGGGAGACCGCCTGGCTGTACGCCCTCGCGGACTGCGACTGGTACATCAACGGCGGCATGATGGACATCTGACTCTGCTCCCGGGCTTACTCGGTGGCTCGCGGTTTCCTCCGCTCTGGAGGAGCCTTCAGGTCGGCAAACCCCTTCGGGTGCTGGGAAATCTCCAATCACGTCGGGGCCCTTCTCATGGGCTTGCTGCCGGCGCTGCCGCGAGACTCTTCGGACAGTTCAAAGAGTCCAGCGCCCTGATCGCGCCTAGGGCCTGCCCATTGAGCTGCACTCAGCTGTCCATACGAGGACGGGCCCCGCGCCATTGAGAAGCTGGACGTGTCTTCAAGGGGCGTCGGTCCTGGGGCGTCATCCCCCTACGTACGCCTCACCCAGGCACCACGACACGACGGCCGCTCGGCGCCTGCGCAGGGCCCGACGAGATGCCTGCCCTGGGGGCCACTCCGGCACGGTGCCGCTGGGCCACCTTCACCAACTGATAACGGCGTTATCACCAACGCATGAGCATCTCACTCTCCACAACGGAGCCGATGCTCCACAAACGGGAGCGGTCCCAGCCCAGGCATACGGGACGCAGAGCCGGATGACGATCTGCCGGATTTGCCCATCTGACACGCGGAATGACCGGGCGTTACACCTTCCTGGGGCAGAAGTTAGTAAGCTAACCTCATGGTCACTCCCAGCCCCAGTGGAGACAGAGAGAAAACTGTCTCCAAGCTGCCGTCAAAGCTCCGCCAGGAACTGAAGGTTCGCGCTGCCGAACTCAGCATCGACATCCAGGACGCAACGTCCGAGGGCATCACTGCCTGGCTTGCGGGTGCCGACTGCTCCCCCGTTGACACCACCGGCGCCACGCCGTTCTCAACGTGGCTGCCACAGGGACAGTGGAAGGAGCTCAAAGACGCCTGCTCCACGCGCGGTATCCCCTTCGTCCAGGGTCTCGCCCAGTCCATCCAACTGTGGCTGGACACCCACCCCTCCCCCAGGCATCGCCCGGTCAGTGGCATCGCCCAGCGGAAGATCGTCATCAACCAGAAGGGCGGCGTCGGCAAGACCGCTGTCGCTGCCGGCATCGCCGAAGCCTTGGCCGAGGACGGCATGTCCGTCCTCCTCGTTGACTACGACCCTCAGGGCCACCTCAGCGACCAGCTCGGCGTCGGTCAGATCCCTCCGGGAACGGACAGCCTTGTGCTGCACATGTGCGGCGAAGGCAAGGGCGACCTTCGGGACCTCGTCGTCACCATCGAGGAGCCGCGCTTCGGAAAGCGGCTTCACGTACTGCCCGCCTGCCCCGACGGCTTCCTTCTCGACGCCAAGATCGCTGTCTCGCGAATGCGCAACAAGGAAGCCGCCCTGGAGCGTGCCCTGCAGCCACTGGAGAAGGACTTCGACGCCATCGTCGTGGACTGCCCGCCCAGCCTCGGCATGGCCACAGACGCCGCCATCTACTACGGCCGCCGGCGCCAGGGCGAACGCGAGGGGATCTCCGGCATGGTCATCCCCGTGCTCGCCGAAGACTCATCCGCCACCGCGTACACAATGCTGGCAGACCAGATCGAGTCCCTTCGCGATGACCTCAGGCTGGACATCGAGTACCTGGGGCTCGTGGTCAACCTCTACGACAGCCGCCGCGGCTTCGTCGCCACCTCCTCACTGCAGGAGTGGCGTGAGCTCGGCGACCCGAAGGTGCTGGCCGTCATCGGTGATCTGAAGGAACAGAGGGAAGCGGTGCGCATGCACCGCCCGCTGCTGGCTTACGCACCACACTGTGATCAGTCGGAGAACATGCGGCAGATCGCCAGGGAGATCTCATGAGCAAGCGCGACCAGCTCGGCTCCTCGTCCTCCTTCGCCCGAGCAGGCCAGGCCCGCAGCCTGCGCCGCCAGCTCACGGACGCCGCGTTCGGTGGGGACCCCACCGTTCTCGACCTGTCACTGATCAGTGGCAACCCTGACAACCCGCGGGAGACCCTGGGTGACATTTCGGGTATGGCGTCCAGCCTCCTGGAAGTCGGCCAGATCCAGGCGATCACAGTGGCGTCTGTCGATGCGTATTTGCGAGACAGGCCGGAGCGAGCCTCCGAGCTGGAACCGGGCGTCGAGTACGTCGTCGTCGACGGCCACCGCCGCCTGGCCGGCGCTAAGGAGGCGGGCCTCGCCTCGATAAAGGTCACCGTCGACGACGACCGCGTCTCCACCGACGAGGTGCTGCTGGAGTCGGCTTTCGTGGCCAACGCACAGCGGGAGAACCTGTCCGACCTGGAGGAGGCGCAGGCCCTCAAGACCCTGGTCAGCTTCTACGGGTCTCAGCACAAGGCAGCCAAGCGGCTCGGAGTGACACAGCCGTACATCTCGCAGCGGCTGTCCTTGCTCCAGCTCGATCCGCAGCTGCAGGCCGATCTCGAGGCAGGAGTGCGCAAGGTCGAGCACGTCCGCGGGCTCGGCAAGCTGGGCCCTGCTGAGCAGCGAGCAACGGCAGATGCCAGGGCCAAGCAGGCCCAGGAGAAGCGGCAGAAGCCCCCGGTGCAGAACTCCCCCGCACCGCAAGGTGATAACGCCGTTATCACCAGCACGCTCGTCCCGCCCGCCGAAACGGAGCAGCCGCACAGTGATAACGGCGTTATCGGCATCCCAAGCCGGGTCGCATCCGGCGCGGCCCGAGTCCCGGCTGATAACGGCGTTATCAGTGGCGAGCGCGAGTCGCAGCCGGAACGACCCAGCGCAGCGAACGTGCACGGCGGGGGAGTGGAGTCAGCTTCCAGCCTTCCGTGGCACAACCCTCAGGCTCTCAGCCGCCTGGCACGCCAGTACATGTCCCTCGAGAACCGCCAGACCCTGGCGAAGCTCCTCGCAGAGGACTGACATGCGAGGAGGGCGGCCTAGTCTCCGGCTACTGCTGAGACAGGGCCGCCCCTCGTGTGAGTGGACTTTTACAGACGTCAGCCGGGCACTCGGCTGACCGTCGCAACTGAACGGGAGGGGATCGCGGGTGGCCGCGGTGCAGCTGACACGGACGCACAAGACTCTGATCGGTGTAGTGATCGCCGGTGCGCTGGTCATCGCCGGGATCGGTTTCGCGGGCTCGTACGCCGCCGTGCGTGAGCTTGCCCTGCAGAAGGGCTTCGGCACCTTCTCGTACTTCTTCCCCATCGGCATCGACGCGGGCATCTGTGTCCTGCTCGCCCTCGACCTGCTGCTGACGTGGCTGCGGATCCCGTTCCCGCTGCTGCGCCAGACCGCCTGGGTGCTGACGGCGGCGACGATCGCGTTCAACGGCGCGGCCGCCTGGCCGGATCCGCTGGGTATCGGGATGCACGCGGTGATCCCGGTCCTGTTCGTGGTGGCCGTCGAGGCCGCGCGGCACGCCGTCGGCCGGATCGCGGACATCACGGCAGACAAGCACATGGAGGGTGTGCGGATCACCCGTTGGCTGCTCTCCCCGGTCCCCACGTTCCGGCTGTGGCGCCGGATGAAGCTCTGGGAGCTCCGCTCGTACGAGCAGGTCATCAAGCTGGAGCAGGAGCGGCTGATCTACCAGGCCCGCCTCCAGGCCCGGTACGGCCGTGCGTGGCGGCGCAAGGCCCCCGTGGAGGCGCTGATGCCGCTGCGGCTAGCCCGGATCGGCGTCCCGCTCGCGCAGACCGCTTCCGCCGGGCTGACCGCCGCCGGCCTGAGCCCAGTCCTTATCTCTCGCCCTGAGCCCGAGCTTGCGCACATACCCGAACGCGAGGCCGCGGCTGAGCCGGAGCTGGTAGCTCCGGCGGCCTACGTGCCCGAGCTACCGGCGACTGCCCAGCCCCGGGTCGCAGACGCCCCCTCTCGGAATGCGGAATCGCCAGCCGAGCCCGTGGGCGCGACTCCCAACGCCTGGGGTGAGGCGCCCGGGCCTGTCACCGTCGACCTGACGCAGGCAGGACTGGACTTCGTGGCGCAGTACGGCACGGTCCCGTCCGCAGAGCAGTTCGCGGCGTTCCTCTCGCGGGATTATGGCCTGACCGACCAGGACACCGGCGGTCTCCTTCCTGACACCCTGCTGGAGCCGGTGCTCGCCGAGCTTCAGGCAGCAGAGCTGGAGAGGGCCTTGCACGATGCCTCCGTACCGGCTGAGCCGCCGGTGGGCGACGAGCTGACCGCCCCGGTTCCGGATTACGAGGAGCAACCGTTCGGCGCGGGGGAGCCGCACCCGTTCTTCGGGGAACTGGCGGACTTGCGCAGCATGGCCGAGCCCCCGGTAGAACCTGTGCCCCTTCCTGCCGCAGCAGTGCCCGGGCCGAGGGCCTCGGTGGTTGATGTCGGCCCGGCCGGCCCCTCGAGCCCCTTCTTCGAACAGCCTGTCCTTGCGGCGTCGGCAGGAGCGGATCGACAGGACTGGGTGGCCGAGGTGGCCGCGTCGGGTGAGGCGACCGCCCGGGTGCCGCAGCAGCAGGCCGACGAAGACGTGGCCGAGGCGGATCCGATTCAGCGCCAGATCGAGCTGGTGGCCTCATGGCTGGTGGAGGCTGAAGAGAGCGGGACGCGGCTGTCGGGAGCCGAGGTTGGCCGACGCTTGGGAGTCTCTCCCAAGACGGGTCAGCGCCGCGTGCTCGATGCCCAGAAGCACCTGGAGGAGGTGCGCCGGCAGCAGGGCCGGGCGCGCCTCCGCTCCGTCGGCAGCAGCTGACCGGCGTTCCGCTTAATGCTCAGTGACCGGTCACCCGTCATCGTCACCGACCTGCCCAGGCAGCTGTCCGGCCGTGACCGATCCGCGTGTGACCGATCCCGTGACCGAGGATCGGATCCACTGTGCCGGGCTCGTGACCGATAGCCGACCCGCCCCGTGACCGATGCCGGGCCGCGTGACCGGTGACCGATCAGGGCCCCATCGGTCACCGGTCATGACCGGTCTGCGGTCATCGGTCACCCATCCGCCCGCGTCCTCACCCCGAGCCTCCTGGGCAAGCCGCGGCGACATCCCGAGGCTTGCCCCCCCCAGGGAGGCTTGCCCAGAGTTGCATGGACCGGTCACGAGGGGCTTGCCCAACCCCCCACCAGGCTTGCCCAATCGGTCACGGGAGGCTTGCCCAGCTAGAGGGCAAGCCTCCCATCTGCGCTTTTAGGGCTGCGGACAAGCCTTCGGGCAAGCCCGGCTGAGGAGTGTGTACGGCACGAGATCCGAAAGGAGACGTGCCGTGCACGACGCTTCGCACCCCGCCGCCGACGGCGGGTACTTCGACCGGCTGGACGCCGACTGGGCCGCGCTGTGCGCGGACCCTGCCCTGCGTCAGGCGGTGACCGACTGGGTGACCGATGGCCACCTGACCGACGGCATCGCGGCCGTGACCGATTCCTGGGCCGGCTCCCTGACGCCCGAGCAGCTCCTCGCCGTCCTCCGTCCGACGGCCGACGGCGTGACCGATGCGCTGACCGATGCCGTCCTCCGGGTCCTCCTGCAGCGCGCTGCCGGCCGTGACCGATCGGCCATCCTCGCCGGCCGCGTCATCGTCCAGGCGATGCTCCCCGCCGTCTTCCGCATCACCCGCGGACAGGTCCGCGTGACCGGCGGCCGCACTCGCGACGCCGTCGGTCACGTGACCGTGACCGCCCTCTACGAAGTCGCCCGCACCAGCCGCATCCACCTCCGCCTCGGCCGGCCCGCCGCCAACCTGACGCTGGACACCCTGCGTCGGGTCCTGGCCGAGCTCGCCGCCGAGCAGGGCCCGGCGGGGGAGGACCTCGCAGCCGCTGAGCGGATCGCCGACCGGTCGCCGGGCCCGTACGAGATCGCCCGCGCCCGCAACGTGCGCGCGGCCGCCGCGGAAGCCGGCCTCTACGCGGGCCCGGCCGACGACGCCGCGACCGCCCCGGACCGGCTGGAGCTCCTGGAGCTCCTCCTGGACGCGGTGCGCGACGGCGCGCTGTCGACCGCGGACGCTCAGGCGCTGGCCTGGCACCACATCAGCGGCGGCATCCCGAACGCCGAGGCCGCCGCCCGCGCCGAGACCACAGCCAGCGCCTGGCAGCGCCGGCGCTCGCGGGCCAGGGCCCGCCTCACAGCATCCCTCCAGCCCGCGGCCGCGGGCGCGGCATGAACCGGACCACCGCCCCGGCCACCGTCCGCTCCCCCCTTTGGAGATGCGTCTTGACCACACCCGCCGCCGCACAGTCGCTGGACGCGGACGAGGAGCGCGTCACCCGCGCCCAGCGTCTGCTCATCCACCTGGGCGCCGCACTCGTCGCCCGTCCCTTCGACACCGGCACCCACGACAAGCTCCGCGCCTTCCTGGACGAGGACGCCGAGCCCGTCCTCGCCTCGCTCGCCGCGCTGAGACGGCGGCCCGAAGCGGAACTCCGCAATCGGATCGCCGAGCTGGCCGGTCACACGCTGCGCCCGGCCGGGGGAGCGGCATGAGCCTCACCGGCCGCCGGAACCAGAGCGCACTGGCCGAGCAGTCACCGACTGTCCGAGCAGCCGAGGCCGAGCAGACCACCGGACGGGTCGGCGGCTGGTCGACCGGCGCCCAGGCCAACTCCACGGCGATGCTGCGCTGGCTCGTCTGGGGCCTGATCGCCCTCGGGCCGCTCCTGGGCGCACTCGCCTTCCTCTCGGTGCCCACGGCACCTGCGGCGCCAGCGCCAAAGACCGCACCGGCCGCACCGGCCATGAGCGGCGGCCAGGGCGCGGCGGGCTTCGCGAGCCTCTTCGTCGCCGCCTACCTGTCAGCCGGCCGCGGCGACGAGCCCAAGCTCGCCGCCTACTACCCGCCGTCCAGCAACCTCCAGCTCGACGGAGTCTCCGGCCAGCGCCGGAGCGAGCAGCTGACCGTCGTCCGGCTCCGCCAGACCGACACCTCGGTCTGGTCGGTCACGGTCGCGGCCCGCGTCACCGGCGCGACGCCGTCGGCCACGCCGTCCACGCAACCGGGCGCTTCCCCGAGCCCGGCGGCCGCAACCGCCACGGTGCGCTACTTCCAGGTGCCCGTGGCTACGGCTCCCGGCTCCGGGGGAGCGACCGCGTACACCGCGCTCGCGCTGCCGGCCGAAGTCGCCGCACCTGAGCGGGCCAAGACCCCGGAGCTTGTCTACGGCGCGATGCACCCGGCGCTGCCCACCGACCCGCGCACCCAGGCCGTCACCAGTTTCCTGACCGCCTACCTCACCAAGGCCGGTGCCGAGCTCGACCGCTACCTCGCACCCGGCACCCGCCTGACCGCGCCGTCCCCGGCCCCGTGCTCAGGCATCGCGGTGGACCAGTTCGCCGCCGAGGGCGAGAGCGGCGGCGAACTGGTCGTCTCCGTCCCCGGCGACGGCACCACCCTGCGCCTGCTCGTCACCCTCCGGGCGACCGGCCAGGACGGGGTGCGTCTCCCGCTCACCTACGCCCTCACCCTCAAGGCCCGCGCCGGTCGCTGGGAGATCGCCAGCCTCGACGGCGCCCCCGCCCTCACGCCGCCGACTCCGGCCCCGGCCGTCTCCGGCGCCCCGGGTCCGGGCGCCACCCCCACCTCCTAGAAGGAGCACGAGCATGCCTGAAACCATCACGCTGGCCGCCGGCTGGATCCAGACCGGCACCGGCCTCGGCAACGACGTCAAGAGCCTGATCTTCAACGTGGCCATCCCGGTGCTGTGCGGGATCTTCGTGATCGTCGTCGGCTGGAAGACCAAGGCACCCGGCCCGACGATCATGGCCGTCATCTTCGCCGGCATCGTCTGGGGCCTGTCCGCGAACATGGGCGCGCTCAAGGACAAGACCACCGAGGACATCACCAACTACAGCGGCGGCGGCAGCCTGTCCCGGATGGACCAGTGAGCGCCCACGGGGCCGAGAGCGAGCTGGACTTCGAGCTCATCGGCCGCTGCTACACCAAGTCGCGGCGCGCGCCCCTGGTCCACGGGGTGATCAGGGACGTCAACGGCGGCCGGGGGATCCGGCTGCCCGGCGGCCCCTACACCCTGACCCAGCTCGCCGGGATCGTCGCCACCGTCGCCGGCCTGATCCTGACCCGCCCCCTGTGGGGCGGCCACGGCTGGCTCGACGTCGCCGTCCTCCTGGTCCTGCCTGCCGTGGTCGCATTCGTGCTGCGCCACCTGCACATCGACGGCCGCAACCCCGTGGCCGCCCTGCTGAGCATCGCCCTGATGCTGGCCGCGCCCCGGCGCGGCCAGCTCCGCGGCCGCACCTACCGACCGACCCGGCCCACCCGCGGCGACACCCGCATCCACCTGCCCGCCGACGAACAGGCCGCCGAAGCCACCGCCCCGGCGATCACCTCCCCCGCACCGGAGCCCCGGCCGCAGCAGACCCGGCCCCGGCCCGCGGTACCCGACGCCGCGCCGCCGGCAGCCGAAGGGCCTTCGGCGCCCGCCGCGCCGGTGGCTTCGGGGGTGCAGGCCCTCCTCGCCCGCCGCGCCTCCACGACTCGTACCTGACTGGAGAACTGACGATGCGCCTGCCGATCCGGCACGTCCAGCAGAACCTGATCTTCACCACCCACGGCACCGTCTGGGCGGTGTGGCGCGTTGCCGCGACCAACTACTCCCACGCCCCGGCCGTCGTGAAGAAGCGTCGCCTGAAGGCTTTGGAGGGCCTGTTCAAGGCGCTCACCGGCGAGCCGATGCTGCTGTCGCTGTGCCCGCAGATCGACCCGACCGCGGTGGTGCGCGCCATGGTCGACGACATCGACCTGGAGCGTGCGCCCCGCTACGAGAGCCTCGGGCATGCGGTCCTGGACCAGCTGGAGACGATGGAGCTGACGGGCCGCACGGACTGGCTCGCGCTCCCGCTTCCCCCGCTGTCGCAGAAGGACGCGGTGATGTCCTCGTTCCGGGCGGCGCGGGCGGAGGTCTCCCTGCAGCTCGGTCTGATGCCCGCGGTCGTCACCGACGCGGAGGTGCAGCGGCGCCTGGAGCAGGCCCAGCGGATCCAGGCCCAGTGGCCGACCGGTGTGTCGATGCGGCTGGCGTCCGAGGCGGAGATCCTGTGGATCTACGGCCACAGCGCGCGCCGCGGGCTCGCGGAGCCATTCCTGCCTGACGGCACCGAGACCCCAGTCCGCGGCCGGGGCCGGAACATCGCGGCGCTGGGGGAGATCCTCGTCGGCGAGGGCGGCGCCGACTTCAACACCGGTCCCGCGCTGCCGGCCAACCCCTTCGCGCGGCGGTTCCTTCAGGTGTCCAGCGAGTTGGGAGACTCCTACCAGGCACTCCTGGCCCTGAGCGAGATGCCCGAGGCGTTCGCCCTGCCCGGGGCAGCCTACCTTCAGCAGCTCGACGACCTGGCCTACCCCGTCGACTGGACCGCCCGTCTGGTCATCGTGCCCGGTTCGAAGGCCGAGCCGAAGGTCCGCAAGCGGGCGCGGCACCTGAAGGCGCAGGCCGCCGAGTACGAGGGCGACCCGGCCGGCCCGCCCGCCGCCATCGCCCGCAACCAGGCCGACAACGAGGAGTACCACGAGCGGCTGACGGCGAACCGGCGCGAGGTGGAGATCCGCGCCATGGTCACCCTCGCCGTGTGGGGCACCAGCCCCGACGACGCCATGGACCGCGCCGCCGCCCTCGCCTCCGACTTCGGCTCCACCGACTACACCTTCTCCCGGCCCGCCGGCGAGCAGAGCAGCCTGTGGCAGGCGATGTTGCCCGGCTGCCGTACCCCTCGCGTCATGGCCAGCTACGCGCAGATCCTCCTCGCCCGCGACTTCGCGATGGCCATGCCCTGGTGCGGCTCCCAGCTCGGCGACGAGCGGGGTGGCCTCTACGGCCTCCAGGTCGCCTCCGGCGGCGCCCGCCCCGTCCTGATCGACCCCGCCCGCGGTCCCCGCGAGAACGCGAGCGCGTCGATGGCCTGGCTCGGCGAGCTCGGCGCTGGCAAGTCCGTCGGCATGAAGAGCGCCGTTTACAACGTCCTTGCCCGCGGGCATCAGCTCGGCCGGCCCGGCAGCCGCGGCCGCGCCGTCATCGTCGACCGCACCACGGACCAGGAATGGGCCCGCTTTGCTAAGGCATGCCCCGGCACCACTCAGCTGATCCGCATCGACCACACCGCCGAGGTCTCCCTCGACCCACTGCGTCTCTACAAGGAGAACAGCCCCCAGGTCGCGGCCCGCTTCACCGAGTCCTTCCTCACCCTGCTGCTCGGAGTCCGGCCGATGGACCTCGAAGGCGTCGCTCTGTCGGAGGCCGTCCAGGCCGTCCTGGCCCGGCCCGAGCCGTCGATGCGCGCACTGATGGACGAGCTCACCGCGCGCGGCGCCGGTGACACGGCCGCCCAGGGCCTTGCCCGCAAGCTCGCCTCGGTCTCCCGCAAGGACCTGGCCCGCGTTGTCTTCGACGAGACACTGCCGGTCGTCGACACCCAGCGCGCCGACAGCGTGGTCTTCCTGGTGTCCTCGCTCGCTCTGCCGAAGAAGTCCGAGCTTGCCAGCGAGCACCGGATCCAGCGCCTGGAGTTCGAGAAGGTCCTGGGCCGAGCCCTGATGTACCTGATCGCCGCCGTCTCCCGCGAGACCGCCATGCGCTCCCGGGACGAGTTCGCGGTCACCGTATTCGACGAGTGCTGGTGGCTCACCTCCAGCGACGAGGGCCTGGAACTGCTCCTGGAGCTGCTGCGCGACGGCCGCAAACGCAACGCGGCCGCGTACGTCGGCAGCCACGACGCCGACGACATCGGCCCGGCCGACAGCGAGAAGGGTGCCATCGTCCGCGGTCTCATCCCGCACCGATTCGTCTTCCGGCAGACCAGCCGCCCTTTGGCCGCCCGCAGCCTCGAGTTCCTCGGCGTGGACTCCACCGACACCGAGCTGCTGGACCTGGTGACCGGCGGCCTTTCGCCGCTCGGCTTGCCCGACGACCAGCGCCGGGCCCGCGCGGGGGAGTGCCTCTACCGCGACCTGGCCGGCCGCATCGGCCTCATGCGGGTCCTCATCCCCCGCGACCGGGCGATCGAGCGCGTCATCCACACCACCCCGACCAGCCAGCAGGCGGCGGCATGAGGACTCCGCGCGCCCTGTGGAAGCGGCTGCGCCTGCTTGGCACAGCCCGCATGCGCCTCGCCCTGCTCGTGGCGGCGCTCGCCGCCACCGCCTTCACCATGCTCACCTCGCTGCCGGCCCTCGCCGAACCGGGCCCGTCCGCGACCCCGACGCCCACCAGCCCGCCGCCGACCAACCCCCTCGGACCGAACCCAACCGGCACGCGTACGCCCACCCCGGAGGAGCTCGCCGAGATCGAGAAGATCATCGCCGACCTCAACAAGCGGTTCACAGACAACATGCAGGAGGCATACCTCAAGGCCGAGGAGGAGCGCCTGCGCAAGCTCCTGCCCAACGAAGGCGGCGTCCTGGCCGTCTTCAACGTCACCGACGAGCGCAACCTGCCGATCTCGGCCTACACCGTGAAGTCGGACACCGGCGGCCTGACCGACTGGGACCTGGGCATCCAGAACCTGATCACCGAACTCTGCTTCATGATCACCAAGTGGGTCATCGCGTTCTGCTGCTGGCTCATCGTCTGGGCGTTGGGCTTCGGCCTCGCCAAGCTGCTCCTGGCGCCGGTCCTGTCCGTCGCCAACTCCCTGCACACCCAGGTCATCCTGCAGATGGGGCTACCCAGCCTCTTCCTGTCGGTGTGCGCCCTGGTCACCGTCACCCGCATCTTCTTCGGGGACCGGGCCAAGGGGTGGGGGGACGCGGCACTGTCCATCCTGATCGCCGCGCTCACCGCCACGCTGCTGTCCTCGCCCCCGCAGCTCCTGCTGGGGGAGCAGGACGGCGCCATCGCCGCCGCCCGCGGCATGGCCCTCGAAGTCGCCGACATCATCCTTGACGCCAACCCGGGCGAGAAGGAAAAGGCGCCCGAGGACGAAGATTCCGCCAGCACCCGAGCACTCTCCCGCCCGCTGACCAACGCGCTGACGGACGCATTCATCGTCAAGCCGGCCATGCTGCTCCAGTACGGCCGGGTCTTCGAAGGCAACTGTGCCGAGAAGTACAGCGCCACCAAGATCACGCAGCTCGCGTACGACCGGGCGCTGAACCAGCAGATGGAGCGGCTGAAGAAGTACAACAGCTACCGGGCCTGGATCGACCCCACCGGCGCGACGATCACCGACTGGACCATGCCCCTCGCTAAGCAGTGGGCCCTCGACCACTTCGGCAACCCGCCGATGGAGCAGTTCGAAAACGACTGCGTCCAGGGCGACGTACAGGCCGCGAAGCGGGCGTCCATGGACAAGGTCGTCGGGGCGATCTTCCTTTTCGTCGCCGCGCTGATCGTCACCGTTCTGATCGCCGGTCTCGCCGGCAGCTTCCTCGTTGCGCAGTGCCGCATCGCCTGGGACGCAGTACGGGGCGAACCCGCCCTCGTGGCCGGGCTGATGCCCGGAGCCGGCCGCGTCTACCTGTGGGACTGGACGGCATCCGTCCTGCGCTCCCTCGGGCAGCTCCTCGCCTCCATCATCGGCCTCGCTGTCCTCATCCTGATCGTCCAGGCCGTCCTCGACCCTGTGCAGCAGGAATGGGGCAACGAACTTACGTTGCGCTTCCTCACTGTGGACATCGTGTGCATCGGTGCGATCAAGAAGCGCAAGGCACTCACGGTCAAGTCGAAGCAGGCTGCCGCAAACTTCCGCGCCAAGATGTCCTCGGCAAGAATCGGCGGGACCAACGGGTCGGTCTTCACACCGTCCTCGACGCCGGTGGCGAAGAACCAGTCCATCGCGCGCAAGGTCACCCGCGGGGCGCTCCGTACCGCGATGGTGGGCATCACCATCGCCTCGGGCAATCCGATCGCTGCCCTCGGCTACGCCACGAGCTCCAGCGTCAGCACCGTCGCCTTGATGAATCGGATCCAGTCCAGGGTCAACGGCGGCCGCGGCCGCCTGGCCCGGCCTGCGGGCCAGCCCCAGCCCCAGCCCCAGCCCCAGCCCCAGCCCCAGCCCCAGCCCCAGCCCCAGCCCCAGCCCCAGCCCCAGCCCGGCAACGCCGGCCACCCAGGCCAGACACCGCCCGTACCGCCGCAGAACGCGCCCGCGCAGCCGCCCGGCACCCCGGCGAACCAGCTCCCGGGAGGACCGGCAACCCACCTGGTCAACGGCAACAGCCAGGCGACCACCACCACACCGAATCAGCCCAACCCCCCGGCCACGCAGGCGACGAGGCTCCATCAGCCCCGCTACCAGGCCCCGACCCAGCCGGCGGCCTCGCCGCGCCAGCAGCAGCTCCGGCAGCGTCTGGACCGCGGCACCCCACGGCAGCCCGGCACACGCCGCGCGTCGACCGCGACCCCGCCGCGGCCCAGCGACGCGTCCCTCAGCCGTAACGAGGAGCGGGAGTTGAACATCCGTCGCCGTCGGCAGCGCCGCGCATGAAGAAGAAGTTCAAGGGGTGGCTGGCCGGCGTTGCAGGCATGCTCGGCTTGGCGCTCGTCCTGCTGGCCGCTGTCGGAGCCCACGTGGCCGGCCTCGGCCAGAGCGAGGCCGAGGCCGCGGCGGCGGCAGCCAGCTGCCCTGTCGGCGGCCAGCCCGGCCTCGACCCGGACACCGCCGAGATAGCCCGCGCGGTCAGGGAGATGCTTGCCCGGAGCGGCGACGTGAACGTGCCCGGCCTGTCCGAGCCCAAGAAGCAGGTCCCCAACGCGAAGGTCATCGTCGCGACCGGCATCCAGAAGCGGGTGCCGGCCCGCGGCCAGGTCGTCGCCCTGGCCACCGCTCTCCAGGAGTCCACCCTGATCAACCTCGACCACGGCGACCGCGACTCGCTCGGCCTGTTTCAGCAGCGGCCCTCCCAGGGCTGGGGCACCCGTGAGCAGATCATGGACCCCGTCTACTCCAGTGGGAAGTTCTACGACGGGTTGGTGAAGATGAAGGACTGGGAGCAGATGCCCGTCACCGTGGCCGCCCAAAAGGTTCAGCGGTCCGGGTTTCCCGACGCGTACGCCAAGCACGAGCCGCTCGCGACCGCCCTCCAGCAGGCCATCGCCCCCACCCTCGGCGCCGCTCCCGTCGGCCCGATGACGGGCCAGCCCGGTCTCGGCGGAGATTTCGGCCCGGGAGGGTGCGCCGGACAGGGTGGCGGCAACGTGGACTTCGGGGAGATCCCGCCCGGCTCGCTGCCGGAGGGCTACCAGATCCCGGCCACCGCGCCGATGCAGGTGAAGACCGCGATCCGCTGGGCCCTCGGCCAGCTCGGCACCATGTACCAGTGGGGCGGCAGCTGCACCAACCCCCACGGCAGCAACCCGTCCGAGCGGTGCGACTGCTCCTCCCTGACACAGCGGGCGTACGGAGTAGCAGGCAAGGAGATCACCCGCACCACCTACACACAGATCAACGACGGTCACCTGGTCCCGACGAGCGCGATCCAGCCCGGTGACCTGCTCTTCGCCGTCGGCTCCGCCTCCCGCCCCGAACACGTCGCCATGGCGATCGGACACGGCTACGTCGTGCACGCCCCCAAGCCAGGCCGCATCGTCGAGGTCACCAGGCAGGCCAACCTGGGCCCCATCCTGTCGGTCGTGCGCATCGTCGGCTGAGACGGCTGTGTCCGCCCCGGCTCGTCGGGGCGGACACACACGGGCAGCGGGCTGCTGAATGGTCACGCAGGGAAGCGCTCGTCGGCTGTCAGAAGTTGCTGCGGTCCCCGATGTACTTCGTCGTCTCGCAGGCCATGCGCTCACTGCCCTTGAACTTGACACACAGCTTGGTATCGGTGCCCGTCTGCATAGACGACCAGTGGTACGACAGGGTCTTGCCCACCTTCTTCGCCGTCAAGGTGTTGAACCGCTCGCCTAACTTAATCTTTAACCCGTGCGGCGAGGTCGTGGGGTCGTCGACTTCTTGCTCCGGGAGGTGGCGGTATCGGTCTTGCGGACTGTGTGGACGTCATGTCGTGGGGCGGGCCGGGTGTTCTTGCGGCCTGGTGGTCTGCCTGGGCCGGGGCGGGTGGGTTTCGGTGCACTGGCCGGGCAGGTGGGAGGCTGTCGCACGACTTCCCCCGTCCGGGAGTCAAGAGCGATTCGATGTTCGGCTCGGGTCGTTGCGGGGATGGTGGAGCCTGGTTCGGTGGGG
>NZ_JBHWAQ010000060.1:0-27931 GCF_042743475.1 Streptomyces sp. NPDC059534
AGCCGCTCTGGCCCGCGCGGCCGGCATATCGCTGACCACGCTCGCGGCCGCCCTCCACGACGTGGACACGGGCCGGCCCCGCCGGATCCAAGCCGTGCCTAGTAGTCGCTGGTTGCCGGGGGAACCGGCCACTTCGCGCTCGCTCCACGTGGTACCGGGTAGCCGACTGCAAACAGCTCGGCCGACATGCGGATGTCCTGGACTTCCACCACTCGCTCCGGCTGCCGACGCTTGGCCGGCAGGACCGTGACACGGACGGCGCGTAGCAGCGGCACGCCGGTCTCAGGCATGAGCAGGGCGGCTGCTTCCTCAGGAGTCGGCATTCGCGCGGAGACCTCCTCGCGCCACTCCAGCGGACGCTCGCCCCATTCCTCAACGCGGTCGTACATGCCGCCAGGCCCGGTTGGGCCGGCAAGCATGGGCAACTCTTCGGTCACCCAGGCGGGGATCCACGAGTCCGCGAGCTGGCGGTGTGTTTCCACGCTCGGGTCTCCGATGATGCGGCGGCGGACGGTCATCTCCGTGCCGGTCTCGACACCGAGAATGTCCGCGACATCTGCCGGAGCAGGGGCGGTGGTGATGCGGGTTTGCTCACCGTTCGGGTGCGGAAGTCCTCGCCAATGCTGCACCTCAGGGCCGGAGTAGTACCCCAGTTCGTCGCGCTCCACCTGACGATTTCGCACAGTCAGCCGGACGCGGTCCGGTAGTTCGCGTACAAAGACCCCGGTGCGGCGGCGGCTCTCGATCAGCCCCTCCCGAGTGAGGACTCCGTAAGCCTTGCGCACGGTGATGTCGCTGACTCCGTACTGCGCTGCGATGTCCCGCATGAGAGGCAGCGCGGTGCCCGGCGCGTACTCGCCTGATGTGATCCGTTCTCGCAGATCACTGGCGATTTGCTCGTACTGAGCCGCCATCCCTCTCACCTTCTCAATCGATCAACCGACACATCTAGCGTATACGCCAAGCCTTGCGTGCGCCAGATCTGGCGTATACGTTATCTCACGTCAGCGAAAGCGGCCCCCGGCGGGAACCGGGAGCCGCTTCGTGTCGGTCGCTGTGCGTCCGACACGCCCGGCGAGGTGCGGGAACACCGAGCCAGGTAGCCGCAGTTAGTTGCGGCCGCTGTCGGACCGGATCCATGGAGTGAAGGACCGACATGTCGAGTGTGACGGATGACGAGCGCCGGGCGGCAGCTGCGGAGATGGAGGCGGTGCGTCAGCAGGCGCAGGCCGCGCTGATCGCGGCGCAGGAGGCCGCTTCGCGGTTGGCGGAGACGCTGGCTCAGGCGGCGCAGCAGGCGGGGGGCGCCCGGTGAAGGCGTCCCGTGTGAGTCATGTGTTTCTCGGTGCGCCGCGTGAGGTGCGGTACGAGTGCGAGACGTCGGAGCGGGCGGCGTACGCGGTGATTGGCGCGAACGTCGTCGCCGGGTTCACCCCGATCCAGTACGCCCTCGACGTGGAGGGCCGGCGGTGGCGGACCCCGGAAGGTGAGCTGCTGACCGTGGTCGCGATGACCGGCTCGGCCGGTCTGATCAGCGCCTTCGTGTTCGTCGGGGGTTGCTGATGTACGGGCACAAGCGCGTGCTCCTGATGGACCGGGCCGTCGCCGCGGTGGCGACGGCGGCCCGGGTCGCCCGGCTCGCGGTCCGCCTGGCGACGCGGACGTCGATGGGCCCGACCGACCTGTACGCCGCCGTGGCGACCGCGAAGTTCATGGCGGCGCACGAGCTGATCGAGACGGCCGCCGATGCGGCTCTGGAGTCCGGGGACCCGGACATCGAGGTGACCGACATCCGTACGCCGATCTGGTTCGGCAAGATCACGATTCACGAGGAGACCCAGGGATGAGCACGACGAGCAGCGGCCCGTACGACTGGGCCTCCGACACCGACAACTTCGCCCCGCGTACGGAGCAGTCGGCCCGGCCCTCGCAGCCGCCGCGTCAGCGTCCGTCGGACTCCTTCTCCGACTGGCCCGACGAGGCCCCCGCCCCCCGACCCGCCCGCCCGCGCCCGTCCCGCGCGACCGGTGTCGCCGAGGCCGCCGGTACGGCGGCCGGCGCCTTCATCGGCGGTGTCGGTGGCTCGGTACTGCCGCCGGTGAACGTCACGGTCAACCGCGGTGGCGGTCAGGGCGGTTCCGGCGGGAACGGCGGTGGCCGTGGCGCGGCGCCCGCCGGTGGCGGGGCGGACCGTCACCAGGGCGACCGGATGATCTACGCGATCGAGAAGATCGAGATCCGCTCCGACCGCGACATCCTCGCGCTGGCCAAGGCGATCAATCATCTCGGGCGCGAGCTCCACCTCATCCTCGGGATGCGCGCCGAGGAGATCAACGGGGTGCTGAGCACCTACAAGGGCAAGTGGTACACGTTCGGCGCGAGCAGCCGCGTCCGGGCCCGTCTGGTCTCCGCGCACCTCAAGGTCAGCGCCGAGGCGGCGAAGGCGCTCGGGGTCGGCGCGCTGAAGATGGCCGCCGCTTTCGACCGCCATTTCGTGAAGCCCGAGGCCGAGGCCAAGAGCGCCCGGTCCGGCAAGACCGCCCCGAAGAAGACGTTCACGATCGGGGGCGAGTGATGGCGCGCGCGAAGACGGCGGCGCAGAGCGCCGGTGTCGGCTCCGAGCTGGCTGCGGTCGCCGGGACCGTCGGCAAGAGCATCGGCGGGTATGTGCTGGCCAAGAGCCTGCCGTACACGCCGCCGTGGATCGCGGCCGCGGCGCTTCCTCCGGCGGCCGGTGCGGCCGTGAACGCCCTGTGGGGCGATCAGGCGATGTCCGCCGGCCTGGCGTCGGCGGGGATTGCGCTGGGGGGTGCCGCGCTGTCGGCGGTCACCTGGAAGACCAGCGGCGCGACGACCAAGTTCCGCCGGTTCCGGCGGGCGCAGGCGACGGCGACGGTGGCGGCCGGGATGGGCTGGCTCACCTGTGCCGTCTCGGCCGGCCCGTTCGGTCGTCCGATGCTGGACCTGTGGCTGATGGGCGGCGCGCTTCTGGCCGCGTCGTGGAACGCCCGCCAGCTCATGGCGCATGGCGCTGGCGCGGACCTGGAGGAGGAGACGAACGGCGGCGGGACGCTGGCGAAGCTGACGTCCGCGATCGGCTGGGAGAAGGTCACCGTCAAGGACGCGAAGGGTACCGGCAAGGGCACGGTGAAGGCGGCGATCGAGGTGGCGCCCAGCAGCACGATCGCGGCGGTGCAGTCGACGGCCGCCACGGTCGCGGCCGCGCTTCAGGTCCCGCCGTCGGGGGTGATCATCACTCCGGATCCGGAGGACGCGAGCCGTGGCACGGTCTCGATCCGGGTGGCCGACCTGCTCAAGGGCGGCGTGGCTTTCTTCGTGCCGGACGCCTTCGGGCTGCTGCCGACGCATCCCATCCCGGTCGGCACCTACGCCGACGGCGAGTTCTGGCTGCTCGACCCGTTCACCCCGGCTGTGCTCCAGCACCTGCTGGTGATGGGCGTGACCGGCGTGGGCAAGAGCGAGTTCGCCCGCACGGTGTTCGTGCACCTGGCGACCCGGGCGAAGCTCGCCCTGCATGTGATCGACCTGGCCAAGGGCTACCAGACGGTGGGTCACATCCGTGACGGGATCGACTGGCTCATCCAGGATCCCAAGGAGGCCAAGCGCTACGTCAAAGCGCTTCCGGCCGCCATCAAGGCCCGCGGCGACGTCCTCGCGTCCGAGGGCCTGGACCGCTGGTCCCCGACGTCGTCGCTGTCGGCCGTGGTGGTCTGGATCGAGGAGGCCGCCGACGTCGCCGACTTCGACCAGCTCCAGGAGATCGCCCGCAAGGCGCGCTCAGTCGGCATCTGGCTGATCGTCAGCCTCCAGCGCGCCACCTGGACCAACATCAGCACGGACATCCGCGCGAACCTGCAGGCATCGGCCTGCTTCGGCGTGGACGACGCCGGGGACGCCGGGTTCTGCCTGCCCGACCGTGTCACCGCCGCCGGCGCCGTTCCCGACTGGGGCTCGGACCGCCCCGGCTACGCCTTCGCGACCGGCATGGGCATCCCGCAGGAGCGATGGACCACGGAGGCCCGCTCCTCGCTCACCGACCGCTCGGTCCTGGCCGCCCTGGTGGCCGCCTCCGCGCCGTACCGCGACCCGCTGGACCAGACGACCGCGACCGCGCTCGGGCAGTCCTACGCTCAGCGCACCGGCCGGGGCACCAACAAGACCACGCCCGGGGTGCGGGAGTCGGCCGCCGCCGCGCTCGCGTGGCTGCACTCCGTCGGCGTGGAACTCGGCTCCGCCGTGACGGCCTCCCCCGACTCCGACGCTCCGGCGTTCCCGCCCTTCCCGGCCGGCGCTTCGGCCACCCCTTCGGCCACCCCTTCGGCCGCGCCTCGTACGGCTCCGCCCGCCCTGGCCGCCATTCCGGCCCCGGCCACCGCCCCCTCCGCCTACGACACCGACGAGGACGAGGACGAGTACATGAGCGCTGCCGAGCAGGCTGCCGAGACGGAGATCCAGGACGCCTACGACGAGGTCCTGGGCGCGATCCCCGCCGACCCCGAGCCGGACGCCGACTACGCCCACCTCCAGCTCGACGACGTCGTCGAGTCCGACGACGACAGCGACATGGAATTCGAACAGCAGGAGCGGATGGGCACGGAGCAGGCGCGCCACACCCTCTACGCCGAACTCGACGGCTGGGTGCAGGCGGGGCGGTTGGAGTTCGAGCCGGCGGACCTGATCCCGGCGACCGTGGCGGCCGGACGCAAGCGGCCGTGGATGCAGGGTGAGCTGCGCCGCCTGGTCGACGCGGGCCTGGTCCAGCGCGACGGGCACGGCTCTTACACGATCCTGCACTCCCCGCTCCAGCCCGCGTAGCGGCTACGGAAAGTGACCGCCTGACAGTCAGGGATGGGACTGACTCCTGACTGTCAGGTGGCCAGGGGGCCTAAGGAGAAGTCACGGAACTTTGCAGCTCAGAGCCTTGCCTTCGCACCCTGACTGTCAAATCACCCGCTCTGACACCCGCCTGACTATCACTCACCGTGAGGAACGCCATGTACACCGGACGCCCCGAGGAACTGGCTCGCAAGGAGGCGCAGGCCGCTGTCCTGGCCGCCGAGATCGCCGCCCTGATGACCCGGATCGACGCCCTCGGCCTCGGGCAGTGCCTGCCCGCGCAGGGCCGGATCGCCGGGCCGGGATTCGACATCCGCCGCACCGAGCGCGGCTGGACCGTACGCGCCTGACCGCCGCTGACCCACCGCCAGAAATTCGAACAGAAAGGAGCCCGCCGCATGGACCGCACCGACCGCACGCCCACCCGCGAGGCCGCCGCCGCCCGCGCCGCCGATCTGATCGCCGACGTCGAGGCCGCCCTGGCCGAAGCCGCCGCCCCCGCCCCGGCGCCCGTGCCTACCGCCTACCGCGACGACTCCCCGCTGCCCGCCACCGGTGACACCCTGCCGGTCGCCCAGCCGGGCCGGCCGCCGATGTCCCAGCGCGCCACCGACGCCTCCGCGATGATGCTCGCGGGCGGCGCCGGCACCCTGATGGCCGGGACCGGCGCGGGCGCGGCCCTGTGGGCGCTGGGAGGCATCGACCCGCTCGTCCTGGCCCTGGCCGTCGGCGCCCCGGTCGCCGTCGTCGCGGCCCTGTCCCACCTGGTGCGCCGGGTCGGGCAGGCCGCCGCCGAGGCCGCCCCCATCACGCACCACCACCACTACAACGGGCCCGTCGACGCCCGCCAGGAGCACCACACCACCGCCCCCACCACGCGGGGTGTGTTCGCCCGCACCACGATGCGGACCGGCCGGTGAGCGCCCGCTACCAGGGCTGGATGCCCACCCGGATGCTGCGCGACGACGCCATCCAGCCCACCGAGTACCGGTACTGGGCGCAGGCCGAGCGGCGGTTCGCCCGCCGCGAGAAGGACGCGAAGGTGCTGGCGGAGCTGCTGGCCACGGTCCCCCGCGAGGGCCTGCGCGAGCCGATCCTGCTGGGCGTGGACGACCTGGACCACCACGTTTACGTCTCCGACGGCCACCACCGCGCCATCGCCCTGCGCACCCTGGGCGCCCCGAAGTTCCCGTTCACCTGGTGCTGGATCCGCTCCTACCGCGTCGAGCACGCCCGCGAGCCGTTGCCCTACCACCTGCTCGGCCTGCCCGGTCCCGCCACCGCCTGACCCGCCCCCAGACACACGAGAGGGGCCAGGAGATCGCACCTCCCGGCCCCACTCTTCGACCACGGAGGAACCCCGTGACGCAGATGGAAACCTACCCGCCCCGACTCAACGGCCATCCTCGCCCGGCCGGGCAGCCCGTCCCGGCGACGGTTCCGCCCGGCGCCCCCGGCGTTCCGCCCGTTCCGCTTACGCGGGAGACTGCCGGGATGCAGGATCTGAAGACGATCACCCCCGCCACCGCCGAGCACGCCACTGTTCCGGCGCCCGCCGTGCCCGTGCAGACCTCTGCGGCATCCGCTCCGCTCGCGCCCACGCTGGTTCCGCCGGAGGCGAAGACGATTCCGTCGACGTCGGCCGCTGCGCCGCGGCCGTGGTCGGTGAAGGCGATGCAGTGGGTCACGCGGCTGTCCCTCGCGGCCGCCGCCGTGGTCGCCGGCATCGGTTTCACCGGTTCCTACGACGCGCTGGAGGGCCTGGCGCGGGAGCACGGCTTCGGCTGGTTCTCCTGGATTTTCCCGGTGGGTATCGACGCGGGGATCGTGGCGCTGTACGGCGTGGACCTGGTCCTGGTGCACCGCCGGATGCCCAAGCCGCTGCTGCGGATGATCGCCCACGTCCTGACGGTGGCCACGATCGTGTTCAGCGCGGCGTCCGGTGAGCAGCCGATCGCCGAGGACCCGCTGGGTGCGTTCATGCACGGCGTGCTGCCGCTGCTGTTCGTGGCGGTGGTCGATGGCGCCCGTCACCTGATCATCCGCACCAACCGCCTGGTCCTGGGCGCGGAGTCCGAGGGGGTGCCGCTGCACCGCTGGATCCTGTCCCCGGCCAAGACCTGGGGCCTGTACCGGCGGATGCGGCTGTGGGGGATCGCCTCGTACGCGCAGATGGTGGCCATGGAGCAGGAGCGCGTCGTCTACCGGGCCTGGCTGCAGCACCAGTACGGCCGCGGCTGGAAGAAGAAGGCCGGCGCCGCCGCCCTGCTGCCCTTCATCCTGGCCGCCTACGGCCTGTCCGTGGACGAGGCGCTGGACCAGCCGCGCAAGCAGCAGGAGGACGCCGACCGCCGTGCCCAGGCCGAGGCCCTGGCCGCCGCCCAGACCGCCCGCGAGGCCGCAGCCCGCGCCGAGGCCGCCGCCCTTCAGGCCGAGGACACCGCCCGCCTCTCCCCCGTCGAGCGCGCCGTACGCAAGGTCGCCCGCATGATCCTCACCGCCCACCACGCGCTCCCCGCCGACCAGCGCCCGGCCACGCCCGACATGTACGCCGTCCCGCTCAAGGACATCGAGAACGAGCTGAACATCTCGCACACCGTCGCCGGACAACGCCGCCAGGCCGCCGCCGAGCTCATCGCCACCGGCTACACCGGCTGACCCACCTTCGCACCACACGCCGAAGGGCGGCACCCCACGAAGGGGGCGCCGCCCTTCGGCGGTTCCGGCATCCGGTCAAGCAGGCTCGTACGTCAGGCGGAGTGGGCCATCGTTCCGATCCGGAGCACCGCCCACTACATTCAGCACTCACCCGCTCACGATGTGTGCCCTCTGGAGTGTCCGTGACTGCTGTATCCGCCCGGCGCGACGTTGCCGCCGCCGTTGCCCGTCTCGCCCTGGCCGAGGTCCGCGTCTATGCCGCCTGCGCCACCGCGTGCGCCACGGACCGTTCCCTCACCCTGCGGCAACTCGCCGCCGTCACCGGACCGACCGGCCACCCCATCGGCCTCCGCAGCGCTCTCGACACCGTCCGCGACCTCACCGACGCCGGCCTTCTCCACCCGCCCAGCCTCGCCCTGAACACTCCCGACCGCCCCCGCCGTGTCCACATCCCCGGCTGCGCCGTACAAACCGCACAGCCCTCCACCGTCCCCGCACCCGCCACCCGGACCTACGCCGTGCCACGCGTCGCCGGCCGCATCGGGCGCCTCGACATCCCCTCCACGCTTCCCACAGACCTCCGGAATCGCCTGATCAGCCTCTCCGCCGAGATCCGCAGCATCTTCAAGACTCCCCACCTGCCCGACGAACTCCTCGACCTGCGTCGCCGCAAGGCCGCCGCCCTCACCGAATGGGCCGCCCTCCCCGAGCACGCCGGCTACGAGGTCCACGAGGCACTGGCCCAGGCGATCGCCGACGAGAAGCGCGCCCAGCAGGTCTACGAGCAGTGGCAGGCCCGGGAAGAGGAGACACAAGCAGCCCTCAAGGCCGCCAGGAACCGGCCCGTCGGCGACCTCGCTCAGGCGCCGGCCCCCACGGAATCCGCAGGCATCTTCAAGTCCGGCCTGCCCATCCCCACCGCCCTCCCCGAAGACCTGCGCACCGAACTGCTGGCCATTGCCGACGCCTTCCGCGGCGGCGGACCCTCCGACCGCAAGGAGCGCCTGGACCTCTCCGAGCGCCGGGCCGCCGCTCTCGCCCAATGGGCTGCCCACCCCGCCGCCACACACAAGGTCGTCAGCGAGGCAGAGCGGGCCCACACAGCCCTCGTCAACGCCCGCGTCCACTGCTGAAGGATGGAGCCACCAAACCGAAGGACGGCACCCCACGAAGGGCGCCGTCCTCCGGCGGCTCTGATGTCTGTTCACTGTGGCCAGCCGCGCCTGCGAGGCTCCGACTGGCATGCTGACGTGCCGGAAGCAGTAGTGCAGCAGCAGGAGGAGGACAAAGTGGCGCGTCGGGTCGCGATGGTCAACAACAAGGGGGGCGTGGGTAAGACGACGACTACGGTCCGTCTGGCCGAGGCCCTGGCCAAGGAAGGCAAGCGGGTCCTGGTGGTGGACATGGACCCGCAGGGCAACGCGTCCACATTCCTCGGCTGGACCTGGGACCCGTCCCTGCGGCAGCCGACGATCAGCGAGGCGATCCAGGCCGCCACGGAAGGCACCGAGGGCGCCGCCCGCACGGTCATCCAGCCGATCGCCTGGGACGCCCCGTATGCGGAGCGGATCGCGCTTGCGCCGGCCACTCTCGACCTGGAGACCCGGATGTCCGAGGCCGGTGTGTCCGGCGCCTGGCGCCGCCTCGACATGGCCTCGAGGGCGTCGACGACCACTTCGACTACACGCTGATCGACTGCCAGCCTTCGGTGTTCCACCTGACCCAGCTCGCGCTCGCCGCCGCACACGACGCCGTCATCGTCACCGAGGCCGACATCTACTCGATCGAGGCAGCCAAGCGCATGCATGCCTTCATCACCCAGCGCGCCCCCAAGGACCTCGCCAACCCGACCCTCTCGGTCAGGGGCGTGGTTGTCAGCGCGCTGAAGTCCACCTCGCTCCAGGCCGAGCAGCGCGACTCGATCCGCCGGATCTTCGGTGACCTCGTCTGGGAGCCGTCCGTCAAGCTCCGCACCACCCTGGCCGAGGCCAATACCGACGCCCTGCCCCTGACTGACTCCCGCGTCGCTGACTCCCGCGCCACCTACGAACTGCTCGCCCAGGCGTTCTTGAAGGCGGTGCCTGCCCAGTGAGCCGCCGCCGAACCAGCCGCACCGCCGACGCCACCGGGCTCGTGCCCGGGCCGGCCGCCCCATTGTCCGATGCCACCGCAGGAGTCGCGGTCGGCGACCAGGTCGCCCAGGCCGCTAACCGCGCTGCCGCTGTTGCAGGGGATATCGCCCCCGACCCCTTCGCCCCCGAACCGCTCGATCCCGAGGCGGTCACCGGTACCCCCCAGGAGCAGCTCGCGGTCGTCACGGCCGCCCTGCATCGTGCGAAGGCCACTGCGGCGGGCAGTGCCAGGGCCGCGCGGGTCCGCCTGACGATCGAACTGGGCGCCGCGCTGGGCATCGCCCTTGACCGCGACCTCTACAAGGCCGCCGGCTACCTCAACGTCGAGAGCTATGCCGAGGCGGAGGTCGATCTCAACCGTCAGTACATCTACGAGCTGATTGCGGACAGCAAGCGGATCCGTACCGTCATGGCCGCTGGACTGTCGGAATTTTCCGACAACCCCCCGCCCGCCTCCCACGCTAAGGTTCTCGCCCCGATCGTCGCCCAGGAGGACGGGCCGACCAGGGCCCAAGAAGTTGTCGCTGACGCGAAGGTGAACAGCAAGAAGATCACTGCGGCCGCCCTCACGGCCGCCGCTAAACGCCTGGGCTACACAACGTCTCGACCCGCCTTGAAAACCGATGATGGCCAGGAGGACGAGCAGCGCCGCCGTGCAGAGGCCGGCCTCAAGCTCACCGGCGCCGCTGACCTCGCGGCTCGTGCCCTGGCCCAGTACGAAGCAGCCCTCGCCCTCGGTGTCATCCCGGATGATCCGGAGCGTGCTGCTGCTGACCTCGCCCGCCTGAACCGCATCGGCAGGACTCTGGCCAAGCAGAACCGGCTCCCCGGCGCAGCTTCCGCGCCGCCACCGCGACAGGCTTCCTGACTGACAAAGAGGGGGATGCCCGCCCAGCGCCGAACTTGCTTCAGGCTCGGTACGGGGCGTCTGCCAGGAGGGCTACGCGCCCTTCCTGGTGGGGCGGGCCGTGGCGTCCTGGTTCCTGGCTAGGGGCCGAGAGGGGGGATGACAGAGAAATTTACATCTCTCGGGATGGCTGTGCAGATTTTTTTACACTCTAGAGGTAACTAACTCTGCAGGTGTGTGTAACTATTTCTGTATGGATCGTGCTGAGCAGGTAGCCGCGCTGGCCGGTGCCGCCGCGGAACAGTGGGGCCTGGTCACGGCTGCACAAGCCAAAGAGCTGGGCGTGAACGGGGTACAGCTGCTGCGGCTGACGGAAGCCAGCCTCCTGACGAGCGTAGGCCGCGGCGTCTACCTGCTGACCGCTGCGGGCGTGCCGCTCCACCTGGAAGCGAAGGTTGCCTGGCTGCGACTGCAGCCCAAGCAGTTCCTCTGGGAACGGCCCATCGGCAACCCCGACTCAGGCGTCATCTCCCACGCCTCCGCCTGCCAGCTTCTAGATCTCGGCGACATCCCCGCCCCGGAAGTAGAGATCAGCACTCCACGCCGACGAACCACAACCGAACCATTCGTACGTCTGCGTACCACGCACATCGAGCCCACAGAGATCACCACAGTCGACGGCCTGCCCGTCACGACGGCGCTGCGTACGATCACCGATCTGCTGCGAGTCGGGGCCGACGGCGGGCACATCGGCGGAGTCATCGCCGATGCCGAGCGCCGCGACCTGATCACTGTTGAAGAGCTGACACAACAGGCTCAACCGTTCGTCCGGAAGTACGGCCTGAAAGCCAACGCCACCGGGCACGACCTGATCACCCACCTCGTTGCCCAGGCCGGCGAAAGACTGCGCCGCCAGGAAGTCGACCGAGCAAACCAGGAAGGGTTCGACCAAGCCGTCAGCCTCATCACCACGCACCCCAGCCTGGTCGAGCTCATGAGGAGGCAGAGGACGACACAACTGAGCCCGCAACTCGGAGAGGTGATGCGCAGGGCGATGCAACCGAACTCGGCGATCAGTGAAGCAGCACAGCTGAATCCGGCGATGAGTGAGGTGCTCCGCAGAGTGATGCAGCCGAACTCGATCAGTGAGGCAATCCGTAGGGCGGCTCAGTCGAATCCGGCGATGGGTGAGGCGCTTCGCAAGGCGATCCAATCGGACTCGATCAGTGAGGCAGTCCGTAAAGCGGCCCAGTCGGATCCCGCGCTTCGCAAGGCGATCCCATCGGACTCCGATGGCGGCACTTATCAGGCCGAGGGTGCTGGCAGCCAAAAATCAGGGGAATCTGACACATACACAGACTGAAGGCAACGCCCGGCGTAGAGTCTGCGGACTCAGTCCAGTACGCCAGGGGGCGATCTGTGGGCAAAACCTACCAAAATCCGCCGGCCTTCAGGGCCGCTCTGAACCAGTCTGCCAAGAACATGTCCAAGCAGACAGGTATGAATGTTTCCGACCTTATGCGGATCTTCTACTTTAATCGCCTTGCAGCTCGAGTGTTCACCCTCGACCCTGACGGCTGGCTCATCAAAGGAGGCCAAGCCCTTCTTGTGCGTTACCGGGGCGCGGCCCGTCTGAGCGGTGACATCGACCTGCAAGCCGCCCAACCCGGACTACTCCCGGATGAGGCCCGCCAAAGCGTGCTAGAAGCCGCTGCTCACGACCTGGGTGACTTCCTTCGTTTCGCTCCCAGCAAGTACACGTCAGCAGCCGATCCCACCCGAGGCGGCTCCCAGCACTTCCAGGTCTTTCTGGGATCCGCCCGTGTCGACAGCGTCAAGGTAGACATCACGGTCCGCCGGTCCATCATCGGCGTCCCCGAGATCCGTTCTCTCGCCCCCGCCGTAGATCTGCCCTGGCCTGTCGACTGGCCCACCGTGCGTCTGTACCCCCTCACCGACCACATTGCTGACAAGGTCTGCGCCCTGTACGAACGGCACGGTGATGAAGGATCCAGCCGCTACCGCGACTTGGCCGACCTGCTGCTGATCAGCCAGCAGGAGACAGTCGATGGACCTACGACCCGCCGAACCGTGCACCAAGAAGCAGAACACCGGCGTCAACAGGGCATCGACCTCATGCTGCCCACGAGCTTCGAGGCTCCCGGAACCGAATGGCACGATCGCTACCCCGCTGCTGCGGCACTGGTCATTGGGCTGCAGGGGTGCCGTACCTTCCCCGAGGCTACTCAGGCTGCTGAAGCCTTCCTCAACCCCTTGCTAGACGGCAGTGTCCAGGGCACCTGGGACCCCTCGAAGAGTGTTTGGCAGTAGTACTTCTGCGTTGCCGCCTCCCCAAACCGACGCTCTTACTGCTGCCGATCCTTCGGTACGGCTGCTAGGAGCGCCTCGCTGGGGATCGGGCGGCCACGCTCATAGTCCTGCACGCACCCAGGCAGTTCACCGGCCTCGCGGCGGAGGATCCCTGCCCAGGCTGGCTTAAGGCTTGCCCGCCTGCGAGAAGCCCAGGCCGGCAGGCTCTGCTCCCCGCCCGCCTACCCCCCCGCATGACCAAGAGGTTGCGAGGCTTGCCCATAACCGTGCGCGCTGCCTCACTCAAGGCTTGCCCAGGGCTGCCTAAGGCTTGCCCACTCAGCGAAAGGCCAGGTCAGAAGCCTGCGATTCCTTGAATAGGGCTTACCCATGGTCGAGGGTTGCACGGCTAACCCTCCGGCACCCCAGAGTGCGGACCGCCGCGTCGACCGACCGGCATCCCGCACCCACATCAGGGGGATCTCCATGTCCACGACCACGCTCCTCGTCCTGCTGCTCCTGACCGTCACCGGCCTGTTCGTGGTGGCCGCGCCCGCCTACCTCGTCTGGCGCCACCCCCGCCTCCGCGCCCCCTCACGATCGCCGTGGCCGCCGGCACCGTGTTCGTCACTGCCGTCCTCGGCATCGCCGTCCTGAAGGGCTGACCCGGCGAGGACACTCCGGCCCGCACTTGTGTCACACGGCCTGTCACATCGCCCGGCCTGTCACGTTCCTGCCCTTGGTCTGACCAGGGCGACGGCCTCCGGACCCCCGACCCGGGGCCGGAGGCCGCGCGTGTGTGACAGGCCGGCCCAGTGATGGGCAAGCCCATCCGCGTTCGGGCGCAGGAGGGTTGCACCGGGAGGGGGCTGGAGGGTTGCACGTAGAGGTGCACTAGGGGGTGCACCGGAGGTGTGACCGGGAGTGGGACCCTCCCTTTTGTGATCTTGAGCATCGTGCCTGGTCAGGGCAGGTGGGCAAGCCCCATTGCCACGACGACACCTCTATATACGCGTAGCCGTATGTAGAGGTCGTCTTGTGGACGGGCGGGCGGCGGGCAGGTGCTGACGGACTCGCCGAATCGACTGTGACCATCCGTGCTCACCCCGCTACGTTGCTGGTGATCGACTCACGACCAGCCCCAGGAGCTCCTGATGGTGATGGCCCGACAGACACGCGCTGCAGCGCTCGGCGGCGCCCTGGCGCTCGCTCTCACGCTCGCCGGATGCGGCGGCGGGGACAGGGACGCGAAAGGGTCGGCTGACTCTCCGCCGCCCGCGACGTCCACGGCCGCGCCCGCTCCGGCGACGACGTCGGCCGACACTGAGGCCGCGGAGAAGAAGGCCGTGCTCGCCGCGTTCGACGCGATGTGGGCGGAGCGGTCGAAGGCGTACGCGAAGGCGGACGCCAAGGGCACCAGCCTGGAGAAGTACGCGACGCTGGACGCGCTCGGGAAGATCCGCATCGACCTGACCCGGATGCGCCAAGCGGGCACCGTCGTGCGCAATGCACCCCGCACGACCGACAGCACGGTCACCTCGCTCGACCTGACGGCCAAGACTCCGACGGCGGCGCTCACCACCTGCCTCGACCTGTCCACGTACGAGCGCTACAGCACCAAGCGCAAGGAAGTCATCCCGCTCCCCTCGAACCAGCCGCTGCGGTACGTCGCCACAGCCACCCTGGAGAAGTGGCCGAACGGCTGGATGGTCACCGTCTACAAGCCGCACGGGGAGCAGACGTGCTGAGGCGCGCAGCGGCAGCCGCGGGAGTGCTCCTGGCCGCCACGCTCGCCCCGACCGCGCACGCTGACGGCCCCGGCGGCGGTCTGTGCGAGGGCGCCGACATGGACGTCCAGGTGTGCGCCGAGGACAGCACCACAGCGCCGATCTCAGGCGGAGGCGGAGACTCAGGCACGACGACGCCCGCCGACACCTCCAGCGGCGGCACGGCGAAGCCCGCATGCACCTACACCCGGCTCGACCCGCAGCCCCCGGCGGACAACCTGGCGTGGGAGGGAAAGAGTGCGAAGGACGGCGCGCTGTACCAAGTCGAGTGTCCAGAGACCGGCCGCGTCGGCGTCGTCTTCATCCCTTCCGGAGGCGCCGCTCCAGCGCCCCGGATCGACCCCGAAGTCCTGGCGCGCCGCGCGGTCGACTCCATGCGCCTGGACGGCCCTGCAGTGGCCTCCCCGCGGACGGGCGGCCGGTATCTGGTCGGGATGCCGATGTGGATGTGGGCGACCCCGAGCCCGAGCACCTTCGGCCCCACCACCGCGTCCGCGACCGCCGGCGGCGTCACCGTGACCGCCACCGCCACCGTCTCCTCGATCCGCTGGACCATGGGCGACGGCACCACCATCACCTGCACCGGCCCCGGCACCCCCTACACCCCCGACCAAGGCAAGTCCCCCTCCCCGGACTGCGGCCACCGCTACACCCGCGCCGCGTACGACCAGCCCGACGGGCGCTATCGGGGCAGCGTGACCGCCACGTGGGCGGTGCAGTGGTCCGCCCCGGCCCTCGGCGACTCCGGGACCCTGCGCGAGACCCGGCAGACGGATTTCACCGTCCGCGTCGTCGAGATGCAGGCACTGAACGGCTCCTGACGCCCGTACAAGCCGTGCGGGCGTGCCAGGCTGGCCACATGAGCGATCACCGCCACGTCTATGGCAGCGAGCCCGACGAGGCTCCAGGCCCGCAGCCAGGCCGCGCGTACGCCGAGCTGGTGGGCGGACCCTTGGACGGGCTACTCATCGACATCACCGGCTGGGCCGCAGCCGACATCACCGAAGGAGCCGCTCTCATCACCGAGACGGGCGCCTTCGGCCCGTGAGGCTGAGCCCTGTACGAGCCCACCGCCCAAGGCGCCCCCACTCGCTGGGAATGGGCAGGAGACACCCCCTAGCCCCAGCGCGGGCCCTGTCCAATAGAGTCGGCCGTAGCCCGTGCCGATATGGCGTGCACAGGTGAGGCCCGGCGCCCAGACGCGCTCTGGGAGCAGTACCGTCGGGCCGCCCTCAACCTCCACTCGGCGTCATGATCGTTCTCGCCTAATTAGGCGGGAATCCGCCCCACGAAACCCCCGCCATCCCGGCGGGGGTTTCGTCGTTCCGGGGCCGTGTCGGTGCTTCCACCTCAAACCCGGCAGCTACGACACCACCGGACTCATCGAGGTCCTGGAACAGATGAAGGCGTTCTATCGCGGCGAGCGGGTGGTCCTGGTCTGGGACGGACTGTCCGCCCACTGGAGCCGGGCGATGCGGGCCTGGGTCGCCGAGCAGGACTGGCTCACCCTGGAGCGATTACCCGCCTACACACCCGAGCTCAACCCGGTGGAACTGCTGTGGTCCTCACTCAAGAAGCGTGAACTTGCCAACCTCGCCGGCGACCACCTCGCCGATGTCGCCGACGCCACCGAACAAGGCATCCGCCGGATCAACGACAACCCCCGACTGCCCTGGTCCTTCCTTGCCCACACTGGCCTCACCATCCACCCACCAACCCCACAGAACTAACGAAAAGATCAGTAACAGGAACCGGGATGACTCGTCATCTCCCTGCGGACCGGCCGCCCGGCCCTCACGCGGAGCGTCCCAGAGTCGTCGGCGCCGCCCTCCTCTGGCGGCCTGCCCCGCACGTCTCTGCATACCGGACGGATCACGTGCCGGTGCCCCGGCTTCCCCTGGGAACGGGAGGGGAGCCGGGGCACCGGGGGCTGGGGTCAGCGGTGGTTGTGGTTGTGGTGGTGGTGGCCCCAGGTCTCGGTGTCGATGGTGCGGCCGTGGTCGTCGCGGAGGGTCGCGGTGTCGGAGTGGTTGTTCCACACGTAGTTGCGGCGGTCCTGGTACAGGTCGGTGCGGGTGTCGCGGCCCTCGCCGGTGTGGATGCGGACGGTGGAGCGGCCGGCGAGGCGGTAGTCGTTGAACGTGTAGCGGTGGCCGTCCTCGTCCTTCAGGGTCCAGCCGTCGAGGTCGATGCCGTGGCGGCTGTTGTTGGTGATCTCGACCCACTCGTTGTTCAGCGACCGGTTGGTGCGGTTGTCGCGTCCGGGGCTGTCGGCCTGGACGGCGCTGATCTCTACCTTCGGCGTCCGGTGGCGGTCGCCGTCGTGGGCGGAGGCCGGCAGGGCGACGATGGAGACCATGGCGCCGGCCGCGAGGACGGTCGCGGCGATGCGGCGGGCGGTCGAAGAAGCAGACACGGGTGATGTCTCCTCAAGAACAGTGCTCCACCAGCCGAAAGAAGCTGGTGGAAGCGGTGCGGGTCCCGGTCCGGTGCTGGGCCGAGGACCCGAACTCTGCCGCCCCGCCGGCCCCGGGCGGAATGGCGCCCGGGGCCCGTTACCGGGAACGGACATTTCCGTAACTGACGGCTGCATCGGACACGCATATGCGACGGACGTGGCCCTGACATTCACTGACAGCTACACCCACCCGCCCGGTGATCAACAACAAGCCCTTGCACGCTCCGGCGCACCACCGGTCGCGCCACTCGGCGCACTCGGCCAACTGTGTGACCAGGCCACGTAACAACCGTTCTGCACGTTTCCTCGCACAACCGGGCACCCTCTCGCACACGAAGACGACGCACGCGCAGCCAGGCAGGCGGATCGGCCTCCGCCGCTGAGGGGTGCGGCGCTCGCGGCTATATCCACGCGATCGGCGAGCTGATGCTCGAAGTCGCCCCGGCCTACCTCTCCGAACCGTTCGGCGACCTCTCGCACACAGCCTCGCCGCCCGCCGCTACGCGATGTCGGGATACCGCCGCGCCCTGCATGGCGCCGTCTCATAGGCCGCCGCTCCCGGCCGGTCCTGTGTGGCACGCAGCCCGTTTCTGAGTCGTCAAGGCCGTCAAGGGCACCGACATCAAGCCGCGTACTCCCCGGGAGCGGGCTACGACGGCGTCGAAGCGTCTGACCAAAGCAGCTGCACGAAAGCTCATTGCTGGCTTGCTTGAGTCCTGACCTAGGGGTGGGGTTCCCACGATTCCTCGACCATCCCCCTGCACCCAGCCACTGCGCTAGCCTCAGGCTGTACCCAACCGCCGGAGGACCCGATGGCGAACCTGACCTTCAGCGAGGCCGAGCAGCGTGAGCTCCGCGACGCCGCCCGGACCGAGTTCCCCGGCAACCCGGCACTCGCGTACGTCCTCGAGAACCTGGCGTCTGAGGGCATCGACATGGACCGGTGCCGGGACTGGGACGACATCCGGGCCGAGAAGGGCCTGCCCGAGCGGGACGAGGCATCCGACGTTGCCTAGGCATACCCGCAGCCGGCGCCCCCGCATCGTGTTCATCGAGCCGGCCGAGACGCAGGTCCGCATGCTGTCCACAGCTCAGACCGCTGTCCTGGACAGCACGCTGAACGTGATCGCAGCCGACCCGGGCGCCGTGAAGCAGCACGCGTCCGCGTCGGCCCTGCGCGACTACGAGCACGACGGGGTCCGCGTGATCTTTTACGCGACCGCGCTCGGCAGCATCCTCATCGTCACTTACGTCGAGGTCGACTGACCGACGCCGGCTGGCCGTCGGGCGTGTTGGTCAACACGTGCGTCATCATCCCAGGCCGCGTGTAGCTCGTCCCGGTCATCGACCTGCGGATTCAACTGGAGCGACGCATCGCAGCCGCTACGGTGAGTCCTGGAAGTGAGCCGACTGGTCGTTGGTGCAGCTTCCTTGTGCCCCGCCCCGGTGACCTCGGTGCGGGGCACAGTGCATTTCCGCCTGTCTGGTCTACGGGCCTTTGCTGGGGTCGCCGGTGACGTCGTCACAGGCGGGGTCGAGATGAGGGGGCGATCTGGCGGTCGACAACGCGAGTCCAGCGGTTGGTGACTGTGGTGAGGTCGTTGTCGGCAGCGGTGGCGAACCAGACCCAGCCGTCGCTGTACGCGGGGTCGGGGACGGTGCCGACGATGTAGCGGTGGCCGGGTTCGAGAGGTATGCAGGCGGGCTTCGTCGTCGCGTAGCGGCCGTCGGCCTGCCGCAGGACCAATGCTGTATTCGAAGCCGCTGGTGGGGTCGGGAAGATGTCAGGGGCGAGCGCTATGGTGCGTGACCGTGGACGCTGCTGATCTTGACTACCGGGCCCGGACCAGGTCCGGCTGCATCCCTCCGAAGCTGGTCTCGCGGCTGCTCGAACTTGGCCATGTCGACGTGGTGGGGTTGCAGGCCGGACGTGGGGAGTGGTTCTGCGCGCTGGCCTGGGCGCGGTTGCTGGGCGAGCAGGGCCGCCAGTCCGAGGCGTTGGAGGTGCTCGCTCCGTACCTGGCAACCGGCTGGTGGACGGCCGTCGTCGCCGCGGCCGAGCTGCTGGAGGGCTGGGGCCGTGTTGACGAGGCAGTCGAGATCACCCGGGTCCGTATGGAGGCCGGACATCCGATGGCGCTGGAGTCCTACACACGCCTGCTGGCCCGGCATGGCCGTGCCGAGGAGGCGTTCTGGCTTTGTAGGTGAGTTCCGGCTCTGGTCCACTTCTTGTGGGTGTGGCGACGGACGGACCCGACGTTCTCCAGCTCTTTCCTGGTTGACCGACCAACAGGGGTTGCCCCGGACGAAAGGTCTGGGGCAACCGGGTCTCGGCTGTTGCCGCGTTTACGGTCCAGGCAGATGCGCCCGACGGTCACTCGGAGATGCGGAAGGCCGCGTCGCGGAACGTGTTGCGTACTGCGGCGAGCGGTTCACGGTCGCGGGTGAAGTGGAGCTTGTTGGTAAGGAGAACGGCCCAGCGGCCCCGCGCAGGGTTGATCCACATGCCGGTACCGGTGAAGCCGTAGTGGACCCAGGAGTCCTCGCGGAGCTCGGTGTCGGGCGCAGGGTGCCAGAAGAGGCCGCGGGCCGGGGTGAGTTCACCGGTGCGGATGCGGAGGGATTCGGCGATCCAGGTTGAGCCGAAGGCGGCCTGTGTCGGAGCGAGCATGTGGCAGAGGAAGCGGCTGAGGTCGGTGAGGGTGGAGAAGACGCCGGCGATGCCGCAGGTGCCGCCGAGGAGCCGCGCGGAGAAGTCGTGCGCCGTGCCCTTGAGGTGGGTGCCGGATTCCTCGTCGAGTTCCGTGGGGGCACAGCGGGTGACCAGTTCGGGCTGCAGGGGGCCGAAGTGGGTCTCGGCCATGCCGAGGGGTTCCCAGACGCGGGTGGTCGCCAGGAGGTCGAGGGGCTGGCTGGCGAGGTACTCGGTGAGGTAGCCGAGGATGAGGGCGGCGCGGTCGGTGTACTCGACGGCCCGGCTGGGATCGCGGTGGAGGGCCTCGTGGAGGACGCCGTCGCGGATGTCCTGGGGGTCGGTGCCGTACAGGTTTCTCAGGTTGGCGCGCAGGGGGAGGCCGGCCGTGTGGGTCAGCAGTTTGTGCGTGGTGACCTGGGCGAGCGGGTGGCCGGTGACCTCGGGCCAGAAGGTGCCCAGCGGGGTGTGGAGCTGAAGCTTGCCCTCTTCGACGAGGGTGCCGATGACCGACCACACGGCGACGATCTTGGTGAGGCTGGCGATGTCGAAGACGGTGTCGAGCCGCATCGGCTCGTCGGGTCGGGTCGGGTTGAGGAGGCCGACCGCGCCGCTCGCCGTCGTACCGGAGGCGTTGCCGACGGCCCAGACGGCTCCCGGGTAGACCCGGTCGCGGACGCCGTCCTGGAGGAGCTGCTCAATGCGTGGGATGTCGAGCGTCATGGTGTTCCGATCGTAGTGAGACGGCCGCCCCTGGTGCGGGTGCGCCACGGGTGATCAGGCGAGCCGCTTGCCGAGCTCGGCGAGGGCTGCGGCGGTGGAGCTCAGGGGGAAGCGGGCCGCATTGGTGACGCCAGCCGCGCGGAGCGCAGGGAGGAGGCCGGGGTTGGTGCGGAGGCGGTCGAGTTCGCGGGCGACGGCGTGCGGGTCGGCGAAGTCGGTCGCGAGGCCAGTGCCGCCCAGAGCCTCGGTGAGGCCGGGAACGGGTTGGTAGAGGACGGGGAGCCCACATGCCTGGGCTTCCAGCGCCACGAGGCCCATGGCCTCCAGTGTCGTGGAGGGCATGACGAGGACGTCGTGGTCGGCGAAGGTCCTCCAGAGCTGTGGCCGGCGTAGCCAGCCGAGGTAGTGGACGTGTACTCCGCGCTGGTGGAGGCGGGGGCGAAGGGCGTGGAACTCGGCTCGTGGTGCTGCGATGGACAGCTCGGAGGATTGGGCGAGGGGGAGAGCCGCAAGCAGGGTGTCGAAGCCCTTCTCGGGGGTGAGGCGGCCGGCGTACAGGATCCGCAGGTGGCTGGAGGGCTGGTTCCGAAGCCGTGGGGGAGGGCTGGCGATGAGGGGGTCGGGGATGCCCCAGGGGATCTTCTCGATCTTGCGGCGTCGGGTGTCGGGGGCGAGGAGGAGTAGTCGGTCCGCCATCGCGCCGGTCGGCACCACGATCGCGTCGGCGGCCCAGGCTGCCTCGCGCAGGGTGGCCAACTGTTCGGGGTGCATTTCTGCGAAGAGGAGATCAGTCCCGTGGACCAGGGCGATCCGAGGGTGCCTCGGGAAGGCTCTGAGCAGGGCTGGCGTGGCGCCGAAGGCCAAGTGCTGCAAATGCAGGACCCCGACGTCGCTCGGATCCACCGCCTCGACCAAGGCCCGCTGGACGGTGGCGACGTAGCGGCGGAACGCATACCCGGTCAGGCACTTTCCCGGCGCCTGCACCAGCTGCAGCCCAGCCGGCACGGACGACCGCAGGCCCCTGTGCTCGGGCGCGAGCATGAAAGCGCGGGCGGGCATGAGGGGAATGCGACCGGTGTACAGGTCCAGGAAGAGCTCGACGCTGCCCCCGGGACTCGGGAAGGGCAGGTCCAGGGCGGTGATGACGGTGGGGTTCACGCGGTGCCTCCCGGGAGCTCTTCGTAGAGGCGGGAGGTCTCGATCCCCTCACTGGAGCGGTACTTCAGGCCGTGGTCCTGATAGCTGGCTGCCGCGCCGAGGGTCTGGAGGAAGACCAGCTTCCCGAACGTCATGCGCGGGTACACCCTGACCGGCCGGCTCGCCCGGATCTCCAGGGTCCAGCGAATGGCGTGGCCCTGGTGCCCCAGTGGTGCGGAGACGTGCACCCAGATGCCGAGTGCGCCGATCGTCCGGTCGCCGTTGAGGAACTGGGCGTACGACTCCGACCCGGTCCGCTCGTACGTCGTGCCGAGGTAAAGGACCTCGGGCAGCAGCACGTATCCGGCCTCGGGGACCGGTACCTCTCTGAACTCGGTCGCCCTGGCCGCATCCAGGGCCCCGTCGTGGAAGCGCAAGGTGTCACCCAGCCGCCAGTCGTAGGCGTTGGGGGAGATCCTTTTCGGCTCGTACGGCTCGATGGTGATCTCGCCGGCGGCGCGGGCTGCGGCGATGGCGGGGCCGGTGAGGATCACGAAGCCACCGCACCGAGAGCTGCCAGGTCGCGCCAGTAGGCGGAGGGCTGGGGGCCGGCGGAGGACTGGTACTTGCCCGCGTACAGGGCCACGGGCCCGACCGATACGAAGAACATGATCTGGCCGATTCGCATGCCCGCGTAGACGCGCAGCGGGCGGATGGGGGAGAGCATCAGCGTCCACTGGCCGTGGAAGCCGATGTCTCCGATGGGGGCGGTGATCTCGACGAACAGGCCGAGACGGCCGACCGAGGAGCGGCCGAAGAGGAGCGGGACGAAGGTGTCGGAGCCGACCTCCTCGATGGTGTGGCCGAGGTAGAGCTGGCCGGGCTGGAGCTCGAAGCCGTCCGGGCCGATCTCGACCGGCTCGGTCGGGTTCGGACGGTGGGCGTCCAGCGTGTCCGAGGCGTAGGTGAGCAGGGTGCCGCCGAGGCGGACGTTGTAGCTGTTCGGGTTGACCTGGGTCGTCTCGAACGGGGAGATGCGGATGCGGCCGTCGTTCGTGGCCTGCGTAATCTCGGGGCCGGTGAGGATCATCGGGGGTCTCCGTCGGTGAGGGTGTGCTGGACGGCCTGGGCGAGGCGCAGTCCGGCTTGCCGGGTTCGGCCGCCGAGGTAGGCGGTGGCGAGGTAGCTGGTGGTCAGCACGGTCGGCACGCGGGTGGGCAGGGGATGTGGCGCGGACACGATCGGGCCGGCCTGCTCAGTGAGGCGGGCCAGGAGTGCGGTCGGGTTCGTCGCGAGTTCGTCGGGGACGTGGGCGTGGACGAGCGTGTTCTCGAACGGCTCGATGGCCAGGAGATTCCCCTGGAAGAGCGTGGTCCCAAGCCGGGCGGATCGGAGAGCGGTCTCGTTCAGTACGACGGCGCCAGCGCCGAGCCCGTCGTGGAGGCGGCGGACGAGATCCTTGAGCAGGGCATGGCGGTCCAGTGGACCGTTCCGATAGGAAAGCCGTAACGGCCCGAGCGACGTCTGCAGCTCGTCCCGACAGGAGGCGATGGCGCCCCGCAGCGGGGCGAGTTCGTCGGGAAGCTCCGTCGCAGGCGGGAAGTCGGCCATCTGGGCGGCCCAGCTGGCGCCCAGGGGTTGGGCGAGCGCGTACCCGGCCGCCATCTCCCGCCCCTTGAGGACCAGAGTGTCCCCGACGAGCACGGGCTCGGGTCGGTCGCTGTGGCAGTGCCCGGCGAAGACCACGTCGAGGAACGGGCAGGACTCGGCCAGCTTGAGGTCTTCGTCGAACCCGGAGTGGCTCAGCACGACCCACGAGTCGGCCTCGTGGTGGTGGGCCAGCATCAGCTCTCGCAGAGCCCGGACCGGCTCGATGACACGGTGGCCGGCCCGTTGTTCGGCCGGGACGGCGTTGAACGCCTGGGGGCCGATGACGCCGGTGACCGCCACTCGTCGCATGCCGATGTGTACCAGCCGCACCGGGTGGAAGAGAGGCTTGCCGGTGCGGTCGTCGACGGCGTTCGCGCACACGGTGATGCGGTGAAGCTCGGGCTCGAAGTGGTGAGCCCAGCCGTGGTTGCCCGGGGCGATCGCGTCGTAGAGGTGGACGAGGACGTCTCGTTCGATCCGCCCGTGGCTGAGCCGGTAGTAGCCGGTGCCCTCGAAGAAGTCTCCGCAGTCCACGACGAGGCTGTCGTGCCGCGCGGAGTGCAAATACGTGAGCATCGGTAGGGCGGCGTCGAAGGCCGAGTGGAAGTCGGTCGTGGCGATGATCCGCTGTAGGCGTCTCGTGGTGGTCACGGGGTGACCTCGCAGATGTCGGCTCCCAGGGCGAGGAGCTTGCCGGGGAGGTCGGCGTGTCCACGGCGCAGCTGGTCGACTCCGCCGAGCGTGGTGACGCCTCGTGCGGTGAGCCCGGCGACCATCAGGGCGGAGCCGGTGCGGATGTCGGTTGCCTCGACCCCGGATCCTGTCAGGCGCTGCGGGCCGGTGAGCCGGCACTCGGTGGAGGAGACTTCCGTGATGGTGGCGCCTAGGCGGACGAGCTGCGGGATGAGGTTGCCGTGGCGCCCGGGGTTGATCGGGTCCGAGAAGAGGTGGGTGCCGGGGAATCCGAGGGCCAGGGCGAGGAGCGGCGGCTCGAAGTCGGCGTCCAGGCCGCCGGGGGCGAGGGTTGCCAGCGCTCGAAGAGGTCGGCCGGTCGGCCGGGTCTCCTGACCGTGCACTACGAGAGCCCCGGACTCTTCGGCCGTAGGGATGCCCATCTTGTGCAGGGCGGCGATCAGCGGCGTGACGTCAGGGGCGTGGACGCCGTCGATCCGTGCCGTACCGCCGGTCGCGGCCACGGCACAGGCCAGCGTTCCGGCCTCGATCTTGTCCCCCGGAACCTTCCAGGCGGCGGCGTCCGCCGAGATAGGCGACGGCGGGACGATCGTGAGCACGCGCTCGCCGGAACGGCACTCGTAGCCCACCGACGACAGGGCGTTCAGGACACAGAGCACCTCCGGCGAGAGGTTCGGCTGCCCGAGACACAGCGGCGTACCCGCGGCCACCGCCCGCAGGATCGCGACGACGGTCGCCCCACGCGAACGGAACGGCAGTACCAAAGACACGGTGCCCCTGACGGGCTTGCCTGCCTCGACGACATACCCCTTGTCGTCCACTCGGACTCGGTCACCGAAGCTCTCGTAGACCTTGAAGTGTTGCTCCATGCCCCGGTCGCCGATCCGGCAACCGCCCGGCCAGGGAAGCCGGGCTCGGCCGTGCAGCGGGAGGAAGGCGGGGACGAGGTAGTACGAGGCCCGGATGCGAGACGCCTGCTCGCCCAGCCCGTCGAGTGGCGGCGCGGAGTCGGCGGGGAGAACCAGCGCGGTGTGACGGTCGCCGACCAGCTGCGCAGTGTTCCAACCGGCCTGCCGCAACAGGTCCAGCAGGGTCTGGACGTCGGAGCTGGCAGGGACATTGCTGAGCTGCACGGGGCGGAGGAGGGTTGCTGCGGCGGCGATCAGGGGAAGCGCGGCGTTCTTCGATCCGTCGACGGTCACGGCGCCGGCGAGGGGCCGGCCGGGCCGGATCGCGATCACCTGGGCCGTGAGGGCGGGGACGCGGGTGCTCACGTGTAACTCCTCTGCACGGGAAGGGATGCGGTGGTCGTGGCCGCGACGGGTGAAGGCTCGACTATGTCGATCTCGGCCCAGCAGGATTTGCCGGAGTTCGTGGGTGTCGTTCCGAAGCGGTCGGCCAGCACGCCGACGAGGAAGAGGCCGCGTCCGCCCTCGCTGTCGTCGTCCGGCAGCGTCGGGGCGGGCAACGCGGGGCCGCGGTCGTGGACCTCCATGCGCAACACCGCACCGGTCAGCCGGACGGCGACGGGGATCGGGTGGTGCTTGGCAAACCGGATCGCGTTGGTCGCGAGTTCGCTGAACACCACCTCGGCCGTGTGGGCGACGCCGGAATCCGGGGACGTATCCGTCCAGTCCTGGACGGTGTCCCGCACATGCCGATGTGCCATGGTCACGGCAGCCGGCGTCGGCAGAACGGAGAAGGTGATCTGATGCGCTTCCACGAGCGGCCTCCAGGGATGGGATCGACCAGCCCAAGGAACCGTGGAACGCGCCGTGTTCACGATGGCCTGTGCCTGTGGTGCATCGGCTATGCAGAAGCTGCATGACGGCCTCGTGCGGCTCGCATACGCTCGCCCGCACGGGCATGCTCGACACGGACGGAAGGGCATGGATGGCCGACGTGAAGACCGAAGCCGAGAAGATCGGCGAGACGATCAAGCGCGCCCGCCAACTCAGCGGACGCTCGCAGAACGACGTCGCTGCCGCCCTGGGCTACCACCAGTCCAAGCTCAGCCGCCTGGAAGGCGGACGAGGCACGGACGACATCCGCGTTTTACGCGCCGTCGCTGCCGAACTCCGCATTCCGCCATACCTCCTCGGTCTGAGCGACGCTGACTCGTCCACCGCACCGCACCCCGACGATCCTGAGACAGAAGACATGCGCCGCCGTACCTTCCTGGCCGCGAGCATCGCCTCCCTCACGACCCCGGCCACGCCCGCCACCGCCGCCCATGACGACCTCGTCCGCGCACTCCTCCCCAGCCCCCGAGCCACCACCGCCTCTTCGTGGAACGGAGAGATTCAGCCCCTGCGGGACAGACTCACCACCGCCCGCCGCCTCTTCTGCACCTGCGGCTACGCGGAGCTGGAGGCGATGCTGCCTGGCCTGATCACCGATCTGCGGGAGGCGGCCGGTGACCACTGCAACGCCGAGGAGACGGCCGGGCTTCTGGCCACCGCGTACCGGACCTTGACGAGTCTGCTCCTCAAGCAGGGCGACCAGGGCAATGCCTGGTTGGCGGTGGGACGCGCCATGGCAGAGGCCGAGCGCTCCGGCGATACCGTCGTCCTCGCCTCCAGCGTCCGCCTCCACGCCCACGTCCTGACCCGCGAGAAGCACACCGCCCAAGCCGTCACACTCGTCCGCCACACCGCGGGCCAGCTCTCCGGTTCCTACGATCGGCACTCGCCCCAGTACCTCGCCGCCGTCGGCCTGCTCCTCCTGCGGGGAGCGACTGCGGCCAGCCGTGGCGGCGATCGCGCCGCCACCCGGGAGTTCCTCGACGAGGCACGAGAGGTCGCCCGGTACGTGGCACTCGACCAGCCCGACGATTGGGCCAACTTCAGCCCGACCAACGTCGCGATCCACGCCGTCAGCGCCTCGGTGTCCTTCGGCGACGCAGGCATCGCCCTCAACGCCGCAGCACCCCTCATGCGCCGACACATCCCCGCCCCCGAACGACGAGCAGCGCTCTGGGTCGAAGCCGCCCGCGCCTACAGCCAGCAGGGCCGCCTCGCCGAGGGCTACCAGGCCCTCCGCATCGCCGAGACCTGCGCCGCCCAGGACGTACGCCGCCCCGCCGTCCGCGACCTGGTCGCCGACATGGCCGCCCGAGACCGACGACGTACCCTGCCCGAGCTCCACCACTTCAGCCGCCGACTGGGAGTCCCCGCGTGACCGCACAGCCGTTCCTGTACGTCGTCGTCTGTGCTGCTGGCATCGCGGGCGACGCCCACAAGCTGATCACTGCAGCGCAGAAGCGAGGCTGGGGTGTCGGCGTCATAGCCACGCCTCAAGCGCTCGGCTTCCTCGACACTGAGGCGATCGAGGCCCAGACCGGCTACCCGATCCGCTCGGCCTGGCGCAGACCAGGCGACTCCCGCCCCCTCCCGCCCGCCGACGCCATCGCTGTCGCGCCCGCCACGTTCAACACCATCAACAAGTGGGCCGCCGGAATCGCCGACACCCTCGCTCTGGGCATCCTGTGCGAGGCGTACGGGATGGGGATCCCGACGGCCGTGCTGCCGTACGTGAACGCCGCCATGGCCGCGCACCCGGCGTACGGCCGGAGCCTGGACCAGTTGCGGGAGATGGGCGTGCTGGTCGGGTCGTACGAGCCGCACCGGCCCAAGGCCGGAGGGGGAGCGGAGCGCTTCCGGTGGGAGGAGGCGCTGGAGCTCCTGGACGGCAAGACTGACTGAAGGCGATCCGGCCTAGCCTCTTACCGTTGTGGTGTGCGTGTTCCGATACGGAACGCGTTCTGCGCTCCCTGGATGTACGCGGCCCCGCCTCTGTACACCAGTACCTGGTGAGTGTGCTGCGGGACGGCGTAGTGGCCGTCTTGTTCAGTAACTTGAACAGCCGTCCGCCGGCGCTCCGGGTCGGAATAAGACCGTGTCCTATGTGGTGAGGCGGAGGAGTCGTTTGTAGCAGCAGATGGCTGCGGCGAGGCCGAGGAAGGCCAGGTAGTTGCGGGGGTGGCGC
>NZ_JBHWAQ010000061.1:0-26810 GCF_042743475.1 Streptomyces sp. NPDC059534
CGCCAACACCAAGCCCGCGTCAGCCACCACAAACGACGCGGCCACACACCACCCGAACCTGCCCAACCGTCACGACAAGGACCGTTGCAGTACTAACGAAGGCTGAACCGCTGCATCTCTGGGTGGTCCTCGACCAAGCAGTCCTACAACGAGAGGTGGGTGGACGTCAGGTGATGGCCGCGCAGATAGACCACCTGATCGAGCAGGCCCAACGCCCCAACATCGACATCCAGATCCTCCCCTGGTCCGCTGGCGCGCACGCTGCGGGCGTCGGGCACTGCGTGACGATCACTGCCGGCGGGATCACATCCGCCTATATCGAGATGCTCAGCGGCGGGCTCTACCTGGATACCGCCGAAGGCGTGAAGATCTACACCACCGCCATCGACTACCTTCACAGCCAGGCCGCCGATACCACCGCGTCCCTCCAGATCATGAGCGCAGCCAGCGAGGAGTACCGAAAATGACGAGGAACAAGCCCTCCGCCGAGGAGCTCGCGGAGGCCCGATTCCGGAAGGCGTCGGCCAGTGGCCCCAACGGCAACGAATGCGTCGAGGTCGCGCAGGTGCGCGAATGGGCGTGCGTGCGGGACTCCAAGGTCTCCCAGGGGCCCACGGTCGTCGTGCCAGCGGCTGCATTCTCCGCCGCAGTAGAGGCACTGGCGTCCAACGCCCTGTAAGACAGCCGCAGACGAGGGGGCGTCGAACCTGATCAGGTTCGACGCCCCCTCGTCCGTTCAACGGCGAGCCTCCCCCACCGGGCGGCGAGCTGTCGGCGAGGTCGGCGTCCCGGCGGGCCTCGCCGGGGGGTGAGGCTGCCGTAGATGTCGATGGAGGCGTCCCAGTCGGCCAGGACCGTCTTCGCGCGGAACATCGTGGCGGGGCTGACGGGTCGGGTGGGTCGGGCGATGGGCGGTATCGGTGGGCGGGGAGGATAGGGGCATGAGTATGAGCCGCCCTCTTCTGACCCAGCGTGAGGCCGCGTCGGCGTGCGGGGTGAGCCGCTCGACAATCCGGCGGCGGCGGGAGGCCGGGGATCTGCCCGGGTGCGTGCAGGACGAGGCCCGGGGGTGGCTGATCCCCGTCGAGGCGCTGCTCGCGGCCGGCTTCCGGGTCAACGCCCCGGCCCCTCCTGAGGGAGGGGCGCTCGGCGGGCCGAAGCTTCCGGCCGAGGGATCGACGGCGGCCGGGGAGGGCGACGACGTCGCGCAGACTGGGCGGGTGCGTGAACAGGCGCACGCGCTGGAGTTGGCCGAGGCGCGGCATGCGGCCGCCCTGGCTCAGGCCGAGGCCCGGTTCCTACGTGAACAGCTCGCGGCGAAGGAAGACCACATCGAGGATCTGCGTTCCGCGCTGAGGGCGCTGTCTCCCGCGCCGGAGCGGACGGCCATCGAACCGGCAGTTCCGGGCCAGGGTCACACCGAGTCGTCAGCGTCGGCCACGCAGGAGGCTGAGGGGGAGTCGCGGCGACGGTGGCGGGGCGGACGGCGTTAACCGCGCGCTGCACACGAAGACGCCGAAGGGCGGCACCTGGATGGGTGCCGCCCTTCGGGCTCCGTGGCGCGTGGTCAGCTCTGGTGCATCTCCTCGGCAGCGCCGGGGGTGTAGCCCGTCACCAGCAGGGCCACCGCGTCAGCACGCAGCTCGCCGGCAGTCGTCTGGGAGACGGCGAGGCGGGTCATGATGTCGCTCAGGGGCAGGGCCTTGATGTTGATCGCGGTGGCGGGGGTGCCGTCCGGGTGAGCGGCCAGCAGCATGCGGGCGACGCGGCGAGTGTTGCGCTCGCGGGAGGTCAGACGGATGAAGTCCTCGGCCGCCTCGATAGCGGCCTCCGCGCGGATGACGGCCGCGAGTTCTTCCTTGGCCTGGCGCTCCAGGGTCGCGGCCTGGCGGGTGGCTTCGGCCACGGCGAGGGTGTCGGCAGCGCGCCGGGCCGCCGCCGCCGCCGCCTGGGTCTCCAGGCGCTCCACCTCCTCGATCTGGCGGGCAGTCTCCAGCCGGGTCCGGGCGGCGGTCGCCGCGATGTCGGCGGCGGCCTTGTCGTCCTCGGCCGCGCGGTGGCGTGCGGCGGCGGCCTCCGCCGACTCCATCGCCTCTGTCTCCGTCTGTGCGAGGCGCTCCGCCGCCTGCCGGTTCTGCTCCGCCCGCAGCCGCGCCGCGTCCGTCGCGGACTCCGCGAGCACCCGGGCGGTCTCCGCCTGTGACTCCGCCTGCACCGCCTCCGACTCCGATCGTGCGGCCGCCGTACGGGTAGCGGCGGCGATCCGGCTCTCGGCCGCCTTGATCCGGCTGTTCGATTCCAGCTGCTTGATCTTGAGGCTGGCCTCGCGCTCCGCCTCGGCTACCTCGGCCTCCGCCTTGCGGTCCTCCTCCTCCGCCTTGCGCTCGTCGGCCTCCGCCTTCCACTTCGCCGGGAGCGCGAGCGCTTCCTCGACGGTGTAGCCGCGGGGCGCCATCGTCATCGGGAGGAGCTGCTCCTCCGTCGCCGTCTTGAGGCTGCCACCAAGCTCCTGGGTGAGCCAGACGCGGTAGCCCTCCAGTGCCTGCTCCCGCTCGACCATGTCGGTGTACGAGCGGACGGCGGCCAGCCGCATGCGCCGGTACAGACGGGCGGTGCGGATGGGGGAAAGCACCCAGCGATGCAGGGGGATGCGGGCGGTCTGGGTACCGTCCGCGATCCGGGCGGCGTGCATCAGTAGCCGCCGGGCCGCCTCGACGCCGAGGACGAAAAGGATGGGCATCACTGCGTGACCGGCGGCGGCCAGCGGTTCAGCGGAGAGACTGGCCCACACTCCCGCGTCCTGCGAGCTGACGGCCTCGGACGTGGCGTTGAAAAGGACGGTGACCAGGGTCATCGCGTGGGCGGCGAACCTGAGCAGCGGCCAGGGAGTGCCCCGGCGGACCATCACGAGGTCCAGGGCGAGGAGGGCGACGATCGAGGCGTCGATGCCGATCGGGAACCAGGGGGCCAGTGACCCGAAGAACGGCCCGTCGCTCAGGCCGATGGACACGGCGAACTCGCGCAGGGCGCTGTAGGAGGCGGCGAATCCGATGATGCCGACCAGCGGCATGCCCACGGCGGCCACACCCAGGAGCAGCCGGCCAACCCATTTCTGGGAGCGGTCGGCGGCCTGGAGGGTGGCCAGATGGCCGGGGGCCAGGGCGCCCGTGGCCGGGGCCATGGACACCCCTGCGGTCTCCTCGCCCGGCCGCCCCGGGCCGCCCTTGCGAGGGGCGGGCGGAGCGGCCTTCCGGGTGCCCGGAGTGGCCGGGGTGGCCGCCGGAGTGGCCCCGGCCGCGTCCGGACTGGCCGGGGCCATGGCCTCCCGGGTGGCCGGGGTCTGGGTGTCCGTCAGAGTCTCGCTCATCCGGGCAGTCTGCCCCCTGCCAGTGACAGCCGGAGCACCGGCCCTCACATCCGGAGCGGAGCCGGGTACGACCGGAGCGGTCGGACGGGGGTGGCCGTTGAGGCCGGGCGGGTAGGTTTCCATCTGCGTCACGGGGTTCCTCCGTGGTCGTACGAGGGGCCGGGAGGTGCGAACTCCTGGCCCCTCTCGCGTGTCTGGGGGTGTAAAGGCGGGTCAGTGGCGAGCGTCGGTGGTGCTGCGGGCGAACATGCCCCGCGCCTGGGTCGTCTGGTGGCTGTGGGTCTGACGAACGGGCCCGGCGTAGTGATGGTGGTGCGTCACCGGGGCGGCCTGCTGCGCGGCTTGCCCGGCGCGGCGGACGAGCCGGGCGAGGGCGGCGACGACCGCGACGGGCGCGCCGACGGCGAGGCCGAGGGTGAGCGGGTCGACCCCGGCCAGCGCCCACAGGGCCACGCCCGCTCCGGTGCCGGCCATGAGGACTCCGGCGCCGCCCGCGAGCATCACGACGGAGGCGTCGGTGGCCTTCTGGGACATCGGCGGCCGACCCGGCTGGGCGACCGGGAGGGCGTCACCGATGACGGGCTCCGGGGTGGTGTCGCGGTATGACGTCGCCATGGGGACGACAGGCGCGGCCGGGGCGATGGCGTCCTCGACGGCGGCGATCAGGTCGGCCGCGAGGGCGGTGGTCTTGGGGGAGGGCTGGGGTTCCACGGGAGTCTCCTCGGCAGGGTCGGCGGGGCGGGGGTCAGGCGCGTGCGGTCCAGCCGCGTTCGGTGCGGCGGATGTCGAAGGAGGGCCCGGCGATCCGGCCCTGGACGGGCAGACACGGGCCGATGCCGAGGGATTCGATCTGGGTCATCAGGGCGGCGATCTCGGCGGCGATGGCCGCGGCCTGCTGCTGCTTGCGGACCAGGCCCTCGGGGCGTCCGACGTACATGGAAATCCTCACTGTGGGTGATAGTCAGGTGGGGTGTCAGGCCGGGGACTTTGACAGTCAGAACCCACTGTCAGGTGGTGTCACCTGCGGAAATATGTGACTTCTCTATAGGCCCCCCGGCCGTCTGACAGTCAGGAGTCAGAGCGTCCCCTGACTGTCAGATCGTCACGTTCGGTGACAGCTACGCGGGCTGGAGGGGGGAGTGGAGGATGGTGTAGGCGCCGTGGCCGTCGCGCTGGAGGAGGCCGGACTCGACGAGGCGCTTGAGCTCACCCTGGAGCCACGGCCGCCCACGGCCGGCGGCCACGGTCACCGGGATCAGGTCCGCCGGAGCGAATTCCAGGCGGCCGGTGGTGACCCAGCCGTCGAGTTCGGCGTAGAGGGTGTGGCGGGCCGCGTCGGTCGACATCCGATCGCGCTGCTCGAACTCCATGTCCGAGTCCGGGTCGGCGTCGATGACGTCGTCGTCCAGGCCGAGGCGGGCGTAGTCGGCGTCCGGCTCAGGGTCGGCGGGGATGGCGCCCATGATCTCGTCGTAGGCGTCCTGGAGCTCCATGGCGGCGGCCTCCTCGATGTCGGTCATGTCGGCGGTGTCCTCGGTGTCGTGGGCGGAGTTGGCCGTGGCCGGGGCCGGAATCGAGGGCCGGGCTGCCGGAGCGACGACGGGGGCGGCCGGAGGGGTGGCCGTGACCGGGGCCGGGGCGGCCGGAGCGGGCATCGCGGCGGCCGGAGCGGCGGCCGGAACAGCAACGGCTCCGGCCGGAGCGGCGGCGATGGCAGCGCGCAGCGCGTCCAATGCCGCGGCGGCCGACGCCTCGATGCCCGGAGTCGTGCGGTTGGTGCCCCGGTGGGCGCGCTGGGCATAGGTCTGGCCGAGCGCGTTGGCTGTGGTCGCGTCGAGCGGGTCGCGGTGCGGGGCGGCGACCTGGACGAGGGCGGCCAGGACCGCGCGGTGGGTGAGGGAGGAGCGGGCTTCCATCGTCCAGCGGTCCTGCGGGATGCCCATGCCGGTCGCGAAGCCGTACCCGGGCCGGTCGCTGCCCCAGGCCGGGATGGCGCCGGCGTCGACGACGGAGTCCGGCAGGCAGAAACCCGCGTCGCCCGCGTCGTCCACGCCCATGCAGACGGAGCCCTGGAGATTCGCGCGGACGTCGGTGGAAATGTTGGTCCAGGTGGCGCGCTGGAGGCTGACGCCAAGCCAGATACCGACCGAGCGGGCGGCCCTCGCGATCTTCTCCAGCTCGTCGAAGTCCGCGACGTCAGCAGCCTCCTCGACCCAAAGCAGCACCGCGTTGAGCGACGACTCCGGGGACCACTGGTCCAGGCCCTCCTCCGCCAGCACACTGCCGCGCGCCTTGATGGCGGCCGGGAGCGACTTGAGCAGCCGCTTGGCCTCCTTGGGGTCCTGGACGAACCAGTCGATGCAGTCGGCCATGTGCCCGACCGTCTGGCGGCCCTTGGCCAGGTCGATGAGGAAGATGCTCATCTTCTGGCGGGCGCCCAGGTGCGCCAGGAGCGTGCGCAGCAATTCCGACTTCCCCGCGCCGGTCACGCCCATGACAAGAACGTGCTGGAGGATCGCCGCGCTGAACGGGTCGATGGCCCAGATCTCGCCGTCGGCGTACATCCCGAGCGGGATCGGCTCCGTCGGCAGCATGCCGAACGTGTCGGGAAGCATGAACGCCACGCCGTCCTTGAGGAGGTCGGCGACACGCATCGAGATCATGCCGCGCGAGGCGTCCTCCGGGTCGGGGGTGACGATCACCCCGGACGGCGGAACCTGGAGCGCCGCCGCGACCGTGGCCGCCGTCGCCTGCACCGCGCTGATCGTCCCGCCCGGGGCAACCGCAATCTGTGCCTTCACCGTGCCCTTGCCGGTGCCCTTGGCTTCCTTGACGGTGACCTTCTCCCAGCCGATCGCCTCCGCAAGCTTGCCCAGCCCGCCGTTGGTCTCCTCGACCTCCGGGTCCGACCCCTGGCCGTTGGACATGATCTGACGGGCGTTCCAGGACGCGGCGAGCAGCGCACCCCCCATGACCCAGAGGTCCAGCATCGGCCGCCCGAACGGCCCGGCAGAGACGGCGCAGGTGAGCCAGCCCATCCCGGCTGCCACCGTCGCGGTCGCCTGCGCCCGCCGGAACTTGCGGAACTTGGTGTTCGAGCCGGAGGTCTTCCAGGTGACGGCCGCCAGGGCCGCGCCGCCAAGCGCGATCCCGGCCGACGCGAGGCCAGCCGACATCGCCGCGTCGCCCCACATCAGGTTCACCGCCGCCCCGGCCGCCGGCGGCAGCGCCGCGGCAGCGATCCACGGCGGGGTGTACGGCAACGCCTTGCCCAGCAGATAACCGCCCACGGCCTTACCGGCGGACCTGCCGACTGCGACCAGCTCGGAGCCGGCGGCCTGGGCCGCAGTCTCGGCCCCAGACTTCTTCCGCGTCATCGGTCAGCCCTCCCCGATCGTGAACGTCTTACGGGGGCCGGTCTTGCCGGAGCGGGCACGCCTAGCCTCGGCCTCGGGCTTCACGAAATGCCGGTCAAACGCACTGGCCATCTTCAAGGCACCGACGCCGAGCGCCTTCGCCGCCTCGGCGCTGACCTTGAGGTGCGCGGAGACCAGTCGAGCCTTGATCCGGCTGCTCGCGCCGAACGTGTACCACTTGCCCTTGTAGGTGCTCAAGACACCGTTGATCTCCTCGGCGCGCATCCCCAGGATCAGGTGCAGCTCCCGCCCCAAGTAGTTGATCGCCTTCGCCAGGGCGAGGATGTCCCGGTCGGAGCGGATCTCGATCTTCTCGATCGCGTAGATCATCCGGTCGCCCTGGTGACGGTCCGCCCCGCCATCGGCGGGCGCCGCGCCCCGGCCACCACCGCCACCACCGTTCCCACGGCCACCGCCGCCACCACTGCGGTTCACGGTGACGCTGACCGGCGGCAGGACAGAACCGCCGACACCACCCACGAACGCACCGGCCGCCGCACCCGCGGCCTCGGCGACACCGGTCGCGCGGCGCGGGCGGGCGGGTCGGGGGGCGGGGGTCTCGTCGGGCCAGTCGGAGAAGGAGTCCGACGGACGCTGACGCGGCGGCGGCGAGGGCCGGGCCGGCTGCTCCGGGGCGAAGGTCTCGGTGTCGGAGGCCCAGTCGTACGGGCCGCTGCTCGTCGTGCTCATCCCTGGGTCTCCTCGTGAATCGTGATCCCGCCGAACCACAGCGGGGTGTTGATCTGGATCAGGTCGATGTCCGGGTCGCCGGACTCCTCGACGGCGTCGGCGGCCCGCTCGATCAGCTCGTGCGCCGCCATGAACCGCGCCGTGGCGACGGCGGCGTACAGGTCGGTCGGCCCCATCGACGTCCTCGTCGCGAGACGGGCCGCGAGTCGGGCGACCCGGGCCGCCGCCGCCACAGCGGCGACGGCCCGGTCAATCAGGAGCACTCGCATCTGCCCGTACATCAGCAGCCCCCCGTGAACGCCAGGGCGCTGAGCACGTTCCCCGATCCCCCGGTCAGGGCGATCACGCGGAGCGACTCGCCCCCCGGGGTCCGCAGGCACTCGCCCCGCGTGTCGAGCGTGAAAAGCTCCGGCAGGAAACCCGCCACCGTGTTCATGCCGATCGCCGCATACGCGGCCTGCACCGTGAACTCGCTCTCGAACCGGAGAGTCTCCGGGCCCGGCCCGAGGTGGATGTAGGTGATCTTCACTGCGCACCCCCCGCCTGCGCCGCGTGGGCCAGAGTCTCCGCCAGCCGTGACGCGGCCTCCTGCGCCGAGATCAGCGCGTTCCGCGCCGCCTCCCGCGCCGCCTCCATCGCCGCAGCTGCGGCCCGGCGCTCCTCATCCCTCACACTGGTCATGTCGGTCCTCCACTCACCTGGATTGGTCCGGCGGACGCCCTGTCCTTTCGGGCGGCAGGTCCCCGCACTTGCGTCGCGGTGGCCTGGTGGGTCCCGGGGTTGCACCCCTGGGACCCACTGGCATCCCTCGTGACCATGAAGTTAGAGATCCCGAAGCAAAGTGTCAAGATGGTTTACAACTTACTTGACGCGCTCCCTGTTGGGGCGATACTTCTTGACACCGATAGCCTGGAGGGACCCAGGAAAGCGGGAGGACATGACCATGAATGCGAACGGCATCGTCGCCGAAATCAGGAAGGGCATTGCCGCAGGTGAATACGCCTACGGCGCCCGCCTGCCGAGCGTCCGGGATCTGGCCGAGCGGTACGGCGTGAGCCAGCAGACTGCTGCGGCTGCCTACGCGGTTCTTACCGCGCTGGGACTCACCCGTACGGCCGCCGGTAGCGGCACCACGGTCGCGGCCGGGCCGAGTGCCGATGCCTACCTCGGTACCTACGCCCCGCCGGACCTCACCCAGGGGGAGGCGTGGCAGCCCAACGGGTCCGGTGGTGAGGCAACCGAAGAGACCTACCTCGTACGGCAGAGCACGGCCCCTGTCGAATGGGTGGAGTGGGGCTTCACCGAAGGGTCCGATGTCGTGGAACGGCATCGAGTTCGCCGCGTGGACGGCGTGCCGGTGCAGCACAAGCTCACGGCCCTGCCCTACGAAATCGCCAGCCGCAGGCCCGAGGGACACGAAGGAGTCCCGCCTATGCTGGCCCCGGTCGGCGCGCCCCCGATGAAGCCGCCGCACGGCATGCGTGCGGCGGACTGGTTGGGGTGGACGGTAGACCGCACTCGTTGCGAGATCACAGCGGAGCCCATGGACCCCGCCGCGTCAGAGGCCCTTGGCATGCCGGAAGGAAGCCCGGGATTCCGAGTGGTCAGCATCGCCAAGACCGCCGAGGGCGACACGCTCTTCGTCACGGTCACGACGGCGCCACTTCACCACCGCGTGACGATGGAGATCCAGGGCTGAGGTAGAGGTAGCGGTCAAGGTCGCCAACGGCTCGACCATCCTGCGGCACCTCGTGCCGCTGCGGTGACTGGAACGACCCGGCCGGGAAACGAGAGCGCCCGCCCTCTTAGGGGGCGGGCGCTCTCGTTTCCCTACTGCGGTGCCTACCGCTCACGGGCCGGAAACGATGGCCACGATGAGCACCTCGCGCCGGACCTCATCGACTCGGTACAGGACGCTGGTCCACGCGTAACGGCCACCGACGGAGAGCTGGGCGGTGTAGAGGCCGCCGACGCGGTCCGGGTACAGCTCGCCGCAGGTGTACGGGGAGGCAGCTGCCTGCTTCTCGAATCCGAGAACCGCAGCGCGCTCCTCGGGTGTGGCCGTGGCCAGTCCGGCGCGGCCGGTCTCGCTGTAGGCAATTGCCCACGGGGGGTCGGCGGTCACCGGCCGGGCGCCTGGCCGTCGGCGAGGATCTCCTCGGAGCTGTAGCGCGGCGCGGTCGGGTCGGTCGAGGCGGCGACGGCGGCGAGGATCTCGGGGCGGGTGCGCATGACGAGGCGGTGCCGCCATGCACGGACAAGGGCGGCGTACTCCTCGGGGTCGTCGAGGTCGAGTTCACCGAGCTGTGCCTCGAACTGTTCCCGGTCCGCCGGCGAGGCTGCGGAGAGGGCGGCTCGCAGTTGGGTGACGGTACGGGGGCCGCCGTGCGGGTGGGTGTGGAACGGGTCGATGGGCTCTTCTGCCGGCAGTGCGCTCATGCCTCGGCTCCCCGGGGGGTGAGGTCCTGTGGGCGGCGCCCGGCGGTGAGGATCTGCTCGGCGAGGCTGCGGGTCTGGGGGATGTGCCTCAACACGGCCGGGAGTTCGTCGAGGACCACGGCGACGGGCGGGCGGGCCTGTTCGCCGCCCGGACCGGCCGCGAGCTCGCGGTGGATGTGACGCTGGCTGTCCATCAGCTTCCTTCCGTGGGTCATCGTCGGGGACCGTCGAGCGTGAAAGGTCTTCGCCTAGGCCGCGGCCTGCGTCCCGTCCTTGGTCTTCGCTTTGCGGGCCTCGCGGTTGCGTGCGGCCTCGGCGAGCCACCCGGGGTGTTGCTTCTCGACGAGGTCCCGGAGGTACTGGCCGGTGATGCCGGCGCGGCGTGCGACGGCGGACACGTGGCCGTACTTGTCGGAGGTGACGGCCTCGGCAACGGCGGCCACCAGGAGACGGGCCTTGAATCTGGCGGCGTCCTCTTCGAGCTTTTCCACCTTCTTGCGAAGGTCGTCGAGGGATTCGGTGTCGTTGGTCATGGATCGAGGATGACACGTCCCCAGTTCGACTACAAGCCAGACTTGAAGTTGAGCTGAAAGCCTGGAAGAGTGGGCGCCGACCGACCAGAAAGATCCGGATCGGTCTGTCAGTCGTTATGAGTTCAACTCATAAAGAATGAGGTGCAGGCATATGGGCAGGCGTCGAGCCGCCAGCGACATGAGCACCACCGTGGGGACGCTCCGCATCACCGTTGCCGCTCTGATGCACGCGTGCGGCGAGACCCAGACCGAGTTGGCGGAGCGCATCGGCATCACGCAGGGGCAGCTGAGCCGCAAGCAAAGCGGGCTTGCTGCTTGGTCCCTCACCGACATCGACAACTTGTCCACCCACTACGGCGTGCCGGTCCCGGACCTCGTCGCCGGTCCGACGCACGCGGTAAGCAAGCTCGACAGGCGCCGTCTCGCGACGGTCGGCAGGCGACAGCAGGTCATCGCGGTCTGAGTCGCAGTTCCACGGGCGCATCGGGCTCGACAGCCCTGATCCCGTTCCAATCCGCTCCACTCCATGCGAAAAGCCCCGTCGGGGAGATTCCGCCTCCGTATCCGACAGGGCTTTCCATGGACCGCTCTAGGTCTACTGCGAGTGTACCCACGGGTCCCCGGGGCCAACACCGCAGAGGCCGGAAAGGCCGATTCGTGGCATTGAGCCGCGCACACCGCGACATCTCGCCGGACGACTGCCCGTCGTGCTGCAAGATCTTCGCGGCTCTCAAGGACAGTCAGACGATGAGAGACCTCGACGGCGCCGCCAACGACCTCCCGCCCACGGCGGAGGCGATCGGGGCAGCTGTCGGCCTCAAGAAGCGGGCGACACAGAATCACCTTGCCCACCTCTTCGCCACCGGCCGGGTCGACGCGGACCGCCGGACGCCGATCACGGCGGGCATCGGTCAGCCCGTTCTCTTCGGGCCCCAGGAGTGGGCCGCCGGAGTGCTGGCACCCGACCCGACGTGCGCTCGGTGCCTCATCGCCCTCGCCGGGTTCGGCTGGGAAGGGCAGGTGTCCATGCCCGAGCTGGCGGCGGCGGCCGGAATCTCGCTGCGGACGGCCGAACGGCACCGGGCGCACCTGATCCGCGCGGACCTTGTCACGTTCCGCCCTGTGCCGGTGACGACGGGGGACGGAAAGAACTTGGGGCGCCTGCCGGACCGCTTCACGCTCATGAGCGGGCTCACGGCTGCGCGACTCGTCGGGGCTGCGTGGGACGAGGCGCCGACGGTGGCGGCCGGGGTCATCGAGCGCGTTCGCTGGTTCGTCGGCGACACCGAGGAGGAGCGCGCGAACGCGGTCAAGTCGGTGACGTGGTGCCTGCGGAACGGGTGGCCGGAGGAGGCTCTCCTCCGGGCGTTGGACGCGTCCAAGAACCGGCAGGCGTACCGCCCCGGCGGCTATCTGTCCAAGCTGCTGCGCAAGCTGCCGGCGGAGTACGTCGTCCCGGCCCGACTGGCGGCCACGGGTGAGGTGACGGAACGGCAGGTCGACTGCCGGATCTGTGACACACCGTTCAGGAGCAAGGCGGGTCAGGTTTTCTGCGGCGGCGTCGTATGCCTGCAACCCGAGCTTGCCGTCATCCCGCCCAACGCCCAAGTCTTCAAGATCGCCTGATGGGAGCCGTGTCCAGCATGGGAAAGGTCATCGACGCCATGAAGTCGCGGTTTCAGACCCGCGACATCCCCAAGACGATCCAAGGCCGCTTCAACGCACTGCTGCGCAAGGAGAAGGGAGACACCGCCAAGGTGGCGGAGCGTCTCGGCGTCTCGCGTCGCACGGTGCAGCGGTACGTCAAGGGCGACCGGGACATCAGCAAGAGCAAGCCGGAGATCCTCGACCGCCTCGCAACGGAGGTGACCAAGGATCACCAGCCGCGCGTACGGGCCAAGGCCGAGGCCGAAGCAAGGGAACGCGGTCTTACCGTCGAGACGCGGGCGAAGTTCGGATTCACCGCCGCCGGCGGCAGCACGGACGACAGCCGGATGCGCCGCCTCACCGAGGACGTCCCCGATGAGCTGATCCCCGAGATCTTCGAAGCGCTGCGCAACGGCGACGACAACAAGGCGAACGAGATCATCGCCGAGGGTCTCGCCCGGGAGTACTTCCGCGAGGCCGACACCGAGGCTCTGCGCGGCCTCGACGTCAAGTTCACGGACATTGACTACATCGAGCTGGACTACCGGTGATGACCATGACTGAGACCACCTACACCGCGCCCCTCCTCGTCCTCGACGCGACCGAGGGCCTCCTCATCGCCCACCGGCCGGACGTCCAGCGCATCGAGGTCCCGGCGGAAGTCGTCGACCTTCCGACGGCCGCCGAGTGGGCCCTCACGTACGGTCTGGGCGCCCCCAAGATCTCGGAGTACGGCGAGGACTCCGCGCCGCTCCTGGTCCTCACCGAGTCCGCGGCCGAGTCCCTCGGCCTCCCGGCACAGCTCGACGACCGCAAGCACCTGCGAGTGCCGGACGACCACCCCGCCGTCAAGGCCGTGGAAGAGGCCGGGTGGACCATGTCACGGGCCGGTCTGGGTGCCTGGACCTTCCTGTACCGCGGCCGCGACGAGGTCCGTTTCGCTGTCGTGCCGTGGGGCGCCTTCGGCGACAACATGCGGTGGGGCGACATGGATTTCGTCGCCGTCGACCCGCCGGCGCTCGCGTACACCCTCGGCCTGTACGCCGAGCGCGTCGTGAGCCCGACCGGCGGAACCGCCGGGTGCAGCCTCACCCTGATGAACGCTGTACGTCCGCCGACCCGCCTCGCGTTCGACCGGGGCACGAAGCGGATGAGGCGGGTCCCGGTGCCCGGGTCCCTGTCGGAACCGGTGGACCCCGCGCCGCCCGAGGCGCCCGACGAGCACCCCCTCGCCGCCGAGCGGACGCGCGAGCAGGCCAAGGACCCGGAGCACGTCCTCAACGAGGAGGCCCTCGCCTGGTACAGGGAGCCGACCGAGTACGAGACCGGCGCCCCGTACGTCGTCGGCCTGGACCTCAACGTGGCGTTCCTGGCGGCCTCGAACCGGCTCACCGTCGGCATGGGTCCCGCCGTCTACACCGACGGTCCGCAGTTCGACAAGAAGATCCCGGGCGCGTGGCTGGTCGACCTGTCCGGCGCCACGCTGCGGACTCGGCATCTGGCCACCAAGGAATGGATGCCGCTCCCGGACACCTTCCCCTCGCCGTTCACGCCGACCGGCAAGACTCCGACCGGCCCGGCCTGGTACGCGACACAGACCCTCGCCTACGCCGCCGAACTCGGCATCGACGTCAAGCCCCTCGCCGCGTGGCTGCGCCCGGAGTCGGGTGGGTATCTCGACCTGTGGCACAACCGGCTTCGGGATGCGTACATGGCCACCCTCGCGGATCTCGGCGTGACGGCCGACATGGGCGAGGAGGCATTCCTCAAGACCATGTCGACGATCAAGGAACGCGACCCCGAGGCCGTCGCTCTGCTGTCTGCGATCAAGCAGACCGCAAAGGGCGGCATCGGCAAGATGCGCGAGCGTCCCCAGGGCAAGCGGGCGGGGAAGTTCGCCCCGTGGCCGGCACTCAAGCGGCCGACGTGGCGCCCCGACATCCGGGCGGCGGTGATCAGCGCGGCCCGGGTCGGCGCCCACCGGAAGATGGTCAAGACGTGGACCGCGACCGGCCTGGTCCCGCTCGCGGTGCTCTCTGACTGCGTGATCTACCCCTCCGGCCACCCCACGGCCCTCGCGGTGGTGCCGCGCAAGGCGGACGGAACGCCGCTGCCGGGCGGCTTCCGTATCGGCCCGAATCCCGGGTTCGTCAAGGAGGAGGGCGTTCGCTCGATGGACTGGTACCGGGAGATGGTCGCCAAGAAGGCGAATCCGGGGCGGTTCATCAAGGAGGGGAAGGATGCGGGCCGCGAGGAATGACCCTCCTCGGGGACGGGCGCGGTCATGAGCCGTCCCTCGATGAACTGAAGAACGCGACAGGCCCCCACACGCGTGGGGGCCTGTCGCGGGTCGGCGTCCTACTACTCGACGAACTCCGCCTCGACGATCTCGATCCCGGCCGGGACCTTGGCGTGAGTGTTCAGCCATCGTCCGGCCGCCCTGATGGCCTTGACGTCCTTGTCGGCGGCCTCGCAGTCGAACGGCGGCACCTCTCCCCCGAGCTTACTGAGGGCCGCTACGAGCTTCTCGGCTGCCGCGGCGGCGTCCGCGAGTGCCTTGTTCACCGCTCGGCGCTGCTCCTCCTCCGAAACCGTGAGCTCGCCCGGGGCCTCGCTCGTGCCCCAGTCGAGGCGAGTTTTCCTGATCACTGCGGCTGTGAGTTTCCTGCCGGACGCCTCAGCCGTCTCGACCGCGTCGGCCAGTATGGCGAGCGCGGTCTCTTCGTCCTCTTTCCAGACGGGGACGAGTTCGAGGGCTGCGGACTTGAGCAACTCGACCTTGAGTGACCGAGTCGGGGTGGGCGCGGGGGCGGGGGTCACGTCCTGAGTGTTGGCGGCGCCGGCTTCGAGCGCCTTGCGCTGCGCGGGAGGTCCAAGCGCCTTGCGTCCCTTGGTGTCCGGATTTCCGGACACGGGCTTTCCGGACGCTGCGGCAAGGCGAAGCGGCGCGGTGTCCATAAGTTCGTACATGGTCGATCGCTTGAGCCCCCACCGCGTAAGGCCGTAGTTCTCGATCGTGCCGAAGGTCGGCACGTAGAGGTCGGGTTCGCTGCGGATAGCGTCGAGGAGGAAACCGATCTCGATCTCGGCGCGGAACTTCGCCCGGGTGACGGTGTCGGCCAGAGCTCTGCGGGATGCCTCGATCGCGGCCTCGTAGACGGCGAGGCGCTCCTCGGGGGCGTCCGGGAGCTGGGCCCGGTCGACGAGCTGCGGGGCGAACAGGTCAACCTCTGCCTTGGCAGGCAGGCCGCCGCCGAAGTTGGAAAGGAGGTCGTCGCCCTTGTCCTGGGGTTCGGACGGTTCGGCCTGCGGAGCGAGTTCGGCAGGTTCCGGCGCCCCAACAGGCTCCGCGCCGGCGGAGTCCGCATCGCTCGACGTGGCGGCGGTTCCCTCTGCCGTCGCGTCTGCGGGCGAGTTGTCGGCGGCCTTGGTCGAAATGCCGAGTCGGCGCCGACGGCGGCCGGGGGTCACAGTGCTCATGCGGGCGTCACCGAATCAAGCAGGAGCCGGGCAACCTGCCCGTAGTCGGCAACTGCGGTTGCACGGGGGGCGTGAAGTCGGGTCGGCCGATGCGTGGCCGGGGCTTCGCCCACCTTGGTCGTCTTCCTGATCGGGGAGACGATCGCGTCGGGGTAGTCCTCGGCGGCCTGTTCCTCGACTTCGCGAGCTAGGTCGCTCTTCTCCCACATGGTGGTGAGGATGGCAGCAACTCGCAGTTTGGGGTTCTCCCGCCTCTGAATCTTCTCGATGGTGCTGTTGATGCTGAGTACGCCCTGCGCGTCCAGGGCGCCTGGCTTCACGGGAATGATCGCGTCATCTGCGGCAATCAGGCAGGCGATCGTGACGAGGCTCATCGTTCGAGAGGCGTCGATCACCGTCACGTCGAAGTGCTCTTTCGATTCGGCGATGGCGTGCCGCAGGGCGCTGTCTGTGCTGCTGGTGCGCTCGTACTCGACGCGAGTCAGGTCCGGCGTGCACGGCACGACGTAGAGGCTCTCGAACCGCGTCGGGTAGGTGGCCTGGTCGAGAGACACCTCGCGGGTGGGCCCGTGCGGGTTGCGCGGGTCCTCCGGGGTGCCGAGGAAGACGTGACGCAGGTTGTAGTGCTGCTCGAAAGGCAGGCCCTCGGGGTACTCCACGCCGAGCCAGTACGTGATGGCCGCATTCTGCGGGTCGGCGTCGATCAGGCGGACGCGCAGCCCCATTGCCGCCCAGGCGGCTGCGAGCTCAACGGCCGTCGTGGTCTTCCCCACCCCACCCTTGTTGTTCGTGACCACGAACACGCGGGCTGGCTGCGCGGGCCGGAAGGTGGCCGGGACGAGGGTCGCCGCGGACCACTGGTGATACGTCGCGTCCGTGTTCCACTCCGAGACGATCGAGAGGAACTCTAGATCGTCCGCGAGGGGCGGAATCGTGGTGAGTGTCGTCATGGTTAGACGGTAGCCATGATCAGGCCGCGTGCTGTGCTCGCACTCCCGAACTCACCCCTTTCGTGATGCGGGAGGCCCGGAACCCTTGCGGTTACTGGTGTCCGGAAATCCGGACACGGGGCGTCAACTGGGCTGCGAGCGGTCATGAGACGGCGGCGGAGCTCCGGCCACCGAACCCGCCACGACCGCTGGCGCAGCTGCATCCCTTCGACCGAACCCGCTGCACGATGCCGGGCCGGGTCAGGTCCGAGGCACTGGGCAACCGATGTCGACGAGGAGACCCTCGGGGATACCCTCGCGCATCCACTGCTCGGCCGCCGAGGAGATCATGCCCCCACGCCCGTGCAGCAGCGGCCCAACCTGTTCACCCATGATGCGCGCTGCGGCTTGGGCGTCGACCGGGAGGCCGATGTATGCCTGCCCCGGGGTCGGCCATGTGAGGTCGCGGGCGGTCCCGTCCTTGCCTGCACACCAGGCGTGCGCCTCCTGCTGCATCCACGCGTCCCAGGCCCAGCCCTCGACGTAGGCGAGCTCGCCGCCGGCGGCGCAGGCCCAGGACACCGACTCGATGAAGCACCTCCCGGGCTCGCCGGGCGGCTCCTCGCCGCCGGGCCAGGGTGCGGGGGTGAAGATGCGACCGTGGTCGAGGAGGAGGCTGGAGAGGGTGCCGTACGCCCAGCCATCGCGGTCCCGCGCGGTCATGCGCAGAGAGGAGAGGAGCCATTCCTCGGCGTCGGCGAGCGCGGGAGCGCTCGCCGGGTAGGCGGTGTCGGTCATGGGCGTGGCCTCCTGGGGTGGGGTCGCGATTCTTCCGCGTGATGCACCCCTGGGGGAAGCCGACCCAACCAGGCGTGCACCGAATCCCCGACTGTGCGCGCCCGTTCCGGGTGGGGAGGGAGAGAAAGCCCAGGTCGGACCGAACCCGCCATTCAGTGCACCCCCTCTGCACCGAACCCGCCAAATGCTGCACCCCTCGCGCCACGTGGGGGTATGTGCTCTGCTCATGATTTGTGGGTTGTGGGCATACGACCATGTCACTGCGGGCGACGAGGGGCGAGCGGTTTTCGGGCAGTGAAGGGCCCCGCCGCAGGCTGCGGCGGGGCCGGTGTTCAGAGCCTGTGTATGCATGTTCAGTTCGGCTCGGTGCCCAGCCGGGCGACGCGTAAGTGCCTCACCAGCTGGCGTCGATCCCGTCCTCAAGGTCGGCCATGTTCGCGGGCTCCCGGTCGTAGTCGTCGAGGGCGTCGCAGGTGCAGCCACCGCCCTCATAGAGGTCCCTCTCGCACTCTCCGTCCCGGTGGGTGGCTTCGGGCTTCTCCGGCCGGCCTGGGGCCCATCGTGGGGCAGGTACGATCTCGGATCGGCCTTGGATCTCGGCCCGGATGGACTGGAACGAGCGGCCCTCCCACCCCTCGCATGTCTCACAGCCGCGTCCGTCGGGGCCGGTCCCGGGGCAGTCGTACATGTGCATCTCAGGGTCGATGTCGCCCTCGTCGTACGTGGGGAGCTCGCTCTCCTCGTCGTGGTCGAGGCGCTCGCGGCTCACCATGCGCTCGGCGCGCGGTCGGGGGCTGCCCACTCAGGCGCCGTCGGCTGCGGGTCGTGATCGAGAACCGGGACTCGGGACGGCGGCCGGAGCTCGTCCTCGTCGCGCCGCTCGTCGTAATGGTCATCGGGCGGTTCGGCGATCGGGTCGACGTCGCCCTCGGGGCCGTCGTCGAGGTAGTCGAGCGCGTCCTCCTCAGGCGTGGGGTAGTGGTCAGGATCGAGGTCGCGCTCATCCTCGTCGCCCTCGCCGCGGACGTGGTCGGGGAAGTTGGGGTGTCGAATCCCCTGGTAGATCACGGTCACGTGGCCCCCGTTCATGGCTCCGGTGTACCGTTCGCCGTCGACCTCGGCCCGGGTGCGGACCTCGCCCCACGGGAGGTCAGGGAGTGTGACTGTGACCTCGAATGGTTCCCCGCACCCGTCGCATTCATAGGTGTCGTACCAAGCCGTGAGGTCGAACATCGAGCCCGGGTGGCGGTCGAAGTGCACCATGCGCCCCGTGCACGGAGGTGCATAGCCCTCTTCTACACACGGCGCCCCGTGGTGGCAGGTTCCCCCGGAGCATCGGCACGGCTTGGCGGGATTGGTCTCGGGTCGCCATACGGCCTCGGCGTGTGCCCGCTGCGCCGGGGTGGCATCGGCAGGGAGGGCGCGCACGCCGAGCTCCTCGGCGGTGATACCGAGCGCGCCCTCGGTGGAGGTGGGTTCGAGGATGTATGCCACGACGGCCGGGGCGGGTGCCGGCTGCTCCCCAGTGGCGGGTTCGGCGGAGAGCTCGGAGCGCGCTCGGTTCAGCGCGTCGTGATACCTGATGCCCTCGGCCTGTTGGATCTCTCGCGCGCGCTTCTGTGCGGCGTTGCGCTTTGGCATGGCGATGCCCTCCCGGTCCGGGCTTTGGTCCCCACGCCACCGGCCCGGTACGGAACGGATCGTCAGCTCACTGGTTCACGGACCGGCATCCCGAGGGACCTCCCACCGTCGGCGCCTGCGCAGCGTGGGTACGCGGGGACGGTGTGGGCAGCGGTATCTGCCCTGGGGAGACCGTAGCGCACACCGCCGACAGTGCACCGACGATCCGCCGCCTGCTCGGCGGTGGCCTCCACAGGGGCCCGCTCCGGTCGCGCTTTCTGATCTGCCCGGGGGCCACCGCTGGCCCCGGTCCTACTTCCCGGGCAGTCCCGTACATCCGGGGAAGGGCACCCATCGGCAGCTCGGGGCGCGTCCGTCGCAGCGCGGGCATACATCCGTGGTCGAGGTGAGCGGTAGGCCGTAGACCCACATCAGGCAGGAGGGGGCGCGGAGCGGTCCGTGTTCCTCGGGGTGGGGCCGGTGGTGCAGTGTGGGAAGCCGGTTCCATCGGCGCTCGTTGGTGTTGCTTCCCGGAGTTCGTCCTGCGGATTCGGGTCGGTGAAGCTCTAGCCAGTAGTCGAGCGGCGCGCGCTCCCGGCGGGAGATGACGCCCGTTGGGGCGATCAGTCGGCCGACTTCTTCGACCCACTTCTCGGGTGCGGCACCGCGCTTGCGGCGCCGTTCCTCCCACGTCCACATGGCCTCGGCGAGGGTGAGGGCTTCGGGGTAGACGGCGACCGGCGCCGCCCGCCGGCGGTGGCGGCCGAGGCCGAGGGCGTCCTCGCGCTCGCGCCAGAGCTGGGCGCCGACCTGTCCGTTGACCCACCACCAGAGCATGACCTGATGGGCGTCTGAGACGAGGGCGTCACCAGTCGGCCCGAGGCGGTGCACGAGGTCCCGGTGTCGCAGCAATGCCCGGCTCAGGTCCGGCAGTCGGCCGGTGTCGACGAGATAGCCGCCGTCATCGCCTGCCAACCATCGCCGTCCGCACCCGCACGGGTGCCACCGGTGGCCGTTCGCCGTCAGCCACGCCCCGGGCTCCATACACAGGGGGCAGGCCGGCAGGGGAGCCTCGCCAGGCTCATCGGGCCATGGAGCGATGTGCAGCCCCTCGGCACCGGCGAGCCGTTCGGGGGTGAGGCCCGGGAGTGCGCGGGCGAGTTGGTCGACGTCTCGGTCCACCAGGAGCGCGAGCCGCCCGAGGGCTTCGGTGGGAAGGTGAACCTCCTCACGCTGCGGTGCGAGGCCGTCCTCGGGAAGCGCGCCCCCGTCGCCGCCGAGGGCGTCGAGGAGGACTGGGGTCGGTAGGCCGTTGGCCTTGGCGGTGCGGGTGAGGTACGAGGCGGTTGTCTCGCCGTGGATCAGCGGTACGCGGATGGGGAAGTCGTCCGCCGTGAGTGGTGCGGGTGCGGGGCCGGTCATGTCGGCACCGTGCCACATCCGGATGGCGTGGGGGTGGGTTCGCGAGGCTTCCCCTCTGCCGGGTGGTCCGCGGCCTCGGGAGCGCCCGGGGGAGGGGGCGGGGTGTCGCTTCTTGATATGGACCTGTCAAGTTCTGCGATTGACCCTGTCCGCTACAGGGCCGGGTCGGGCCCGGCCCGGCACGGCGGGCCGCGCCCCCCGAACATCGACTCAATGACCTGTCGCGCGCCCTGTCGCGTGGCGTCCTGTCGCGTGCTGTGACCTGCGCGAACACCCCCCAACCCCCGGGCCTCGGGGCAACGCGACAGGGGGGCCCGCCCGATGGTCGCGAGAGGAACGGCGGCCCGTGCCGGCGCCGTGTTCCCGGAGGGCTGCACCCTGGCACGCAGGCCCCTCGGGGCGCCGGTCGGCACGCGGCCGCGAACGTTGGTTGCGTCGGCGAGCGTGGCCGGAAGTACCGTCACAGCAGGCGCAGGGATGGGCGCTCGCGCAGGAGACGCGGCGGGCATACGGAGCGACGGGGGCAGCACCGCGAGCGGGTCGGGCGCGGCCGGGAGCGCGAGGCGGGTGGGGGCGCTCTCGACGGCGCGGGGGGTGGGGAGTTCGGTCGTCTCGTTGTGGTCGCCCGTGTAGGCGAGGGGGGCACCGGTGGTCTCGTCGAGCCCGTAGAGGCGGGCCCTGTACGCCTTGGCCACCTCGTACCAGTCGCGGCCGGTCACGGCCGCCGTGATGGCCATCCCGTCGAACGGGGACACCGCGTCGGCGCACTGCTGCGACTTGTTGCGGATACCCTCGCCGCGCCCGACGTGCTGCCACGGGTACCCGCCGCGAAAGCCCACGAGAATCGCCAACTCCGCCTGTCGCAAGCGTCGCTCGGTCTGGTCGGGGTCCTCGATGATCGCGCTGTACCACGTTCCGGTGACGCACTGGGAGGCATCCGCCCCGGCACGGAAGCTACCGCCGCCCTTCACCCTGCCCGTACGCGGGTCAGGCTTCCGCTTACCTCGGGTGTGGATCACGCCTTCCGCACTGATACGGAGGGCGGTCGCCATGGTGACGACCGGCAGGGGAGTGCGGCCCTGGAGGAAGTCCACGGATACATGTCCGTCCGGCCCCCACCCGTTCGTGCTCTTCACGAACCGGGCGGACATGTTCGCGCAAGCCTCGCCGCCCTTGCACCCGTCACATGTGCGGCACGCGTCGCGCTGCACAGACACCTTCCACGCGTTCTCGCGGTCGCAGTCGTACGCCGCGCCCCAGGGGTCGCCCTCGCGGGTGGCCACCATCCACGTGCGCACGCGGTGCGAGGCCGCGCCCTGGTCGACCGCGTCGGAGATCTGGAAGGACACCCAGTTGAAGCCCTTGTAGTCGAATCCGGCGCACCGCAGCTCCGCTTGGATGGCCTCGCACAGGGGCGCCGCCCGCAGCAGCAAGTTGTTGCTCTGCTCCATCGTCACCGACTGGAGCGGGGCGCCGTGCTTCATCAGGACCAGCGGCCAGAGCAGCATTTCCGCCATGAGTGCCGTGCGCTCGTCGGAGACGATCTCGCGGGCGGCTTCCCGGAACTGGTCGGGGGTCATGGTCGGAGGCAGCAGACCACCGAGGCAGTGCGGGCCACAGTCCTCGGCGTCCGGGTGGTCCTCGTAGCCGTCGAGGATGTTGCCCCAGTAGTCGTGCGGGCCGCCGTACAGGGAACAGACGTCGTCGACCATGAGCCAGCCGAACGCCTCCCCGGCGGAGTTGAAGAGCTCCATAAGGCTCATGACCTCGTCGGGGTTCAGGCCCGCAAGGAGGCCGCTCGTGCTGAACGTCGGACAAGGCGGGGAGCCGTGCACGCGGCGCGTGTCCCTGAGCACAGGGTGGCGAGGGTCGAGGGTGCGCACGTCCGCCACGATCACCGTGTGACCGGCGGCGCGAGCGGTCGCGGCTGCACCCTCGTCCCACTCGACGGCCACGACGTCCCATCCGGCCATGAGAAGTCGTCGGCCCTCCTGCATCCCGCCGGGGCCGCCGAAGAGTTCGATGCAGCGCTCGGGCTCGCCCTTCCGCCAGTCCCGCGCCCAATGCGGCGGCCACGGGGCGGCAAACTCGGTGCAGTCCTCGCAGTCCTCGCAGTCCGCCCCGCTTCCGCACGTCTCGCAGTTCGCGCAGGTCCAGCCGACCCATGTCCCGTCGTCGTCGAAGTCGCCCCACTCGTCCCACGGGTGGTCGGCGTCCTCGTCGACCAGGAGCGCGGAGCGACGCCCCTCGTTCGGCATGTCCGCGTCAAGTTCTGCGGAGAACCCCCCTTCCCCACCGGGGGCGTGGTCCACCACGGGCCGCGGCGTCAGCACGCCCAACACCGCACCACCATCCCCCTCCCATGCCTCCTGGCCGCCCGGGTCGGACACCACGTCAGCCGCACCCGCCAGAGCGGCATTCCAGCCGCAGCCGTCGCAGCGCTCAGCGCGCACCTCATGGCACAGACACCGCGGGCAGAGCCCCGGCTCGACCGCGCTGCCCGCCACGTCCGCCGGCGCGTCGCGCCCGGGGTCGGTCACCTTGGAGCCGTCCCGCGTCCTCGAAAGGATCTGGTCGTACCGGGCCTTGGTGTCAGAGATGGTGTTCCGATTCCGGAGCGTCAACGTCTTCGCGTTTGCCCGCACCACAACGTAGGTCTCGGTGTAGATCTTGCAAGCCTCGACGACGTCCCCCGTCTGGAAGTCCCGCCGCTCCCACGGTCGGGCCCGCCCATTCACGAGCTCGGCGAGGTCGGCCGCCGCGCGCGCCTTCCGAGCCTTGACCTCCGCGCGCTGCGCCTCCGCCGACGCCTCGATCGCGCGACGGGTTGCCCCGTCGGCCTGAGCGCGGTCCCGCAGTGCGCCCTTCGCCGAGCTGTGCCCCAACAGGATGGGCTGTCCCCCCGCGAAGCGTCCGTAGCGGGCACTCGCCAATTCATGCATGCGCTCGGCGCGCTCCCGCAGGGCCCCCGCGCGCTCCTCGGCACCCGCCGCCTCGCGCTGCGCCTGCCGTACGGCGGGCGCGGCCGGAGCGGCCGGAGCGGCCGGAGCTGCAACGGAGCCGCCGGCGGGCCCTTCCTCGACGTACTGCACGGGAGTGGGCAGGCCGTACCAGTGGGCGAGGGAGGCCGTAGCGGTGCGCCGGTCCCGGTCGCCGCGCGCGGCCTCGACGATGTTGCCGGTGTGGTCGCGCACTTCGTAGGTGGACTCCCCTGCCCCGGCGGTCCGGAGGGTGACGGTGCCTCCGATGTCGTCGAAGCCGTCGAAGCGTACGGCGGTGGTGAAGTCGTCCAACGGCCCGACCCTGCGGCCGCGGGCTGTGATGCTCAGCTCGGCGGGGACGTCGACCCGGACCACAACACAGTTGGCGTTGTACCGGACCACGGTCATGCCGTCCGCCTCCTCGACGGCCGCGCGGTACGCCCGCATGGCGAAGTCCCAGGAATCGGCGGCCCACCCGTTCGGGCGGTAGGGGCGACCCCCTTGCACACGCGTGATCATGGCGTCCCACATGTTCGGGCCGACCATCCAGCCGTCTGCGTTCGCGTCGAGATCGCCCGGGGTGAGTCCGCGTCGGGCGAGCACGTCGCTAACCGTGCGGTAGTCCCAGCGCTCGCCCCGGGGGGCGGGCCGCCATGGGGCGACGGTCGCCGCCGGCGAGGGCGCGCCCCCCTCACCTCTTGACGCGTCCGCGTCAAGTTCTGCGGAATCCCCCCCTTCCCCACCCTGCACCTGTCGCCTCTTTGACGCGTCCGCGTCAAGTTCTGTGGTCTCTCGCGACTCCAGCGCGAGCGTGTCCGCGCGCCCCCGGTCCTTCGCCGCGAGCGTCGCCGCCTGCTGCGCGATCTTCGCCGCGTCCCGCGCGTCGTCCGCGCTCGCGCCCGCCACCGTGAACCACTGATCGGCCTCCCGCGTCCGGGCCGCCCGACGCGCGCGGGCCGCGTGCTCGCGCGCCTCGCCGGCCGCGGCCTCCGCCTCCTGCACCCACTCCCGCAGCCGTGCCGGGAACCCGTCGACGTCGGGGCACCCCTCCGCCCACCGACGCGCGCTCACGACCGCTTCCGCCGCCGCTTTCGCCGCCCGCCCCGCCTCACTCGCCGATTCCAGTCCGCACCGAATGTCGTCCGCCGCTCCCTGGCGGTCCTGGTAGGCGCGGAGCGCGCGCTCCTGTGCGTTCTCCGCCCGGCGGAGCGCACGCGCCACCCGTCCAGCCTCGCCCTCACGTCCCGGCGGGACCATGCCGACGCACGTGGTCACGTTCTTAACTGACGCGTCAGCCTGCCCGCGTGCGGCAAACGCGCCGTCCGCGTCGGTAGCGTCCGCACCCTCAGCTCTCGAAGCGGCACGCTCCGCCGCATCCGCCCAGCGCTCCGCCGATTCGGCCACCGCAGCCGCACTCTCCGCAGCCTGCCGACGCTCCTCCTCGATCGCAGCCACCGCGGGGGCGTGAACGTCGCCGCTCAGGATGGCAACAAGAGCCTGCGAGGCGAGGGAGTTGCGCGTACCCATGACGCTCTGGGCGTCGCCGATGCTCTCGATGTCCTCAACGGTGGGCGTAACCCATTCGCTGTACTTGTCGCGGTACCGGAGATCCAGGGTCAGGTGACGCGCGCACTTGACCAGTGCCCCGCGCTGCGGGTCATACGTGAAAAGCCGCTCCGTGCACTCCACACGACGCTCCCCCGCATCCTGGCACTCACGCACCGTGTAACCCGACTCGCGGATCACGTACCGGCGCCCGCTATCGCCCCAGCGCTGCCCCGTGGCCAGAGTCGCAAGTTCACGCAGCATCCGAATCGCGACGTAGGTAACGAACGCGCGGGACGATGCCAGCCGCGCCTTGACCTGCGATCCGGGAACGGACACCTTCCACGCTTCCCCGTCCGCCGCGTCGGCATTGAACCGGATTCCATCGATGACCATCGGGAAGTACCTGCGCCCGCTCTTCGTCGTCTCAACCAGGCCCATGTGAAGCTCAACCGGCACGTACGGCTGGTAGCCCTCCCGCGGGGCGAACTCGGCGTAGGAAACCGGCGGCTCCGGGAGGTAACCAAGCTCATCCGACAGCCCGGTCATGTCGACGTTCACACCCTCCGCGCCGAGGCTGCGGACCACCGCACCCCCGACCCAGTAGGTGTAGAGCGCGTTCTTGCCAGTACCGGTACCGGCAACCTTGCTGCGCGTCATGTGAAAGACGCGTCCGGTCTCACCGGAGCGATCGGTCGTAACCCAGAAAGAGCCTGCCTGCGGGGCGTGCGACCACACCTGACCCACAATGCGCGTCTCGCCGTCGAAGAACTCGACCCAGTCCCCAACCCCAAACGCGTCCGCAGCAAAACCGGGCGCATCCTCCAACTTGGGCAGGCGGAGCGCCGGGGCGGACGTCCTCCCCGGCTTCCACTTCGGCGCTCGCGCGTCCCGCTTCTCAATCGCGGCGACCAGTTCCGTCCTACGGCGCGCGTACGCCTGCCGCGCCTGCGGGGCCGACCCCTCGCCCATGGTGTTCAGGACCGTGAATCGCGCCCGCTTATCCGCCGACTCGATGACTTCAAACTCGCCCTGCATGTAGGTCTGCACCGTTCCTGCCCTTCCGCCTGCCCGATCTCTTACGGTGCCCACGGTACGCAACTTCAAGTTCAACTGCAAGTTGAACTTGAAGTTGGATTGCTGGCGTGGCGCTCCTCGCCCGAACCCGCCACCGAACCCGCCACCACCGCGCACCCCTCGCCACCGAACCCACCACCCGGGCGGATTGCTGGCAACGGGCCAGGAAGGGGGTTGAGTGCCCGTCAGACGGCCTCGCGCGCACCAACCGGACGGGGAGGGTCACTCGTGACGCTCCGGCCCCTCTACGGGCCCGTGACCTCCCTCTCGATGGCGGGGCAAGGGAGAGGGAGGTTGTGGAAAAAGGGTGCAGCGTTTGGCGGTTACGGTTCCGACCTGCGGAAACGGGCCCAAATGACCATCGAGCGACAAGAGTTGGTAAGGGGTGAAACTTTACTAAGGACCCTTACTCGAACAACCGCATGGAAACCGTCTCCAAATGACGATCCATCAGAGAGGTCGTTTCCGCAGGTCAGCCACGAACCCGCCAAATGCTGCACCCCTTAAGGCTGTTCGATTTCCAAGTTGTGGAAAAAGGGTGCACGGTTTGGCGGTTACGGTGATCGGTCCAGGGAAGGGTAGAGAGCCGAAAGCGATCGGAAATGCCCTCCGACCTGCGCAAATGTTGTTATCCACAGGGGTGCAGAGTTTGGCGGGTTCCCCCTATGTCCCAACACTCAACCCGCAGGGAAGAGGTGAGCCGCCGAAGCGGCTCACTCCGGCCGCGAAGCGGCCGGCCGCAACGGCGTGAAACGCCGTCAGGTGAGCGGCGAAGCCGCTCACTGGTTGTAGCGGCTACGCCGCTACATACCCAGGCTCTTATACACAAAACCCAGCCCCACCGACCCCGGGAAATAGCGGATTGC
>NZ_JBHWAQ010000062.1:0-25842 GCF_042743475.1 Streptomyces sp. NPDC059534
CCCCCCCCCCCCCCCCCCCCACCGGGCCCCCCCCCGCGCCCCCCCGCCCCCCGCCGCCCCCCCGCGACGGCCGGCCCGCCAAACCCCCGCGCGGCCCCTTCCGCGTATCCCGGCACGCCCGGCCCCGCCCCGTACGCCCCGCCCCCGGCCCCGTACGCCCCTCGCCCGTCCCGTCCCGTACGCGCGCACGCGCATCGCCCCGGGACCGTCGGAGGGGTTCTCCGTGGTCCCGGGGCGATGCGCGGTGCCGGGAGGTGCGCTTAGCGGGAGGCGAGGGCCTCCAGCTTGGGCACGATCTCGGCGGGCGTCGGCAGCGTGGAGATCTCCTTGGCGAGGAACTGCGTCCGCTCGGTGTAGCTCGGCGTCTCCAGGAGCTCCTTGCAGGCGGCCGCGATCGTCGCGCCGGGCGCCTGGTCGGGCCGCTCCTCCACGGGCCACAGCGTCTTGCCCGCGCCGAAGCCGGTGATCGCCTTGGCGATCGACTCCCGGTGGTAGTTCGGGGGGAACTCCGGGGGGTTCTCGGGGATGATCAGCTGCGGCACGCCGTTGGCCATGAGCGTCGTGGCCGTGGTCGCGCCACCGTGGTGGACCGCCAGGTCACAGGTGGAGGCGGCGACGTCCATCGGGATCCAGCCGACACGGGCGTCGCCCAGCTCCCCGCCGAAGCGCTCGGCGGCACCCGGGGAGGCCGCGATGAGCACCTCGGCCCCCAGCTTGTTCAGCTCGCTGACGAGCAGCGGCATGGACCAGCCCGGGTCGCGGAACATCAGGCTGCGGAAGCCCGAGGTGACGAGCACACGACGACGGCCCTCGGGCTTCGTGTACATCCAGCGCTCCAGGCGGCGCTGCGGGTTGCTGGGGATCCAGCGGATCGGCTGGGCCGTCGGGTCGTGGGACGGCCGCAGCGACGGCGGGGTCGAGTCGAGGAGCAGGTCGGGCTTGAGCAGCCCGTCCACGCCCAGGCGCTCCAGCTCGGGCCGGAGCTCCTCCTCCGCACCCGGGTCGATGCCGGTGAGCGGGATGCCCAGGTACTCGACCTGGCGGACGTACGGGACCTTGAGGTGGGCGGCGAGCAGCATCGCCGCGTAGCTCTGCGAGCTGCCGACGATCACGTCGGGGGTCCAGTCCTTCGACAGTTCGAGGAGGGACTCGACGCCGGCCAGGCCCATGCGGGCGAAGCCGCGGCCCTGGCCGAACATCTCCTCGTCGCCGAGCTCGCGGGGGAACCGCAGACCCTTGCCGGGGTTGGTGATCCGCATGAAGTGCCGGATCGGGTCGACCGTGTAGCAGAACGTGGGAATTCCGATGGCCTCCGCGGTATCCACCCACGGTTCGTGGGCGGCCAGCATGACCTGGTGACCCGCGTTCCGTGCGGCCGTCGCCAGCGGTGCGGCGGCGTAGAAGGTGGCCTGGCTGCCCGTGGTGATGAACAGGATTTTCATGGCACTCCGGATGCTTTTCGTGAGACGCGGCCTGACGTATTTGTGAACAGCACCGATGTTCCACAGCGCGCGCTTTTTCTGTCAAACAGCCTCTATAAGGCGAGAGCGTTCGATTGCGGATTTCGCGCAGTTGAACACGGTGAACACTCGACCCTGTTGCCGCCGCACCGGGTCCTGACCACCATATGGTCAGGACGTGCAGGCGAGAAAGCCTTCTTAAAGCGGATACAGAAAGTCGGTGGCCCACATGAACACGCTGATCTACAACGCCCGAATGGCTCTCCGGGACATCATGGAAGTCAACATCTACACGCAGGGCAACGACAAGGTGTATCTGACCGTTTTCCCGGACCTGATCTGGGAGGGCACCGAGGAGACCCACACCGAAAAGGTCGTCCACTCCATCGTCGAGCGCCTCCACGACATGGATCTGGCCCTCGCCGGCGGCGACGCCGACATTCGGACCCTGGTGGACTCCGGCGTCGTGGAGATCGTCCGCAAGGTCGCCTGAAATCCGGTGCGCCGCGCCGTCGCTTCCGGCGGGCCCGCGGCCATTCCTGAGGAGGTACGAAGGTCGTGATCGCCCGTTATGCATTGCCCGAGATGGCGGAGCTCTGGTCCGACCAGGCCCGCTACACCACCTGGGCCGAGGTCGAGGTGCTGGCCTCGGAGGCCCAGGCGCTGCTCGGGCGCGTTCCCGAGGCCGCCCTGGAGCACATCCGGCGGGCCCGGGTGCCGGCGGCGGCGCGCGTGGCGGAGCTGGAGCGGGAGCGGGACCACGAGATCCTCTCCTTCCTCGCCGCGTTCTGCGAGGACCTGCCGGACGACTCCGCCCGGTGGGTGCACCTCGGGATGACGAGCTACGACCTGGTGGACACGGCCCTCGGCCACACCCTGGCCCGGGCCTGCGACCTCCTGATCGGCGCGGCGGAGCGGCTGCGCGGGGTGCTGGTCGACAAGGCGGTCGAGCACTGGGACACGGCGTGCATCGGGCGCACCCACGGCATGCACGCCGAACCCACCACCTTCGGCCACAAGCTCGCCGGCTTCGCCTTCGCGGTCGACCGGTCGATCCGGCGCCTCGTGGACGCGCGGGAGCAGGTCGCGGTGGGCACGATCTCCGGCTCCGTCGGGACGTACGCGCTGATCGACCCCTTCGTCGAGCAGCATGTGTGCGCCGCGCTCGGCCTCGGCGTGGAGCCGGCGCCGAGCCAGGTCGTGGCCCGCGACCGGCACGCCCAGCTCGTCCAGGCGATCGCCACGCTCGGCGCCTGCGTCGAGCAGATCGCCGTCGAGGTCCGGCTGCTGTCCCGCAGCGAGGTCCGCGAGGTGGAGGAGCCCCGCACGGCCGCCTACCAGGGGTCGAGCGCCATGCCGCACAAGCGGAACCCGACGACCAGCGAGCGGCTCTCCGGCCTCGCCCGGCTGCTGCGCGGGTACGCCGGGACGATGCTGGAGAACGTGGCGCTCTGGCACGAGCGGGACCTCTCCCACTCGTCGGTCGAACGGGTCGTCCTGCCCGACGCGTTCACCATCGCGCACTACCAGGTGACCGCGGCGGCCGACCTCGTCCGGGACCTCCAGGTGTTCCCGGACCGGATGCGGTCCGCGATCGACCAGACAGGCGGTCTCGCCTACAGCTCCGCGGTCCTCGCCGATCTCCTGGAGAGCGGCAGCGAGCGGGAGAAGACCTACCGGACGATCCAGGACGCCGCGAACGGCGAGGACTTCTTCACCCTGCTCAGGACCGAGGGAATCGACGCCGATCCCGTCGGGCCCGAGCGCTACCTGGTACACCACGACGTCATCTACAAGCGGTTGGAGAACCTTCGTGAGCTGGAGCATTGAGCGGGAGAACGGCCCCGACCTCGACCTCGGGGACGTTCTGCGGGTCTACCGCGAGTCGGGTCTCGGCGAGCGCCGGCCGATCGAGGAGACCGAGCGCATGGCGGCCATGGTGCGCAACGCCAACCTGGTCGTCACCTGCCGCGTCGACGGCGAGCTCGTGGGCATCGCCCGCAGCATCTCGGACTTCTCCTACGTGACCTACCTGTCCGACATCGCCGTGGTCCGCGACCACCAGCGCTCGGGCATCGGCCGGGAGCTCATCGACGCGACCCGCAAGGAGGCGCCGCAGGCCAAGATCGTCCTGCTGTCGGCGCCCGCGGCGGCCGAGTACTACCCGCACATCGGCTTCACCGCCCACCAGTCGGCCTGGGTCCTGAACCCCTGAGCCGTCCCCGTCCGCCCGTGCCCGCGTCCGTCCCCCGGCGCGGGCACCGGCATGTCCCCGGCGGGCCCCGCGCCCGCCGGACCGACGGCTCAGTGGTGGCCGCCGCCGTGCAGGTGCGCGGCCGGGGTCACCACGAGGGGCCGCATCATGTGCTGCTCGTGCTCCAGCATGTGGCAGTGGTGGACGCCCCTGCCGACGACGGGGAACCGGACGGCCACGGTGACCAGTTCGCCCGGGGTGCCGTTCGGCCCCGGCACGATCTGGCCGGCCGTCCCCACCCGGATGACGTCCTTCTCGCCGAGCTCGTGCGGTTCGAGGGCCGACTCCGCCCTGAAGGCGATCGGCCGGGCCGAGCCGCGGGCGATCCGGTCGAAACCGGTGATGTCGTAGCTCTCCCGGGACATCACCTGGAAGTGCGCCAGATGGATGTGCATGGGGTGGGGGGCGGCGGTGAGGTTGAGGTACTTCCAGATCTCCGTGCCGTCGTGCGCCACGGTGATCGTGTTGCCGTCGTCGTACGCCATCGACGTCCGGCGCAGCGTCGTCACCGTCCCCTCGGCATTCCGGACCTGGACGACCCCGGCGGCCGGGAAGGTGAGGCCCGCCGGGTCGATCTCCTCCATCTCCCACAGCTCCGGCATGTTCCCCGTGCCGGGGCCGACCGTCACGATCCACCGGTGGCCGTGCTCGTGCGGGAGGTCGTCGTGGGTGAGCCGCTTGAAGGTGGGGGAGAGGACCTCGGGCAGCGTGAACCGCCTGGCCGGCTTCCGGTCGGCGACGCGGAACTGCATGACGTCCGGCTCCAGGAGGTCGTTGCGCCGGTCCGGGGCGCCGGGCGCGACGCCCTGGAGGGTGTTGACCAGCTTCACCGCCCGCCCGCGGAACGCGCTGAAGTCGACCAGCACGTCGACGCGTTCGCCGGGGGAGAGGTTGAGCGCCCCGTCGACCGCGATCGGCCGGTCGATCAGGCCGTGGTCGGTCCCGATGACCTGGAGCGCGCCCGGCACCGGCACGCCGTCCGCGAGGAGCATCAGCCGGTAGATCCGGGAGTTCGCGGTGTTGACGATCCGGAACCGGTACCAGCGAGGATCGACCTCCAGGTAGGGCCAGACCACCCCGTTGACCAGGGTGTACGGCGCCGCGTGCGGGCGCATCAGCCGCTGCGCGCCGACCATCTCCACCTTGTGGAGCAGCCGGCCGGTGAGCGCGCCCGAGGCGTCCGTCGCGAAGTTGCGGTCGGCGAGGATCAGCGGCACGTCGTGCGCGCCCTTGGGCAGGCCGATCGCCCGCTCCTCGGCGTTGCGCGAGACGAACATGCCCGCGAGCCCGGCGTACACGCTGAAGCGGCTGAGGTGGTGGGTGTGGTCGTGGTACCAGAGCGTCGTCGCGGCCTGGGCATTCGGATACGCCGACAGCTGGACGTCGCCGGGGCCGATCAGGTTCTCCATCCAGCCGTCGTTGCCGCCGCCGGTCAGCATGCCGTGCAGGTGCGCGGCGCCCCACGGCGGCATCGACGCCACCCCGGCGACCTCCTGGCAGTTCTCCGCGCCGGGGTAGTTGGAGAGCGGGTCGGGCATCGGTCCCTTGGCCTGGCCGAAGTCGACGGCGCTCACGGGTATGTCGCCGGTCAGGTGGTTCTCCCAGGCGACCCGCAGCGGCCGGCCGCTGACCGTCTCGATCGTGGGGCCCGGGTAGGAGCCCTCGTAGGTCCACATCGGCACCGGCGGGAGCTCGGAGTGCACGGTGACGTCGGCGGTGCGCATGCGCACGGTCAGCTCGTCGTGGTCTCCGCGCTCGCGGGGACGGAGCACCGGCGGTATCCGCAGCGGGTCCTTGAACTTCGTCAGCATCAGACCGGCCGCCGACGCCTCGGGCCCGCCGGGGGCGGCTACGGCCGCGGCCCCCGGCCTGGTGAAGCCGGGGACCGCGGCGACCATCGCGGCCAGGCCGGCGACGGAGCCGTAGCGGAGCACCGTACGCCGGTTCGGTCCGGGAAGGTCGATTGTTTCGGGATGTGTCGGTTCCATGCGGGGAAGCTAGGAACGTCCGCTCACGTCGTGCTCGAGTTCGGCTGCAACTTTCCGGCCAATCCTGTTCCGCTTGTGTTTGGGGAAGGCCCTACCGCAGCGCCACCGCCATCTCGGTGTCCCGGTTGACGAGCATCGCGTAGTGGCCGCCGAGGGCGAGCAGTTCGTCGTGGGTGCCGCGCTCGGCGACCCGCCCCCGGTCGAGCACGACGATCTCGTCCGCGTCGCGGATGGTCGAGAGCCGGTGCGCGACCGTGATGGTGGTGCGGCCGGCGCTCGCCGCGTCGATCGCCCCCTGAACTGCCTGCTCCGTCTGGGTGTCCAGGGCACTGGTCGCCTCGTCGAGCACCAGGATCGGAGGGTCGCGCAGGATGGCGCGGGCGATCGCCAGCCGCTGCTTCTCCCCGCCCGAGAACCGGTAGCCGCGCTCGCCGACCACCGTGTCGTAACCGTCCGGCAGCGACATCAGATAGTCGTGGATCTGCGCGATCCGCGCCGCCGCGACCAGCTCCTCGTCGGTCGCCCCCGGCTTCGCGAACCGAAGGTTGTCGGCCACTGTCGCGTGGAACAGGTACGTCTCCTGGGAGACGACCCCGACCGTGGCGGCGAGCGTCGCGAACGACAGGTCGCGCACGTCGATCCCGTCGATCGTGACCGTGCCCGACGTCGGGTCGTACAGCCGGGGGATGAGATAGCTGAGCGTGGTCTTGCCCGAGCCGGTCTCCCCGACGATCGCGAGGCTGCGTCCCGCGGGGACGGTCACGTCCACCCCGTCGAGCGTCGGCCGCTCCGCCGACGCGTACGAGAAGCCGATGCCCCGCATCCGCACCTCGCCCCGCAGCTCCGTCGGCTCGACCGGCCGCTCCGGCTCGGCGACGTCGACCGGCAGGTCCAGGTACTCGAAGATGCGGCCGAACAGCTCCAGCGAACTCTGCAGGTCGATCCCGATGGTCAGCAGCCGCTGCGCCGGCCGGAACAGGGCCTGCTGGAGCGTGGTGAAGGCGACCAGCGCGCCGATCGAGATGGCCATGTGGCCACCGCTCCCGGTCAGCCCCGCCACCCAATAGATCACCGCGGGCATGGACGCCATGACGACCCAGATCGTCGACTGGTACCAGAGGCCCGCCGTGCTCGCCCGGACCTCGATCTCGGTGAGCTTGCGGGACTGCCGGGCGAAGTTGTCGGTCAGCGACCGCGAACGGCCCATGGTGTGACCGAGCATGATCCCGCTGACCGACAGCGACTCCTGCACGATCGACGACAGGTCGGCGAACTGCCGCTGACGGTCCCGGGTGATGACCCGTCGCTCGTCACCGACGTGCCGGCTCACCCACACGAACGCCGGCAGGATGACCAGCGACGCGATCGTCAGCCGCCAGTCGAGCAGCGCCATGGCGGTGGTCGTGGCGATCACGATGGTCACGTCCGACACCAGCGCCGTGGCCGTGGTCGTCACGGTGACCTGCATCCCGCCGATGTCGTGCGCGATGCGGGACTGGACCTCGCCGGTACGGGTCCGGGTGAAGAAGGCCAGCGACATGCGCTGGAGATGCGCGTACACGCCGGTGCGCAGATCGTGCATGACGAGCTGGCCGATCTTGGCGGACACATGTGTCTGCCAGACGTTGAACGTACTGGTGGCGATCGACACGACGATCATGCCGAGCGCGAGTACGGACAGCAGCCCGGTCCGGCCCTGCGGCAGTGCCACGTCCATGATCTCGCGGATCAGGAACGGGTTGACGAGGGAGACCAGGGACGATCCCACGACCAGCGACGCGACGAACAGCAGGCTCCTCCGATACGGGCGGAACAGCCCGAGGATGCGGCGTTTCTGGACGGGGAGATGAGCGGTGGCCGACCCGGTGGTGCTCACCCTGGTCTCCTTCTCTTTCGGCTCTTTCGGTCAGTTCCAGTCGACGGAACGCACGACGACTGCGGAGTTGAAGCCGCCGCGGCCCCGCGCCAGGACGAGCGCGGTGGCCACCGGGGCCTCCCGCGGCTCGGTGACCAGATCCAGGTCGTAGTCGGGAGACAGGGTGACGTTCGCCGTCGGCGGGATCACCCCGTCCCGCATGGCCAGGAAGGCGGTCGCGACGTCCAGGGGCGCGGCCCCCGAGCCGAGTCGGCCCGTCATGGTCTTGGGCGCCGTGACGGGGACCGCCCGCGGACCGAAGACCTCGCTGATCGCCGTCGCCTCGATCCGGTCCAGCTCCCGCGTACCGGCCGCGTCCGCGAAGACGACGTCGATGTCGCCCGCCGACAGACCCGCGTCGGCCAGCGCGACCTCGATCGCCTTGCGCAGCGTCGGCTCCCGCCCGCTGTCCGGAGCCGGGTCGAACGTCGAGCCGTAGCCGAGGATCTCCCCGTACACCTGCGTCGCGCCGCGCCGGCGGGCGGCCTCGGCGTCCTCCAGGATCAGCAGGGCGCCGCCCTCGCCGGGCACGTACCCGGACGCCTCGGCGTCGAAGGGCAGGTACGCCCGGTCGGGCCGCTCTTCGGTGCTCAGCTCCCCGGTGGTCAGCTGGGCCACCCACCCCCACGGGCAGATGGCGGCGTCGACACCGCCGGACAGGATCAGATCGCTGCCCTTGCGGACCAGCCGGCGCGCGTGCGCGAGGGCGTCGAGCCCGCCCGCCTGGTCGCTGACCACCACGCCGCTGGGCCCGCGCAGCCCGTGCCGGATCGAGATCTGGCCGGTGTTCACCGCGTAGAACCAGGCGAACGACTGGTACGCGCTGACGTACTGGCTGCCCTGGCTCCACAGGTTCTGCAGCTGGCCCTGGCCGAACTCGAAGCCGCCGGAGGTGCTGGCGGTCATCACGCCCATGCCGTACTCGTCGGCCTCCTCGGTGCTCACCCCGGCGTCGCCCAGCGCGTGCTCGGCGCCGACCAGCGCGAGCTGGGTCATCCGGTCGGTCTGCGGGATGAGCCGGCTCGGCAGGTGCTCCTTGACCTCGAAGCCCTCCACCTCGCCGGCCAGCTTCGACGGGTACTGCTCCGGATCGAAGCGCGTGATGCGGCCGATGCCGCTCCTGGACGCGCGGGTGGCGTCCCAGTACTCCTCCACGCCGAAGCCGTTGGGGGAGACGATGCCGATACCGGTCACCACGACCTGGGTGCTCATGCCGTCGTGTTCCTGTCCGGTCGGGCGAGGACCATCGCGCTCTGGAAACCGCCGAATCCGCTGCCGACGGTCAGTACCGCGTCGGTACGCCAGTCGCGCGCGGTCCGCGGCACGTAGTCGAGGTCGCATTCGGGGTCGGGCTTGTGCAGGTTGGCAGTCGGGGGTACCACGTTGTTCTCCATGGCCAGGACGGAGGCGGCGATCTCGATCGAGCCGATCGCGCCGAGCGAGTGCCCGACCATCGACTTGATCGAGCTCACGGGGGTGCGGTAGGCGTGCTCGCCGAGACTGCGCTTGAAGGCGCTCGTCTCGTGACGGTCGTTCTGCTTGGTTCCCGAACCGTGCGCGTTGATGTAGTCGACGGCCTCCGGGGCGAGCTTCGCCTCGTCGAGCGCCGAGCGGATGGCCTCGGCCATCTCCCGGCCGTCGGGACGCAGCCCGGTCATGTGGAAGGCGTTGCACCGGCTGGCGTAGCCGGCGATCTCGGCGTAGATGTGGGCCCCGCGGCGCCGCGCGGACTCCAGCTCCTCCAGGACGAACATCGCGGCGCCCTCGCCGAGGACGAAACCGTTGCGGGTCAGGTCGAAGGGCCGGGAGGCGTGCTCCGGGTCGTCGTTGCGCGGGGTGGTCGCCTTGATCGCGTCGAAGCACGCCACGGAGATCGGCGAGATCGGCGCGTCGGTGGCACCGGTGACGACCACGTCGGCCGAGCCGTCGCGGATCAGCTCGGCGGCGTAGCCGACCGAGTCGATGCCCGAGGTGCAACCGGTGGACACCACGGTCGAGGGACCCTCGGCGCCGACCGCCCAGGCGACCTCGGCGGCGAAGGAGCTCGGCACGAAGTAGTTGTAGAGGTGGGGGACCGCGTACTCGTGGTCGACGAGGGCCAGCCGGCCGCCGTCGCTGACGACCCGGTACTCCTCGTCGAGGCCCATGGTGGCGCCCACGGCGCTGCCGACGGCCACGGCGACCCGGTGCGGCTCGACCGCGCCCAGCTCCAGTCCGCTGTCCGCCAGCGCCTCGCGGGCCGTGACGAGCGCGAACTGCGCGGCCCGGTCGGTGCGCCGGATCTCCTGCGGGGTCAGCCCGTGCTCGTACGGGTCGAAGTCGATCTCGGCGGCGACCCGGGAACGGAACGGCGTGGGGTCGAAGAAGGTGATCCCCCGGGTCGCCGTACGGCCGTCGCTGAGCAGGCTCCAGAAGTTCTTGGTCCCGATGCCGCCCGGGGCCGTGACCCCGACACCGGTGATGACCACGCGCCGGCCGGTCACGCCGACTCCCAGGTGTAGAACCGCTTCGCCATGGCGTCCGCGGGCGAGCGCCAGGTCGTCGGGTCGTACGCCTCGATGAACGGCTTCAGGTCCTGGCTGATCCCGACGAAGCGCGGATCGCTCTTCGCCTGTTCGATCAGCTCGCCGCCGTTGTCGTCGTCGAAGTCCTGAAGATGGAAGTACAGACCGTTGTACATGAAAAGCTGACGTCGCCGAGTCCCCATGCGGTGCGGCATGTCGGTCTCGTCGAAAGCAGCGAAAAGCCGAGCCACGTCAGCACTCGAACGAGAATCCATTCTGGCCACTATCAGATTGCTGTGCATTCGACCGCCTCCTCGATGATTTGCTGCGCCTATCGCAGATGCTTGACCAGTGCCGCCCATGTGGCGAGCTCCTCTTCCGACAGCGGTGGCAGGCAGGGCTGGTCGGCAAGCGGGATCCCGAAGTCCCTCCCGTCGTAGGGGGGATACATTCCGCTCCACGCAAAACCCATCCACATCAGGCCCTCACCGAAGTTCTTCGATAGGGATCGCATGGCGGATCTGAGCCTCGCGCCCATGTCAATCTCCATTCGCCGGGAACCACCCACCGCCACCTTGTGCGATGTCCCTCAAGGAGGGGTCGGAGGTGTATCGAATTCCGCTGGAGAACGCGACGGAGAGACGCGAAAGGGGCGGTTCCCCGAAGGAACCGCCCCTTTTCGACTGAAACACAGGAATTACTGCGCGGCGACGAGCAGCCCCCGGGCGCGCAGCACCCTGCGCTCGACGGGGGCGAAGACCAGCAGGTCCACGGCGACCCCGACGACGAAGATCAGCAGGATGCCGAGCAGCACGCCGGCCATGTCGGAGAACTCCCGCTGGTTCTCCAGGTAGCGGCCCAGCCCGAGCCCCAGGTCCGGCGAGGACGCGATCAGCTCGGCCGCCATCAGCGAACGCCAGGAGAACGCCCAGCCCTGCTTGAGCCCCGCCAGATAGCCGGGCAGGGCGGCGGGCAGCAGTACGTGCCGGGCGCCCCGCAGTCCGGTCGCGCCCAGCGTCCGGCCGGCCCGCAGGAACAGCGGCGGCACCTGGTCGACACCGGCGATCAGCCCGTTGGCGATCGACGGCACGGCGCCCAGCAGGATCACCGCGTACATCGCGGAGTCGTCGATGCCCAGCCAGATGACGGCGGCCGGCACCCAGGCCACCGACGGCAGCGACTGGAGACCGGAGAGCACCGGGCCGAAGGCGGCCCGCACCGGCTTCACCCGGGCGACGAGCAGACCGATCGGCGTCCCGATCGCGACGGCCGCGAGGAAGCCCGACAGACCGCGCCAGACGCTGGTCCAGATGATCGAGAACAGCGTGCCCCGGTACCAGAGATCGGTCAGCGCGGCCCAGACGGCCGCCGGGCTCGGCAGCTTGTCGGGGGTGGTCAGACGCAGGCTGTACGCGAGCTGCCAGGCGCCCAGCACCAGCAGGGCGCCCAGCACCGGCGGCAGCACCTTCTCCCGCAGTACCCGGCCGGGCGCGGTGCGCGGCGCCCGCACGGTCTCCAGCGCGTCGAGGCCGGCCCCGACACCGGCGGAGTCGTCCACCGGGGGCGGGGTGAGGAGGGTGTCACTGCGGGACATGGCGGCGGATCTCCCCACGGAGGTGCTCGGTGATGTCGGTGGTCAGCTCGGCCGCCCTGGCCGAGTCGGCGCGCAGCGCCGGCGGCAGGTCGATCCGCCACTCCCGCGCGATCCGGCCGGGCCGGGAGGAGAGCAGGACGACGCGCTGGGCGAGCCGGACGGCCTCGCGCACGTTGTGGGTGACGAACAGGACGGTCAGCCGGCGCTCCCGCCAGATCCGGGTGATCTCGTCGTGCAGCACGTCCCGGGTGATGGCGTCGAGCGCGGCGAACGGCTCGTCCATCAGCAGGACCCCGCCCCCCTGGGCGAGCGACCGGGCCAGGGCCACGCGCTGGCGCATCCCGCCGGACAGCTCGTGCACCCGCTTGGCGTGCGCGCCGCCGAGGCGGACGAGTTCGAGGAGCCGCTCGGCCTCGGCCCGGCGCTCCCCGCGCGGGACGCCCGCCAGGCGCAGGGCCAGTTCGATGTTGCCGCCCGCGGTCAGCCACGGGAACAGCGCGTGGTCCTGGAACATCAGCGCCGGGCGGGCGCCGGCCACCTCGATGGTCCCGGAGCTCGGCTCGTCGAGGCCGGCCACCAGGTTGAGCAGGGTGGACTTGCCGCAGCCGGAGGCGCCGACCAGGGTGACGAACTCGCCCGGGGCGACGTCCAGACTGATGTCGTCGAGCACGGGAGCGGCGGCGCCGGGGCGGCCGAAGGACTTGGAGACACGGGCGAGCCGGACGGCGGGCCGCCCGCCCGGCGCCTGGGCGCCCGCCCGGACTCCGGCCTCGGGGGCGGCCGGCGGGGTCGCCTCCGGGGCGCCCTGCTGCGTCCCCTTCGGAGCGTCCTCCGGGGCGTTCTGCGGGGTGGTCAGTGCCGTGGTCATGCCGGACACCTCCTGCGGGATGGTCGGGGTACGGGAGCGCTAGTGGGCGCCGAGTCCGGCGTCCGGCACGGCGGGCCGCCCCGCCGCCTTCAGCACCCTGTCGAGCAGGGTGAGGTCGTAGATCCCGGCGAGGTCGGGCTTCTCGATCAGGCCCGCGGTGACCGCGTGGTCGGCCTGGGCCCGCAGCGTGCCGGCCAGCGGGTCGTCGAGGAAGTCGATGCTCCGCCAGGCCGGGTCGAGGACGGCGGGGTCCAGCGCCTTGCCGGTGTCCCGCTCGATCCGGGCGTCGGCGTCGGCCTTCGCCCGCTCCCGGTGGGCCGCGATGTACGCGTTGGCCGCCACCGAGCCGCGCAGCACGGCCTCGACGACGTCCGGGTGCGCGGCCAGGAACTTTTGCGAGACGACGATGTTCGTGATCACGAACCTGCCGTCCGGCCACAGCGACCGCTCGTCGAGCAGCACCTTCGCGCCGAGCGCGACCAGCCGGGAGGCGGTCGGCTCGGGCACCCAGGCGCCGTCGATCGCGCCGGAGGCGTAGGCGTTCGGGGTCACCTTGTTGTCCGTACGGACGACGCCGACGTCCCCCGCGCCGGAGGCGGGGTCCACCCGCAGGCCGCGGCCCGCCAGATAGTGCAGCAGGGCGACGTCCTGGGTGTTGCCGAGCTGCGGGGTGGCGATCCGCCTGCCCCGGAGGTCGTCGAGGGAGGCGATCCTCGCCGGGTTCACGACCAGCTTCACGCCGCCGGAGGCAGAACCGCCGACGATCCGCAGGGCCTTGCCGCCGGACCGGGTGTAGCCGTTGATCGCGGGGGAGGGGCCGACCCAGGCGATGTCGATCGCGCCGGCGTTGAGCGCCTCGATCGCCGACGGGCCGGCGTTGAAGACCTGGGTCCGGATGCGGGTCGCGCCCAGCTCCTTCGCGAACAGGCCCGTCTGCAGGCCGACCAGGGCGGTCCCGTGGGTGAGGTTGGCGAAGTAGCCGATCCGCACGGTGTCGGCGGAGAGCCTCGGTCCCGCTCCGGCCGCGACGGCCCGGACCTCCGGGCCGGGCCCGGCGGCCCGGGAGCCGTAGCCGCAGGACGACAGCAGTCCGGCGACGGCCAGCACCGCGACGGCGGTCCGGGCGGCCGCCCGTCCGAGGGGGCCCCGCATCAGTACCGGTCCCCGTCGCCGGGCGTCCCGGCCGCGCGGACGGCCCCGAACGCCTCGCCCGCCATGCCGGCGGTGAGCGTGGTGCCGTCGGCCGGGTCGATCAGCAGGAAGGAGCCCGTGCGGCGGTTGTCGGTGTAGCTGTCGAGCACCAGCGGCTCGGCGGTGCGCAGCACCACGCGGCCGATGTCGTTGCCCTTCAGCCCGTCGGCGCCGGAGCGCTGTTCGAGGGTGCCGATGTCGATCCGGTACGAGATGTCCTTGACCAGCGCGCGCACGGTACGGGTGGTGTGCTTGAGCAGCACCTTGGCGCCGATGTGCAGCGGGCGTTCGTCGAGGTGGCAGACGCTGGCCTCGATGTCCTTGGTGGGCACCGGGGCCCGTCCGCCGGCGGCTATGAGGTCGCCGCGGGATATGTCGATGTCGTCGGCGAGCCGGACGGTGACCGACTGGGGCGCCCAGGCGGTGTCCGCCTCCTTGCCGAGGGCGTCGAGGCCCGCGACGGTGGTGGTGCGCCCGGAGGGCAGGACGGTGACCGGGTCGCCGACCCGCAGCACCCCGGAGGCCAGCTGGCCGGCGTAGCCCCGGTAGTCGGGGTGTTCGGCGCTCTGCGGGCGGATCACGTACTGGACGGGGAAGCGGGCGGGCTCCTCGCTCGGGTCGCCGCCGACGGGGACGGTCTCCAGGTGTTCCAGGAGGGTCGGGCCGCCGTACCAGTCCATGTGGGCGGAGGGTTCCACGACGTTGTCGCCGGCGAGCGCGGAGAGCGGGATCGCCACCACGTCCCGGACGCCCAGCTCGGAGGCGTAGGCGGTGAACTCCTCGGCGATGGCGGCGAAGACGGGCTCGGCGTAGTCGACGAGGTCCATCTTGTTGACGGCGAGGACGACGTGCGGGACGCGCAGGAGGGCGGCGACGGCGGCGTGGCGGCGGGTCTGTTCGACGACGCCGTTGCGGGCGTCGACGAGGACGACGGCCAGTTCGGCCGTGGAGGCGCCGGTGACCATGTTGCGGGTGTACTGCACGTGCCCGGGGGTGTCGGCGAGGATGAACCGGCGGCGGGCGGTGGCGAAGTAGCGGTAGGCCACGTCGATGGTGATGCCCTGCTCGCGTTCGGCCCGCAGGCCGTCGGTGAGCAGCGCCAGGTCGGGCGCCTCCTGGCCGCGCTTGCGGGAGGCGTGTTCGACGGCCTCCAGCTGGTCGGCGAGGACGGACTTGGAGTCGTGCAGGAGCCGGCCCACCAGGGTGGACTTGCCGTCGTCGACGGAACCGGCGGTGGCGAAACGCAGCAGCGAGGCGGCGGGGGCCTCCTGGGTGGTCACGGACGTGGTGGTCACGGCTAGAAGTACCCCTCGCGCTTGCGGTCTTCCATGGCGGCCTCGGAGAGCTTGTCGTCGGCCCGGGTGGCGCCGCGCTCGGTGAGGCGGCTGGCGGCGATCTCGGTGATGATGTCCGCGTCGGTGGCGGCGTCGGAGTCGACGGCGCCGGTGCAGGACATGTCGCCGACCGTGCGGTAGCGGACCAGCCGCTTCTCGACCCTCTCGGTCTCCTTGGGCCCGCCCCACGCGCCGGCCGTCAGCCACATCCCGTCGCGGGCGAAGACCTCGCGCTCGTGCGCGTAGTAGATCTCCGGCAGTTCGATGCCCTCCCGCTCGACGTACTGCCAGACGTCCAGCTCGGTCCAGTTGGAGAGCGGGAAGACGCGCACGTGCTCGCCGGGCGAGTGCCGGCCGTTGTAGAGCGACCACAGTTCGGGGCGCTGGCGGCGCGGGTCCCAGGCGCCGAACTCGTCGCGCAGCGAGAAGACCCGCTCCTTGGCGCGGGCCTTCTCCTCGTCGCGGCGGCCGCCGCCGAAGACCGCGTCGAAGCGGTGGGACTCGATGGCGTCGAGCAGCGGCACCGTCTGCAGCGGGTTGCGGGTGCCGTCCGGGCGCTCGCGCAGCCGGCCGGCGTCGATGAACTCCTGGACGGAGGCCACGTGCAGGCGCAGTCCGTGCCGGGCGGCGACCCGGTCGCGGTAGGCGATGACCTCGGGGAAGTTGTGCCCGGTGTCGACGTGCAGCAGCGCGAAGGGCACCGGCGCCGGCGCGAACGCCTTCAGCGCCAGGTGCAGCATGACGATCGAGTCCTTGCCGCCGGAGAAGAGGATCACCGGCCGCTCGAACTCGCCCGCCACCTCACGGAAGATGTGCACCGACTCCGCCTCCAGGGCGTCCAGGTGCGACAGCGCGAAGGGGTTCTCCGACGCCTCGGTCGGACGCCGGGTCGCGGTCGTCATGCCAGGCCCCTCTCGGTCAGGAAGGTGTGCAGCTCGGCGGCGGACTCGGCCACCGAGCGGCCCTGTGTCTGGATTCGCAGCTCCGGGCTCTCCGGCGCCTCGTACGGGTCGTCGACTCCGGTGAGGCCGGAGATCTCGCCCGCGGCCTGCCTCGCGTACAGCCCCTTGACGTCGCGCGCCGAGCAGAGCCCGACGGGCGTGGCCACGTGGACCTCCAGGAGCTCGGTGCCCCGGGCGGTGTGCCGGGCGCGGACGGCGGCGCGGGAGTCGGCGTACGGGGCGATGACCGGCACCAGCACCTTCACGCCGTGGGAGGCCAACAGCTGGGCCACGAAGCCGATGCGGGTGACGTTGGTGTGCCGGTCCTGCCGGCTGAAGCCGAGGCCGGCCGAGAGGAACTCGCGGATCTCGTCACCGTCGAGCACCTCGACCCGGTGGCCCCCGGCGCGCAGCCGCTCGGCGAGGGCGAGGGCGAGGGTGGTCTTGCCGGAGCTGGGCAGCCCGGTCAGCCACACGGTGGCACCGCGCGCGCGGGCCGCGGCCGCGGTGTCCCCGGCGGCCCTGGCGTGAGCTGTGGTCACGGCGATGTTCTCCCCGAAAGTGAGGTGGCGGCGGGGGCCCCGGCGGGCGTGTGGCCCACGGGCGGACGGCGCCGGGAGCCCCCGGAAGGTCGCGGAAGCCCTCAGGCGGTGGCGAACTCGGCCAGCGTCCGGCCGAGCACGTCCATGTCGATCCGGTGCCAGGAGCCGGGCAGTTCGAGCCCCCGGCCGTTGGGCAGCGCCTCCACCGTCGCCTGCGCCGCGGCGCGCAGCCAGGCGCTGGTGCTGTCGCTGTTGAGGACGAGGGTCTCCGTCCGGTAGCCGGCGAGCCGGTCGGCCGGGACGCTGTAGTCGCCGCAGATCAGCGTGTCGTACGCGAGGGTGTGGGCGTTCGCCTCGTTCATCGCCCAGATCGGGCCCTTGCGCCACTCGGCGATGGTGTCGGGGGTGAAGCCGAGGAAGCCGCCGAGGAAGTGCTCGACCGCCTCGTCGCGCCGGTCCTCGGCGAGGAGGACCCGGAGCGTCTTCGCGAAGTTCCAGACCGGCTTGGGGAATCCGCCGACCCGGAAGAACGGCTCGTGCAGGGCGAGCTTGGTGATCGGGGCACCGGCGAGCGCCGCCTCGATCGCCAGGTTCGCGCCGGAGGAGCCGGCGAAGAGCACCGCCTCGCCGCCGGCGGCCTCGATCACCGCCAGCAGGTCCTCTATCTCCCGCTCGACGGCGTACTCGGGGGCGTCGCCGCTCTGGCCGCGTCCCCGTCGGTCGTAGACGTACGTCGTGCAGTGGGGCGTCAGTTCGGGCACGAGGGCGTCGAAGATCGTGTGGTCGCGGAACGACCCGTTGAGAAGCACGATCGGCGGGCCTTCGCCCGCCTTCTCGTAAGCGATCGTCGTGCCGTCCCGGGAAACGACCTTGCGCATCTCGCACTCCTCATGCCGACCGGAGGTGCTCTCACCTCGCCTTATGTCGGCATCTTCGAGCGCGCCGCTGGATCACCGGTCGAGGACCGGTCGCGGGTGGCGGCCCGCCCCCCTCAGGACAGCCAGCCGGCCTCGGTGGCGATGCGTACGGCGTCGAGCCGGTTGCGTGCGTTCAGCTTCATGACGGTGGTCGTCAGGTAGTTGCGTACCGTGCCGATCGACAGATGGAGCTTCGCCGCGATCTCACTGGGTTCGTCGCCCTGCGCGGCCATGCCGAGGACCTCCGTCTCGCGTTCGGACAGGGGGTTCTCGCCGATGTCCCACGCGCTCATGGCGATCTGTGGATTGATCACCCTGCGGCCCGCGGCCACCTCCCTGACCGCCTGTGCGAGCCCTTCGGCCGGGGAGTCCTTGAGCAGGAATCCCGAGACGCGCGCGGCCATCGCCCGGCGCAGCAGACCCGGACGTCCGAGTCCCGTCATGATGAGCGTGCGGCAGTCCGGAAGCAGGTCGTGCAGTGTCTCCGCAGCCGTGAGACCGTCCATGTTCGGAAGGTCTACGTCCATGACGGCCACGTCCGGGCGGCACTCCAGCGCGGTCGGGACGATCAGATCGCCCCGGTCCACCACGCCGACGACCTCCAGGTCGGGCTCCAGTTCGAGCAGCGCGACCAGCGCTCCTCGCACCATGTGCATGTCCTCGGCAAGGAGAATTCTGATCACCCGATTCTCCACTTATCCCCCTTTTACCTTCCTTGAAGGTATGCAATGCGCCTTAAACTACCCGTGAACCGTCAGTTCGGGGCGCCCGAATGCGCGATCGAGTACTGCGGCTCGTGATCCGATGACAGTCCGCGGTATCCGCGGGCCACCAGCCGGACGTCCGCGAGCGCCTGACGCGAGATGTCGAGCACCGTCGTCAGCTCCTCCTGGGCGGGCCCGGGCGACCGGGGCAGCAGCCGGTGGATGAGTGCGCACTTCATCGTGACCTCGGAGAGGCTCGACCCCAGCACCTGGTGCAACTCGCGTTCCACGATCAGGCGTTCGCGGGCCACCGCCATCCGCACCAGCGCGCCCCTGGCCTCGTGCAGTTCGGTGACCAGCCGGTACAGCGCGGTGAACGCGTAGACGGCGAGACCCGCCATCAGCGACGAGTCGGTCTCGTAGACGATCTCGTACAGCGAGTCGCCCGCGGCCACCCCCACCGGGACCACGACGGCGACCGAGGCCGTGTACAGCACCCACCGGAGCTTCCCGCCCACGGTGAAGAGGAACGATCCGGCAAGGAACCCGGCCATCGACCCCCACGGCCCGCCGAGCCACAGCAGCGGCGCGTACGTGGCGGCGGCCAGGACTCCGAGACCGAGCACCCGGGCATACCCCGGCCAGGTGTGCGTGGGCCGCAGCGACAGCTGCAACTGCACCGCCACCACGACGGCGAGACAGCCGAGGAAGGCGAGGACGGCGGCGCCGGACGTCGTCGTGGCCGCCACGTTGATCACGGTGATGAGCGTGTAGCCGGCCAGGACGGCGAGCAGCATGGCCCGCGCCACCCGCGGCGCCCAGGGCCGGGCGGCCTTCCGCTGCTCCTCCGGCTCCGGCTCCGCGCGGCGCTCCTCCCGCCGGGGGACGGCCGGGGTGCGGGCGACGACCTCGAACCAGCCGTCCTCGGCCGGACCGCCGCTCAGCTCGCCGCCGATACCGCGCAGCCGGGTCGTCAGATTGCCCAGCCCGCTGCCGCCGTCGGGGAGCGTGTCCGGACTGGCCTCGCCGACACCGTCGTTGCGGATCCGCAGGGAGACCGTCCCGCCCTCGCGGGTGGCGGTGATCAGGCAGTGCTGCGCCTTGCTGTGCCGCAGCGCGTTGGTGACGGCCTCGCGCAGCACGATGGCCAGGACGGTGTCGACCTCGCGCTCCAGCGGACCGCAGGCGAGGTCGGCCTTCGCCTCGATCTGCGCGGCGCGGAGGACCGAGAGCGCCGACTCGGCCTCGGCGGCCAGGGACATGTCGCGGTAGCCGGTGGCGACGACCCGCACGTCGGCCAGGGCCTCGCCGGCGATGCCGAGGACCTCGGCGACCTCGGACCTGGCCCGGTCGGGCGCCGTCGGGAGCAGCCGGTAGCCGAGCTCGCTCTTCAGGGCGATCGCCGAGAGGCTGTAGCCGAGCAGGTCGTGCAGGTCGTGGGCGACCCGCAGCCGTTCCTGGATGACGGCCATGCCGGCCAACTCGCGGCGGGTGTCGCGCAATTCGGCGACCAGGTCGGAGAGGGAGCTGACCCCGTAGATGATGAGGCTGGCGAGCAGTGTCGCGCCGAATCCGTAGGCCGCCTTGTCGGGCCCGGCGAGTGCGACGACGGCGGCGACGATGGCCGCGACGACGCCGGCGTACAGCGGCCAGCGGGGCCGGCCCGGCACCGTCAGGAGGACCGAGCCGGCGAGCAGTCCGGCCATGGCGCCCCACGGCATTCCGAGCCAGATCAGGGGAAGGAAGGTGACGACGGCCTGCGCGGACAGGGTCAGCGCACGGGTGCGGGCGGGCCAGGCGCGAGGCCGGCGGGTGGAGTGCGCGTACTGCAGGGCGAGAACGGCCGCCATGCTGACGGCGAGTAACGCCAGTCGGCCGGGGCCAGGATTCTCGTCACGGACGGCCAGCGCGGTGACGACGGTGTGTCCGGCGAGGGTGCCCAGGGTGACCTGGAGGGCCATGCGTGATGCCTGCACGCCACACGCGTCGTCCGGGTCGTCCTCGCCCTGGGGTGCGTCGAGCATCAGCGCGCGCCTCCTAGTCCGACCAGGGTGGACGAGAGCACAGGCGACCGCCCGAGTACCCCCCTGAATACCGTCGGTGATCATACCCGGGAAGTAACGGCTTGTCATGAGCACAATTTTCACTTTTCAGGCTTCTTCGGCGGGGCTCCGACCGCCATCAGCGGTGATGCCCCTACCCTCCTTTCCGGGCTTTTCCGGCTCTTACAGGAACAGCGGTATCGGGTTCAGATCCTCGTACGCCGTAGGGGAGTTGAGCCTTCCGAGCCGTACCGGCACGTCGAACAGACGACCCGGCGCGAACCGCGCCCAGAAGTGCCGGAGCCCGGGGACGACGACCTTCACGACCGGAAGGCCGAGATCCGGCCGCGTCTGGTCGAGGACGAACACCTCCAGACCGTGCTTCCGGGCCAGTGCGCAGAGATCGTCCAGGTCGTCCCGGAGGTCCGCGCGCGGCACATGGCCGAAGTCCGCCGGCGTCCGCGCCGGCCGCTCCGGATCCGGTACGAGATACGGCTGTTCGGCGACGGTCGCGCCGTGCAGCCAGTCGAGCAGGTGCCGCGGCAGCTTCGACACCGACCCGCCCGTCACGGCGGGCAGCAGCTGGCCCAGCTCGGTGACGGCACGGCTCAGCGCGACGGCCGGATCGAGGTGCGCGCCGAAGCCCAGCATGATCTCCTCGGCCGGCCCGTCGACACGGCGCGACACCGCGGCCATCACCGGAATGCCCAGATCGGCGGTGAGGTCGAGCACCCAGAGCGTGCGCCCCAGCTCGCTGAATCGTTCCGGCAGAGCGGAGATCCACGCGTCGCCGAACGACTCCAGATCCACCCCGGCGTGCCGCGTCCGGTTGTACCACCACAGCGCGACGGCATCCCGCTCGACCAGTTCCAGGAAGCCCTGGAGGATCGCGTCCTCCAGCGAGCCGCCCGCGGCGTTCCCGTTGGAGTCCGCGACGATCGACCCGACCCCGTCGGCGTCGAAGTACAACTGGCTCGTCGGCAGCAGCCGGTGCCGGCCCTCGGTGAGCGACCACACGGGCGTCCACTCGATCTCGGCGTCCTCGTCGAACGGCTCCGGCACGTACTGGAACGGAATCCCCGGCGCGTTCCACCGCTCCCGCTCCCGGTACTGCCGCTCGTCGAACAGCATGCACGCGCCCGGATGCACCGCGTCGGGCGCCAGCGCACGGTAACTCCCCAGCACCGTCGCCTCGTCACGGAACCGCGACGCGCTGTACCGCTCGACCGCCTCGCAGAGCCCGCTCACCCGCGCGTCCAGATCGGTGCGCCCCTTGCCGCCGCTCTGCATCCGCAGCCCGGCGCGGAACGTCGACAGATCCGACCCGGCGAACGCCAGGTTCGGCCCCGCCTGATAGCAGTGCAGGAACGACGGGCTGCGCGGATCGCGCACCACCCGCTCCACGATGCCCGTGAGCGGATCGGCGAGATGACCGAACCGCGCCCACATCTCCTCCGCCGACAGCGCCCGGTGGCCGTTGCCCGCCGCGACGCCCTTCGGCCGCGACACCGGCCGCACCGGCTGCCGCGCCCGGTCCGCGACCAGCCCCGGATCACCGCAGTCCGCGCACTGCGGACGACGCTCCACGGGATGGTGACCGGCGCTCAGCGTCAGCGTGTCCAGGGACCAGACCGCGTTCTGACTCTCGTCACGCAGGCCCGCGAGCCACTTCGCCGCCTGGAGCGCCGCCGTCTGCAGCCCCAGCTCCCGCGTCGCCGCCAGCGATGCCTCCGGCACCCGCACCGGCCCCGCCAGACCCAGCGCGCGCCGCACCTGGCCCTCACCGCGCCGGTGGGAGCGCAGCCGTACCGCCAGACACGACCAGCAGGGACCGGAACCCGGCTGGAACACCGGACCGATGCAGAGCTGCGCCCCGTAGGGCTTGGCCGGCAGCCACGGCCGGCCGTCCGCGATCCGGGCGGCGTTGAAGTCGGCAAGCGCCGGGTCGAGGTAGTCGTCGCACACGACCAGCGTGAAGGGCGCGTCCGGGCCGCACGTCAGGCCCGCCGCACGGCAGGCGCGCTCGGCGGCCTCCGCGTCGGCGCCGCCGATCGCGACGACGCTCACCTCGGCCTCCACCGGGTCGCCCACTCCGGCGAGGTCCCAGTACGCCCCGGCCGCCGCGTCCTGCGGGCGGTCCGCGTGGAATCCGACGAGACCCGCGGAGGCGAGCCGGCCGAGCATGCCGTCCAGCTGCTCGGCGGGGATGTCCACGGCCGCGCGCAGCTCGTGCAGGGTCAGCGAGCCGTCCAGCAGCGGGGCCATCTTCTGTATCGCGGCGCCCGAGAGGGCCGTCGTGCCTCGCGGGGAGACGAGGTAGACCGCCTCACCCGGGACGATCTCGGCCCGGAAGTGGCGCCGGAAACCTATCCGTTCGTCAGCGCGCACGGTGCGCCGCTCTATCGCGCCGCGTCGACGGGCGTGGTGTAACACCACGGGCACGGGTTCTCCCCGTCGGACGGGGAGCCGTCGAGGTTCTCGATGATCAGGTCGTCGAAGCCGGGAGTGGTCTGCATGACGTCGCCTCTCTCTTCCGCCTGCCGCAGCCGATTCGTCGCTGCGGTGCCCGAAGTCAACAGCGACCCCGGCGAGGGCCGCCATGCGCCGATTCACGTTCCCCATGTGAATTCTTCATACGGGAGAGATGTGCAGCTCAGTGGGCAACTCCCGGTGCCCTGGGCATGCTGGATACCGAGATCGATAGGTGCGATGCCTGGAGGAACGCAATGTCCGAAGGTCCTACAAGGTTCGACCCCGTCAACGCCGGTCAGCAGCCCGGACCGCTGAGCATCGGACTGCTCGGCTCGCTGTCCCTGCATCTCGACCGGACGCCCGTGACGGCGAGCGCACCCAAGCAGCGGCAGGTGCTGGCGCTCCTCGCCCTGAACGCCGGCCGGGTCGTGACCGTACCGGCGCTCATCGAGGAACTGTGGGGAGACCGCCCCCCGCGCAGCCACGCCACCACCCTGCAGACGTACGTCCTCCAGCTCCGCAACGCGCTGGCGGCCGCCGACTCCGGCCGGCCCGGCGTGCGCCAGATACTCGGCACCTGCCACAGCGGCTACCTCCTGGAGGACGGCGCCTGTACGACGGACGTCGAGGTCTTCGAGCGCCACGTCCGCGCCGGCCGCAACGCCTCCGAGGCGGGCGACCACCGCCGCGCCTCGGAAGAGCTGCGCCAGGCGCTGCAGTTGTGGCGGGGGCCCGCCCTCGTCGACGTCCGCAAGGGCAGCGTCCTGGAGATCGAGGCGGTGTCCCTGGAGGAGAGCCGGCTCGGCGCCCTCGAACGGCGCATCGAGTCCGACCTCGCCCTCGGCCGCCACGCCGACCTGCTCGGCGAGCTGACCCGGGTCGTCGCCCGGAACCCCATGAACGAGAACCTCTGCGCCTACCTGATGATCGCCCTCTACCGGGCGGGCCGTGTCGGGCGCTCCCTGGAGGCGTTCCACCGCCTCCGGTCCGTGCTCAACCACGAGCTGGGCGTCGAGCCCTGCCCCCGTCTCCAGGGCCTCCAGACGGCCATCCTCTCCGGGGACCCGACCCTGGACGTCTGGTCCGTCTCCTGGTCCCCCGAGGAGTTCGCCGCCAACCGCCTCGCCCGCGCCTCCTGACCCCCGGGTCGGAAGCCTCCCCACCCGCAGGAGCCGTCCCGACGGCACACGGCTCCTGGTGGGAGGCGGGCGGACGGCCGGCCGCCCGCCGTCAACCGCCGGGGCACGTCCAGCCGTCCGGGTCCGCTCGGCCCCCGGTCCGACCGGGCGTCCGCTCAGACCCGGTCCGATGAGCCCCGCCCGGCCCTTCCCGGACCCTCTCAGCCCTCGATCGTGATCTCCCGCTTCAGGATCTTGCCCGTGGGACCCTTGGGCAGCCCCGGCACCAGCTGCACGATCCGCGGGTACTTGTACGGGGCCACCCGGGCCTTCACGAACGCGCGCAGCTCGTCCGCCGTGACCTCCGCACCCGGCTTCAGGGTGACGACGGCCGCGACCTCCTCGCCGTGCACCTCGTGCGGGACGCCCACCACGGCGGCCTCGGCGACGGCCGGGTGCTCGTAGAAGACCTCCTCGATCTCGCGCGGGTAGACGTTGTACCCGCCGCGGATCACCAGGTCCTTCTTGCGGTCCACGATGAAGTAGAAGCCGTCCTCGTCGCGCCGGGCGAGGTCGCCGGTGCGGAACCAGCCGTCGGTGAACGCGGCCGCGTCGGCCTCGGGACGGTTCCAGTAACCCGACATGACGTTCGGGCCCCGCACGGCGATCTCGCCGACGTCGCCCTCCGCGACCTCCTTGCCCTCGTCGTCGACCAGCCGGACCGACACCCCCTCGATCGGGGTGCCGATCGACCCCGGCTTGCGGGGGCCGTCGAGCGAACCGAAGGTGACCACCGGGGCGGTCTCGGACAGGCCGTACCCCTCGACGACCGGACAGCCGAAGGCGGACTCGAAGCGGTACAGCACCTCCACCGGCATCGCCGAGCCGCCGGTGACACAGAGCCGCAGCCCGTCCTCGCCCGTCAGCCCGGTGGAGCCGGCCGCCTCGGCGGCGGCGAGCAGGCCCAGGAACATGGTGGGCACGCCCTCCATCACCGTGACCCGGTCCCGGGAGAGGATCGCCAGCGCCTTCGCGGCGTCGAAGCGCGGCAGCAGCGTGATCCGGGCGCCGGTGAGGACCGCCGCGTTCAGACCGCAGGTCTGGCCGAAGACATGGAAGAACGGCAGCCCGCCGAAGACCGTGTCCGAGTCCGACATCCCGAGCACCCGCGCCACGGTCGCCGTGTTGGAGCCGAGGTTGCCGTGGGTGAGCCGGGCCCCCTTGGGCCGGCCGGTGGTGCCGGAGGTGTAGAGGAGTACCGCCAGGTCGTCGTCCGTCCGCTCCACGACCTCCCCGAGCGGCTCGGCCGCGGCGAGCGCGGCCCCGAAGCCCGGGTCCGTCACGTCGACGCACTCGATGCCCAGCTCCGCCGCCGCGGCCCCCGCCTCGGCCATCGCGGCGCCCCAGGCCAGGATCAGCCGGGCGCCGCAGTCAGCGGCGCTGTAGCCGATCTCCCCGGACTTCAGCAGCGGGTTCATCGGGACCGCGACCGCCCCGGCCCGCAGCACGCCGTAGTAGGCGACCGCGAAGTGCGGGATGTTCGGCAGCAGGATCGCCACCCGGTCGCCCGGCCCGACCCCCTGCCCGGCCAGCCAGCCCGCGACCAGCGCGCTGTGCTCGTCCAGTGCCCGGTAGCCGAGCGCCTGGTCGTCCAGCTGGATCGCCGTGCTGTCCGGCCGCGCCGCGGCGGTACGAGCCAGATTCAGGGCCAGATTGGTCACCGTCGACCTCTTTCCGATGGGTTCGGGCATTCCTGTCAGGCAGGCTATCCGCCGCTCTCGGCGCACTGTCCGCAGCCCTTGCCGGTGAGGTCAGAGGCTGCGGGCGGTGATGTCGCCGTAGGAGGTGGTGGCGTGGATGGTGAGGGTGGCGTCGGTGCCGTCGGCGTTCTGGAGGGTGTTGGTGATGCGGCCGTGGGCGGTGGAGGCGTCGAGGGTGGCGGAGGTGCCGCGGGCGGCGCCGACGGTGATGGCTCCGGCTTCGGTGCGCAGGGTGACG
>NZ_JBHWAQ010000063.1:0-25485 GCF_042743475.1 Streptomyces sp. NPDC059534
ACATCTGGCAGACACCACCGCCGGCACCGGCTGCCAAGATGCTCGACGTCTGCGGACGCGAACGCCGCCTGGTGACCCGGACCAGGGAACGCTACAACGCCGTGCGACAGCTCCCGGAGGACGGCAGCACGCTGGAGAACATCTGCCGGACACTGCAGCTGGACCGGTCCACCGTACGCCGCTTCGCCCGCGCCACCAGCAACGACGAACTGCTGGTCAAAGGGACCAACCGCTCCACCATCCTGGACGAGTACAAGCCCTACCTCCACTTCCTCCGCAAGCGCGTACTCCTCACGCCCTGAAGCTGCCCAATCAGGTCAAGACGGCCCACCTTGATACCAGGCAAGGCGGCGCGGTGAAGCCGGCTCAACAGCGGTGGTTGGGCCAGTGCGGGTCCTCCCAGCGGGCGGGGCCGTTGAGTCCGATGAGTCGTATGCGGTGAAGCAGTTCCTCGGGAGCGTCCTGGGCTTGAAGCCGCGCAGGGGCGTGACGGACCAACCAGGCCGCGAGCTCGGTGCGCAGGTCATCTGCGTTGTCCCACGCGTCCCATGGAAGTTGATCGCCCAGAAGGTCGTACTCCCAGTGGGCAGCCGCTTCGGTCAGATGCCGGTCGGCAACGCGGTCTTCGAGTGCCTCCCAGGTGTTGAGCCAAGGGCTGAGCGTGGCAGATGCCTCGGCGCACAGCGCGAGGACCTCATGCACGGGGACGGCCGGATCCGATTCGGCGAGGGTGTGAGCCCACCAGGCATGCAGGAACTCCCACACCGCCGCGCTCTGGCGCGCAGGCCACTGCTGCCAGTGGCCGCGAAGGAACGAACGTCCGACCTCGTCCATGCCAAACATGGGCTCCACGAGGCCACTGACCAGCGCCCTGGCGAATTGAGGCAGGATGCGGCGCAGCACCGCGCCGTGGTCGTTCCAGTCGGGGGCATCCCAGGTGCGACGCAGAAGGTCCGGGTCGAGCACCACGTCTGGGACCTTCAATTGCGCAAGCTCTTCTTCGCTGCCCCAGTGGCAGTCACACTGGCTCTCGTCGCTGCGGGCGGTCATTCCGCGAAAGGTGACGTCCAAACAGTCCAGAGCACGGTCGAGTCGGAGCCGTGCGGGAGTGTCGTCGGGGTTCATCGTGTCGGCACAGCCTCAGGGGGACTCCGGGTGGCTTCCGCCAACCGAAGATCACAACCCTACCGGGTCCCATCAGCCACCCGTCACGGCAGTTACCCAGTTTCCCAGCCGCTTACGATGGCCGCGCAACCAGTCACAAGATCAGCGACCGAGCCGAATTGGCCGACGCCCAAGCTGCCGGAAGTGGGGAATCGGATGACCGCTGACACACCGTTCCCGTCATCACCAGGCTCTCACGTCACCACCATGTCCCGGTGCTGTAAGGGAACTGGGCTTGGGGCGCCCGCCCGCCCAGTCGGCCACTAGCGTGCGGCCATTGGGCCCAGCGGCCCAGCCGACCACCACACCCCGGGAGACTCCGCCATGCCCATCCATGGTCCCCGCACCCTCCTTGCCACGATCGCCCTCGCAACCACGCTGACGCTGACCGCCTGCGACCCCGCAGCCGAAGCCCCTCCCGCCGCCTCCGCCCCTGTCTCCGCGCCCGCAAGTTCCACCGCCTCCACCTCGCCCGCAGGTTCGGGCAAGCACACGCTGGCCGAGGCCGCCACCGCCGGCGGGCTCACCAAGGCCACCGGTGCCGGCGCGGTCTCCGACGTCCCGGTCGACCCGGGCGAGATGCGTGACGGCATGCACCTGGTGGTCGCCGACTACAACCGTGCCGGGCAGACCTCCGGCCGTCGCATCCTTTTCGTTGGCGTCGACAGCGTTCCCGAGGACCCGAACAAGCGTCGCGAGCATCTTTGGCGTGGCCTGATCGACTACGCGCTGCAGAACGGCTCCACCGGCACCCCCACCACCGCCAAGCCGTACCAGCCCGGCCCGCTCGGCGGATCCCTCGAGTGCCTCAGCCTGCCCGAGTCCGCCAACGCCACCGACGTCATCTGCGGCTGGTCCGACACCACCACCGCCGCCGTCGCGCTCTTCCCCCGCACCACCCCGGCCGACGCCGCCCGCCTCTTCGCCGCCATGCGCGCCGACCTCGAACACTGACCGCCCCGTCTACCGCACCCCCATGGCCGGGGCGTCGCGCAGGCAGAGGCGCCGCCGGGTGATCCACGCCAGGGTGCGTTCCACGATCCAGCGTTTGGGAATGACCTTGAAGCCCTGGCCGTTGCGGCGGCCGGGGTGGTCGGGGATCTCCAGGTCGAGGCCGAGAGTCCGGCGGCTCCAGGGCACGAGTTCGCCGTCGTAACCGTGGTCCGCCCAGACTTTGGTGACCTGCGGCCTTGATCGACTGCGCGTCGGTGATCGCGGCCGTCGGCTGCTCGGAGCGTCCCGCGCGGCGGCGGACCGTCTTCACCAGCACGGCGTGGAATACGGTGAACACGTCCTGGCGCACCCAGCAGCGGCAGAAGCCGAAGACCTTACGCGGCGGCGGGAACGGCCTGATGAGCCCCAGAAACCCGCACTCGAACCACCGTGCCCCTCATCACCAGGCTCTGACATCAGCCACCGTTCCCACCACTTTGTGGATCGCCGACGGACTGCGGATGCGCCACCGTCTGCAAGCCCCCTACCCCGACCCGCTGATCGGGCTACTGCCCGTGACGCCTGCACCGCGCTCGTCTTCACCCTCGCCGCAGCTTTACAGCCTCGGAGGCTCAACCAGCTGCGCGCGTGCTGCACACCCCGCTCACCCTCGACGGCGGCCGCACCGTCGCCACGGTCGGCGCCGCCACTCTCCGCACCCGTGACCTGTCACCTCAGCAGAGCCCCGCGGACACCGCCCTGTCCGATGGCAGGCACTCCCGCCGACCGGTCCTCGTCCCCGCTGACACCACAGACCCGTCCAGCAACGGTTGCCGCGCCGAACGCCCGGGCGCAGACACGTGGGGGAGGGCCGCATGAACAGCGCACCTCCGCTCAGGAGGGACGAGATCCGCGGCATGACGCTCCGCCAGCCCTGGGCCGCGTGCATCGTGGCGGCAAGAACATCGAGAACCGGCCCCGCCCGTGGCGGCCGGGCTGGTACCTGCTCCATACCGGCCAGGATCTGGACCGGAGCGCGCTACGGGACCCGCTCCTCTCCCGCGCGATCCGCGGCCGCGAGCTGGCGACCGGCGCCGTCCTTGGCATCGTCCGCGTCGCCGCCTGCCACCAGGACCCCGACGGAGCGAAGCTCTGCACGCCGTGGGCCTTTCCCGGTCCGCTGTGGCACATCGAGCTCGCCGACTTCCATGAACTGCCCTTGCCCGTCCCGCGGCCGGCCAGCTCGGTCCGTGGCGGCCGGCGCCGGACCTTGTGGAACAAGTCCTCGACCAGCCACCGCTCGGATGGGATCGCACCCCCGAGCTACCTAGGGTTGTCCCGTAAGTGATCTTGCCTTGGGATGATCTCGGCCGTGGCTGGTGTGAACACGGCGTCTGAGCCGTCCTGGACAGCCCGGTTCGCCGGACTGAGCCCGCGTGCCTTCGGCAAGTTGATGAGGCAGCTGCGCCGCGAGGGCGGCGACGCGCCGGGCCGTGGTCGGCCGTGGAAGCTGTCCCTGGAGAACCGGGTGCTACTGGTGGCCGCGTACTGGCACACCAACTTGACCCTGCGCCAGCTCGCGCCGCTCCTCGGAGTGTCCAAGTCCACCGCCGATCGCGTCATCGACCACCTCGGCCCCAGGCTCGCGCTGGCACCGCGCAGGCGCTTCGCCAAGGACGCCGTGCTGATCGTGGACGGGACGCTGGTACCCACCCGCGACCACCAGGTCGCCGAGCAGTCGAAGAACTATCGCTACTCGACGAACCACCAGGTGGTCATCGACGCCGACACCCGCCTGGTCGTGGTGGTCGGCCGGCCGCTGCCGGGGAACCGCGACGACTGCCTGGCCTGGGTCGAGTCCGGTGCCAAGCGGGCGGTCGGCAACACTACGACGATCGCGGACGGCGGCTACCTGGGCACCGGGCTGATCATGCCGCACCGCCGGCGCAAGGGCGAGGAACTGCCCGACTGGAAGGAGGCCCACAACAAGGGCCACAAACGGGTTCGCGCCCGCGTCGAGCACGCCTCGCCCGTATGAAGACCTGGAAGATCCTGCGCGACTGCCGCCTGAGAGGCGACGGTGTGCGCCACGCGATGCTCGGCGTTGCCCGCCTACCCAACCTCGCTCTCACGGGATGACTCCCGCCGCATGCGGGACCTGAGAGGTCCACGGGAGACCGGCCTTGGGGAACATCGAGACGGCCGATATCGGCTGCCCCGATGTTCCCCGGGGGCCGGAGACGGGTCCCCACCTCGCAGTCTCGGAGGAGAATCAGGAGAGGCAGAACTCGTTGCCCTCGATGTCCTGCATCGTGATGCACGACTCGTTGACGCCATCGGCGCGCTGCGTCAGCACGTGTTTCGCGCCGAGCGCCATCAGCCGTGCGCATTCGGCCTCGAGTGTGGCCAGGCGCTCCTCACCCACGAGCCCGGCGCCGGCCCGCACATCGAGATGCACCCGGTTCTTGACGACCTTGCCTTCGGGAACTCGCTGGAAGAGCAAGCGCGGGCCCACACCCGAGGGATCAGTGCACGCGAAGTAGATCTCATCCTCGGGCGGCAGCGAGCGGTGGTACTCCTCCCACGTGGCAAAGCCCTCCGGGACCGTCGGTACGACGTACCCCAGCACCTCGCACCAGAAGGCGGCGAGGCGCGCAGGCTCCGCACAGTCGAAGGTCACTTGGAACTGTTTGATCGTTGACATCGGCGCACGATAACAGGGGCCCTGCTCATCTCCCCAGGTCGGGAGGTCCGCACGTTGTCGGGAGGAGGCGCCTGCTACCCGCTGCTGTGTCGTACGGTCGCAGGGGTGAACCGAGGTCGGTGCCTCCCCAAAGGGAACCTGGGATGCGATCCCGGCCAGCCACTCTCTTGCTGCCAAAGATCAGTTGCGGGACAACCCTTACGTAGGCACTGTTTCTCGGATCATGTTCGGAGCCAGATGACGAGGGCTGCGAGGGTGACGGTGCAGAGGTAGATGTAGGCGCGTTTCTCGTAGCGGGTGGCGACAGCTCGGAAGCCTTTGAGTCGGTTGATGGCCCGTTCGACGATGTTGCGTTTCTTGTAGCGCTCGCCGTCGAAACCGGTGGGCCGGCCACTCGGGAGCCTCTGTTCTTGCGGTGTCTTTGCTGGTCGAGGCGTTCGGGGATGGTGTGGCGGATGCCGCGTCGTCGCAGGTAGCGGCGGTTCTTCCGGGACGTGTAAGCCTTGTCCGCCAGGACGTGATCGGGCCGGGTGCGGGGTCGACCGACGCCGATGCGGGGCACCGAGAAGTTTCCCAGCTCGCGCTCGAGTTGGGGGCCGTCGCCGTAGTGACCCGGTGTCAGGACGAAAGCGAGGGGTCGGCATCGGCCTTCGGCGGCAAGGTGGATTTTGCTGGTGAAGCCTCCTCTGGAACGTCCCAGACACTCGCCGATCTGACTACCTCGGTCAGCCGCACCACCAGTTTCCGCAATACCGGATCGACCTGATTCGTCCCCCGGTCGTTCTCCTTTTGAGGACCTGTGACCGCCGGCACCTTCCTCGCGCCGGCGGCGTGCTGATGTGCCCGTACTGCGGTCGAGTCCACCGACACGTCCCAGTCGATCCGGCCCGACGCATCCTCGGCGGCCTGAATGCGGGACAGCAGCATTGTCCAGGTGTCATCCGCTGACCAGCGGCGATGGCGCTTATAGACGGTCTCCCACGGCCCGAACCGCTCCGGAAGGTCCCGCCACTGCACACCGTCCGCACCCGGTAGAGCACCCCGTTGATCACCCTGCGGTGATCACTCCACCGGCCGCCACGCGCACCACCGCGAGGCAGAAACGACTCCATCCATTCCCACTCCGCGTTCGTCAGATCTCCACGGCCCATACAGCGAGCCTGACCTCAAAACCCCACCGCTGTCAGGAGATCCGAGAAACGGTGCCTAGAGGCCCTGTCCTCATACCCAGCCCACCAAAAGATCACCCGACCAGGAACCCTGCTCGACCCGCACGTTCCAACACCGATTGAATAACTGCTTGTTACGGCTTGGCCGGGTCAGGCCACGGGATCTTCCGGGCGTAGTGGGACCAGGCGACCAGCACCATCAGGGCAGCGGTCGTGCCAGCGAGCGTCATGACCATGGATGGGGAGGAGTGGTCAACCACGACACCTCCGACCAGCGCCCCAATGGAAATGGTGGCCTGGAACGAGGCGGTGAAGAGCACGGAAGAGGCTTCGGGCGAATCGGGTGATGCCTTGGCGAACCAGGTCTGCGCGCAGACAGGCACGGCCCCGTAGGCAACGCCCCATAAAACCAGCAGGGCCGCGGCGCCGAGAGCATCCTTGCCGAGCACAGGGAGCAGCGCAGTCGCGCTGGCGATCATCAAGGCTGCTGCTGCGAAGGCACCCCTCGGATACCGCGCCACAGCCGATCCGCCCAGGAAGTTCCCGGCAATTCCTGCAGCTCCGTACACGAGCAGATAGACCGTGATGAGCCCGGCGCTGACATGAGTCACCTGCTCCAGGAACGGAGTGACATAGGTGTAGGCGCCGAAGTGGGCGAGCACCACAAGGAACGTCATCACCAAGGCAAACCGAGTATTGACACTCCTGATCATGCCCGTGAGCGCACTCAGACGAGTAGGCTCTTCGGCCGGCAGCGGCGGAACCACCAGGAGCAGCATGACGAAGACACAGAGAGTCAGGATCCCCATGATCAGAAATGCGGTACGCCACCCCGCGACGTCTCCGATGAACGTACCCAGCGGGACTCCGAGCACGGACCCAAGAGGCACCGCGGAGAAGATTACGGCGGTTGCCCTGCCCACCGATTCGGCAGGAACCAGCTGACTGGCCAGCCCCGCGCCGATGGACCAGAAACCACCGATGGTGACGCCGACCAATACACGTGAGACCAGGACCAGCCAGTAGCTCGGCGCAACCGCGGCCAGTAAATTCGCCAATGCCAGCAACAGAATAAAAGCACCCAGTATGAGCCGACGATCGATGCGCCCCGTGGCGACAGTTATCACTGGCGCCGAGACTGCGGCCAGAGAACCAGGCATGGTCATCATCAGACCAGCCATTCCATCGGAGATGGTGAAACTCGAGATAATCGAGGTCAAAAGGCCGATCGGCAGGATTTCGGTGGTGACGATCGAGAAGATCCCCAACATCACCGAAATCACTGCCAGCCACGAGACCATTGGTGTTCGATCCGGCAATGAAGGCGATTCGATGGAAGTGGTGGTTGCTGTGGACATGAATCCCGTCCTGTGTTGGGCATCACATGAAGTGTGAGCACTATTTCAGCAGGAACAGGAGCCACCTTCTGGCAGTTTCGCGACGTCAACAGCGACTTCCGCGTCCGACATGACCCACGGCCTCCCGGCGCTGCTCGGTTAGATTCGCATCCCCGAGCTACGGTGAGGCCCTGCCTTTATGCGCGCACAACGGGAAGATCACCCAGGCGGGAATCCTGTTCGACCTGCACGTTCCATGATCGGTTGAGATACACCTTCTGAGAGGGCGTCTGGTTCGCGTAGTTCGTGAGTGATTTCGGTTTGTGTGTCTCGCCAGGTTGGGGTGGTTTCTCCGGTTGTTCGTTTGGCGAGGGTGGAGATGGCGGCGAGGCGGATCATGCTTTCGGAGTGTTCGGGTTTGGTCTCGTAGCCGCGGGCGAGGCGGCGGTGCATCATGATCCATCCCAGGCTTCGTTCGACCACCTACCGGCGGGGTAGGACGGAGAAGCCTTTGAACTGGGTGTCTCTTGGGACGATGTCCACGTCGATGCCGAGTTTCGCGCCGTGTTCGACCGGTTGGTTTTTGTAGCCGGTGTCGGCCCAGACCTTGGTGATGCCGGGGTGGGCGGCCGCGGTGCGGGTCAGGAGCTGTTTGTCGGCCTCGTTGTCGGAGACGCTGGCCGCGGTGACCATGACCAGCAGTAACAGGTCGAGGATGTCGACGATGATGCTGCGTTTGCGGCCCACGATCTTCTTGCCCGCGTCGATGCCCTGCGTCCTGGTGGGCACGGTGTGGGCGGTTTTGACGGACCGCGAGTCGATGACGCAGGCCGTGGGCTCGGGGTTGCGGCTTTCTTTTTCGCGGACCAGGCGGTGCAGGCGGATGCCGCGTTGCTCGATGGTGCCGTCGGCGGTCCAGGCGGTGAAGTAGGAGAAGACCGTGGTGTGGGCGGGGAAGTCGTGCGGGAGGTAGCGCCAGGCGATGCCGGTGCGGTTGACGTAAAGGATCGCGTACATAACTTCTCGCAGGTCAGCAGCCTTGCGCCCGATGTTGAGGGATGCCTTCTGCCGCTCGGCACGCCAGGCAGTCAGGACCGGTTCGATCAGGGCCCAGCGGGCATCGGACAGGTCGGACGGGTAGGGCTTGCGGGCCGGCTGCGGTGTCATGAGGTCACTGATACGGTCCGCGGGTCGTGCAGACCTTTGCGTCGCTTGAGCGGGCGACACCGCAGCCCCCGGCCCGGCCTTCCGTGTTCCGGCCCGGAAAGACGAGTCCGCTGTTTCAGACCAGCTCACGCGTCGTCAGCGCCAGGTTTAGGGCGGGCTCGCGCGGCGCCCGCCTCAGTCTAGGAGACGGCCGCTCAGCCGCGAAGAGGCCCGTCGGGCGCTGACTGACGGCGGGATCTGGGCGTGCGAGATCTGCCAGCCCGACTCCGAACTCGGCATCCTCGACTGACGTCCCGTGGTGATGGCGATACTTGCATCTCCCCGCCCTGTGCTCGGGGTCGCCTCAGAACTGCTCGGCTGGATTCCCCACGGCGGACCTGTGTTGACTTGTACACCGTCCGGCCCTCTCCGAGCGCCGCGTCACCGACGACACCGTCGACGTCGCAGCGGTGTCGACCCTGTCATGCCATGTCAGTGGCCTGCGGCATGATGCGAGGCATGTGACGGCCTGTCCGACAGGGACTTCCGAGGCCGTTCGATCAAGGAGGTGTTCTGTGTACGGGCCGGTCACAGGCGAGGAACGGGTTGCCGAGGAACGGCGACTGCACTACGAGAGGTGGCAGTGGGGCGGAAGGCTGCCGAGCGAGAGGCTACGTGGTGTCAGCGGGAGCAACGTCCTTGGTCTGCTCACCTTCGACAGCGACCTGGTGCACGCCCTCGGTGCCGTGGAGGCCGAGGTCCAGCGTTCAGTGGCGCTGCTGGCCGCACGCCGGGCATGCGAGAGTGCCGGCCTGACCGCTGTGCCGTGGGTCGCCAAGGCGCTCACCGCGCTGGCGGAGGGGCATCGGCTTCCGCCGCCCTTCGACGACGAAGCCCGGATGTGGCAGACCCTTCGCTCCACCCCGCTCGCGCCGGGGCCGTCGGTGCGAGGAGCGATGCCCCCCGAGCGTCCGCCGTACTTTCCCCCGACGCCCGCCGGGTGGGCATGGGTCTTGGCCGCGGAGCCGGGAGACGACGGGGCGAGGCATTACGAACTCGGCCGCCTACCTGGCGGCCCCGCACCGGTGGTGTCCGACGGCAAGCTGTCGGCAGCAGCCGCAGACATCAGGCACGTCCCCGTGTCGGTCACCGCCATGGCGCTGACGCACCCCGCCAGCACCCCGCATGTCCCCGGACTGATCTCGCAGCCGCACTTCGCACTGCCCGCCGTGACGGCCGCCGCCGAGCCCATCGCGCTCAAGGCGGCTCTGGACGCGGTGTGGCACGCGCTGCACACGTACGGAGAGCACTACCCGGACTTGCTGGAGGAGATCCGGTCGCTCTGCGCCCAGCGGGCGGGTACGTAGGCAGCTTCTTCGTACCTTCCGACCAAGACCTCGATGTCGCAGGGGAGAAGAATGCGCAGCGGATATGCCCGGCGCGCCAGCGCGCCGGGGCCTTGCTGAGTACAGGCCGATGGCTGTTCCGCAGCACTTTCCGGAAGGTTCGAAACAGCCGTGGAGCCAGGACTTGACCCGCGCCTCGAAGCCGACCCCCCACTCCAAGAGGCATCACCCTGTTTGCCGGTTTCGGTGAAAGTGGTTCAGGCGAGAGGAGGATCGAGGTAACACTGCAGCTCACGAAGTCTGCTCCCCGCACCCGCGGGGACGGTCCCAGCATCGACGTCAAGGCCGCAGCCGGAGTAGGTGACAGCGCCGACCAGTCCCATCTGCACCGGGACGTCAGGGGGTTAGCCGGCGCGACCCCTGGGACCGTGGCCGACGAGCCGTTCCTCGCCGTTGGCGGCCTCGCCTGGCCCGGCGGTGCCGGGGCCGAGGTGCCGACGCCGTAGCCGACATGACGAAGCCGTAGCCGACGTGACGAAGACGTGGCCGAAGGGTGTGTGGTCGCCGAACGGCGGGGCGCCTGCGTCTGCGCCTGTGCCTGTGCCCGTACCTGTGCCTGCGTCGGTGTCCGTGTGGGCGTGCGCGTGCGTGATCGCCTCCTCGCGTCAGTTCGGGTCGGGTCGGAGCGGTACGCGTCGAACAACTCCTCATTTCCATGGTTGAGTTGCGCTGTTCTGACCTATGTTCTGGGGGTCCGCAGCGTTCGCAGTTCGCCCGGGAGGTCCGATTGCAGCCCAGACGTGTCAGAGCCCTTGTCGGAGCATTGCGCCGCTCCCCTCTGCTCATCGCCCTCGCCCTCGGATCGCTGCTCGTCGGGTTCACCCCCTGGCTCGGAGTGGCGAGTACCGGGCCGGGCGGTCGTACGCTCACGGCACGGCCGACGCCGGGCCCCTTCGAGCAGCAGCCGGCGAAGCAGTCGCCGCATCATGGCGTGGCCCCGGCGAACGCCATGGAGCCGATGGCTCCCGTGCTCGACCGGACCGGATGGACCGCCGTCGCGAGCGACGAGGAGACCGTCAAGGAGAACGGCCGTGCGGTCAACGTCCTCGACGGTGACGCCGCCACGCTCTGGCACAGCAGGTGGTCCCAGGCCGCGGCCCCGCTGCCGCACAGCATCACGGTCGACATGCACCGCACCACGGTGGTCTCGGCGCTCGTCTACCAGCCCCGTACTGTCGGGATCAACGGGCGCGTCGGCCAGTACAGCATCAGCGTGAGCACCGACGGCCGGAACTGGGGGAGTGCGGTCGCCACCGGCACCCTGGCGGACGACGGCAGCGCCAAGACCCTCGCGTTCGCCCCGCAGGGCGCCCGGTTCGTCCGGCTCACCGCCGTCACCGAGGCCGGCCGGCGCGGCCCGTGGACCTCCGCTGCGGAGCTCAACCTGCTCGGCGACCCCGGGACCCCGGCCGCCACGGTCGACCTGCCCCGGACCGGATGGACCGCCGTCGCGAGCGACGAGGAGACCGTCAAGGAGAACGGCCGTGCGGCCAACGTCCTCGACGGTGACGCCGCCACCCTCTGGCACAGCAGGTGGTCCCAGGCCGCGGCCCCGTTGCCGCACAGCATCACCGTCGACATGCACCGCACCGCCGCTGTCTCCGCCCTGGTCTACCAGCCTCGCAAGGACGGCATCAACGGGCGCGCGGGCGCGTACACCATCACCACCAGCACCGACGGCACCACCTTCGGGACACCCCTCGCCAAGGGCACCTGGCGCGACGACGACACCGTCAAGACCGCCACCTTCACCCGCACCGCGAACGCTCGCTACATACGCCTGACCGTGACAGGCGAGGCCGGGAACCGAGGGCCCTGGACCTCGGCCGCCGAGATACGCCTGAGCGGACCGGCCGCCCCGGCCGCCCACGGATCCTGGGGCCGGATCACGGGCTTCCCCCTGGTGCCGGTGGCCACCGCAGTCCTGCCCGGCGACAAGCTCCTGGCCTGGTCGGCGTACGCGCTCGACCGGTTCGGCGGCAGCAGCGGCTACACCCAGACCGCCATCCTGGACCTGAAGACGGGCAAGGTCACCCAGCGCCGCATCGACAACACCGGCCACGACATGTTCTGCCCGGGCATAGCGATGCTCGCCGACGGCCGGGTGCTGGTCACCGGCGGCAGCAACGCGGACAAGGCGAGCCTCTACGACCCCGCCACCGACTCCTGGTCGGCGACCGCCGGCATGAACATTGCCCGCGGCTACCAGGCCATGACCCTGCTCTCCACCGGCGAGGCATTCGTCCTCGGCGGATCCTGGAGCGGGGCCACGGGCGACAAGTCCGGCGAGGTCTGGTCCCCCGACACCGGTACCTGGCGCAGGCTCCCCGGCGTCCCCGCCGCGCCCGCGCTGACGGCCGACCCCCGCGGCCCCTACCGCGCGGACAACCACATGTGGCTGTACGCGACCTCGGGCGGAAAGGTGCTCCAGGTGGGCCCGAGCAAGCAGATGAACTGGATCACGACCGACGGGAACGGCAGCATCACCTCCGCCGGCACCCGGGCCGACAGCCAGGACGCCATGACCGGCAACGCCGTCGCGTACGACATCGGCAAGCTGCTCACCCTGGGAGGCTCGCCCGCATACGAGAACAAACCTGCCACCCGGCGCGCGTACACCGTGAGCGTCGACGGCGACCGGGTCCAGGCCGCGCGCACGGGCGACATGGTCCACGCCCGCGCCTTCGGCAACAGCGTCGTCCTGCCCGACGGCAAGGTCGCCGTGTTCGGCGGACAGTCCTACCCCGTGCCGTTCAGCGACGCCACGTCCGTGCTGACCCCCGAGCTGTGGGACCCGGCGACCGGGACCTTCACCCCGCTCGCCAGCATGGCCATCCCGCGCAACTACCACAGCGTGGCGAACCTGCTGCCCGACGGGCGGATCTTCTCCGGCGGCGGCGGCCTCTGCGGGGACTGCGCCACCAACCACTCCGACGGGGCCGTGTTCACGCCGCCGTACCTGCTCAACGCGGACGGATCGCCCAAGCCGCGTCCCGTCATCACCGGCGACGTGCCGCCCCGGGCTGCGGCCGGCAACTCGCTCACCGTCGCCACCCAGGGGCCGGTGGCGTCCTTCGTCCTGATGCGGGCCGCGGCCGCGACCCACTCCACGGACAACGACCAGCGGCGGATCCCGCTGGTCTCCACCGCCACGGGGACCGGCACGTACAGGGTGTCCATCCCGGCCGACAAGGGCGTGGTCCTGCCGGGCACCTACATGCTCTTCGCCCTGAACGCGCAGGGGGTGCCGAGCATCGCCCGGTTCATCACCGTCTCCTGACGGTACGGATGGGGCTCCGGCCGACGTGACGCCGCGCGCACCCCCCTGCGAACGTGCGGATGGTGAGGGACCCCGCTGTCCAGTCCTCGCGTGCAGGGACGGTCCCCAGTACTTTCTTGCGCCTCGGGGCACAAGACGTTCGCCCTGCCGGGCCTGCCCGTCGCATATAACTGCCCGCACGCGGGCACGTCCTCCGGGTGCCGGGCGGGTGAACTCGGGGAAAGCCCGCCCGGCACCCGGCGCCGGCCGAGATACTGACGGCCATGGCAAGCACACCCGACACACCGGCGGCCCCGTTCTCCCGGATCAAGATCCGGACCGGGGCGCTGGTGTTCTGCGGCGACGACGTCGCCCTCATCCGCCGCGACCGCGCCGGCTCCACCCACTACACCCCGCCCGGCGGCAACGTCGAGGACAGCGAAGACCTCGATGCCGCGCTCGCCCGTGAACTCGCCGAGGAACTCGGCCTGGACACGGCGCTGGCCGAAGGCGGGGACCTGCTGTGGGTTGTCGATCAGCGCGTCACCCGCCCCGGCCCCACCCCGCCTCCGCGCAAGCTCCACCTGATCTACCGCCTCCACATCAGCCCCGGCGTCCGCGCGTCCCTCGCCAAGCAGGAACTGGACGAGCTCCCCGACGGCAGTCACGAGGTCGGCGTGATCGAGTGGATCGACTACCGCAAGACCGCCGAGCTGCCGATCTTCCCGCCCATCGGTCCCGCCCTCGCCGCTCTCGCCGGCCCCCGTGCCACCGTGGCCAACGCCGCCCTGGACGCCGTCACCGACTCGAACTACACCTGGGTCTGACTCACGAACGCCGCCTGGGACCATCGAGCACATGGGCAGGCACCGCCGACCCGGCCCCCGAACCAGCCGCCCCGCGCGCGGACGCCGACGACCCGCTTGCCGCGTACGCAAGCGGCGCCGCTCACCACTGGACGTGCACCGCAGGCACCGCCCGCTCCACGGCGGGGGCGGCCACCTCCGGCCGGACGAGCCGAGGGCGCTGGAAGAGCGGAACGGATTCTCGTACGAACCCGTCGGCACCGTCACGAGCCTCGCGGAGGCCCAGCGGTGGGTGCACGAACTTCTGCAGCACTCCGATCTCGGCGCGTGCGCTTGGTCACCGCTGCGGAGGATGCCGACTCTCGTGGGGCAGGGTCACAGTGACCGTCAGACCTCCGTCGGGCCGGGGGCGGGCGGTCACGTTGCCGCCGTGGGCGCGGGCAACCGAGCGGACGATGGACAGGCCGAGGCCGGCGCCTTTGGCGGTGACGAGGCGCTGGGTGCCGAGGCGGCGGAACGGTTCGAACAGGGTGGGGATCTCGTAGGGCGGCACGTCGGGGCCGGTGTTGCTCACTTCGATCGCGGCCCGTCCGTCCTCAAGGGTGCGGCTCGTGACTCGCACCCATCCGCCGTCGCCGGTGTTGTGCCGGATGCCGTTTTCCACGAGGTTCTGGACGATCCGTTCGAGCAGCAGAGCGTCTCCGGTGGTGGGTGCCGGGCCGGCTTCCTCATGCAGGCTGATCCCGGCCTTCTCGGCCTCTGGAGCTCTCTGGGCGGTCACATGCGTGACCACGTCCGCGAGGTCGACGCTCTGCCGTTCGGGGATGTGGTTCTCCGCGCCGGCCAGCAGCAGGAGTCCGCTGATGAGCCGCTCGTGCCGGTCGTTGATCTCCAGGAGGTCCGCGCCGAGCCGCTTCACGTCGGCGGAGGCGGTCGGACGGTGCATGGCCAGTTCGACCAGGGCACGGCCCACGGTCAGCGGGGTACGCAGTTCGTGGGAGGCGTTGGCGACGAAGCGGCGCTGGCCGTCGAAGGAGCGGTCGAGCTGTTCGACCATGAGGTCGAAGCTGTCGGCGAGGTCCTTCACCTCGTCGTCGCGGCCGCCGAGCGCGATGCGCTCGTGCAGGCCGCGGTCGGCGGCGGGCGCGGAGGCGATGCGGCGGGCGGTGTCGGTGACCCGGTGCAGGGGAGCCAGGACCCGGCCGGCGATGAGCCAGCCGAAGCCCGCCGCGACGCCGCCGACGAGGGCCAGCGCGATGCCGCCCTGGGTGACGAGCGAGGCCGTGGCGGCGTCGTGCAGTCTTTTCTGCTCGTCGGCCACCCAGTTGAGGCTGTCGGACGGGGTGTCCTGCCGCGAGGAGGTGGTGCCGCTGGAGTCGGAATGGACGCTGAGGTCCCCGCCACGGTCGAGCTGCTGGGCGAACAGGACGTAGGTGACGCCGAGCAGGACGATGCCGGCGGCGAAGAACAGGCCGCCGTAGACGAGGGTGAGCCGGGCGCGCAGGGTGATGCGGCGCTTCTTCTTCACGGGGTGCTTCCTCATGGGATTTGGTACCCCACGCCCGTGACGGTCTCGATGACCGGCGGGTCTCCGAGCTTGCGGCGGAGCTTGAGTACGGTGAGGCGGACGGCTCCGGTGAAGGGGTCGGCGTGCTCGTCCCACGCCTTCTCCAGCAGGTGCTCGGTGGAGACCGCCGCACCGTCGGCACGCAGCAGCTCGGTCAGGACGGCGAACTCCTTCTTCGCCAGCGGTACGTAACGGTGCTCCCGGAACACCTCGCGCCGCGCCGGGTCCAGCGTGATGCCGCCGCGGCGGAGCACCGGTGGCGCGGCCGGGCGGGAGCGCCGGCCCAGTGCGAGGACCCGGGCGGCGAGCTCGGGGAAGGCGAAGGGCTTGGTGAGGTAGTCGTCGGCGCCGAGGGAGAGCCCGTCGACGCGGTCGGTGACCTCGCCGGCCGCGGTCAGCATCAGCAGCCGTGCCTGGCTGCCGGTCGCGACGAGGTGGGCGCAGACGTCGTCGCCGTGCACCAGAGGAAGGTCCCGGTCGAGGATGATGACGTCGTAGTCGTTGACGCCGGCTCGCTCCAGCGCGGCGGCGCCGTCGTACGCGACGTCGACCGCGTGGGTCTCCTGCCGGAGCCATTCCGCGATCGCGTCGGCGAGCAGCCGCTCGTCCTCCGCCACCAGAAGCCGCATCCGTTGCCGTCCTTTCCTCAAGGCCGCCGCCCGTCCGGCGGGCGGTTGATTCTGGGGTCCATGGTCGTACAGGGGGCCGTTTCCTTCCCGTAAGCGATCGTCCACCGGTTTCGTTCGAGGTCGGCGGACCGACGGGGAAACAGCAAGGGGAAACAGCAAGGTAACGGCACCGGGAGTTGCATCCCTTCCGTCGGCCGGCACCCCGCCGGCCCTTCGGCAGGGAGACGCCCCACATGCCTCGTACACGCACCCCCGCCTGGATTGCTGCGCTGCCCCTGGCCGTCCTGGCCCTGACACTCACCGGATGCGGGTCCGGGGCCGACGGCACCAAGGTGGCCTCCGCGAACGGCGGCACCAAGAGCGCGACCACCAGCGCCGCGCCCGGCCTGAGCCGGGACGAAATGAACGTGAGGTACGCGCGGTGCCTGCGGCAGCAGGGCCTGGACGTGGCGGACCCCAAGCCCGGGCAGGGCATCGGGCTCTCCGTCGACGGCGCGAACAAGGAGAAGGCCGACAAGGCCATCGAGGCGTGCCGCTCGGTCGCACCGCCGGCGCCCGCCGACCAGGACGACTCCAAGGACCGCAAGGCCATGCTCGACCTCGCGCGGTGCATGCGCGAGAACGGCGTGGCGGACTTCGCCGACCCCAAGGAGGGCCAGGGAATCGACATCGGCCCCGCGCAGGCCGAGGACCCGGACTTCGAGAAGGCGTGGAAGAAGTGCGGCGGCGCTCAGGGCGAGCGCGAGCAGGCGGGGAGCGCCCAGTGACGGTCGCGCACCCCGATGAGCCCTTCGACGAGCAGCAGGCGGATCCATCGCCCCAGCGCGGCCGTCGGCGACACCGTACGCGACGCGTCACGAAGATGACGGCCGCCGTCCTCGTCCTGGCCGCGGCCGGCGCGGGCACGGCGGTCGTCCTCGCCCCGGACAGCAACGGCAAGGCCGAAGGCAAGGCGGCGAACGGGCTGCCCCCGGCAACGGCCGAAGTACTCCGACAGACGCTCAAGGACACCAGGAGCGCCGACGCCCGGCTCGGTTTCGGTACGGAGCGGACCGCGGCCGGCCGACTTCCGGGCACGCTCACCCGACTCCCTGCGCCGGGCGCGGAAATCACCCGTGGCAAGGCCCTTTACGCAGTGGACGACCAGCCCGTCGTCGTGCTGTACGGATCGCTCCCGGCCTATCGCGCCCTGGCGAAGGGCTCCGAGGGAACCGACGTCAGGCAACTGGAGGAGAACCTCGCCGCGCTCGGCTACACAGGGTTCACGCCCGACGAGGAGTACACCGACGCCACGGTCAGAGCCGTACGGCGGTGGCAGGACGACCTCGGCCTGAAGAAGACCGGGACCGTGGAGCCCGGCCGGGTCGTCTTCACCACCGGCGCGATCCGCGTCGCCGGCCTGAAGGCCGAGCCGGGGGACCAGACAGGACCGGGCCAGAACGTGCTGTCGTACACCGGCACCGCCAAGGCCGTCACTGCGGAGCTGGACACCGCCGACCGGCGGCTCGCCAGGCAGGGCGGACCCGTCGAGGTCACACTCCCGGACGGAGCCGTGGTCCGGGGCACGATCACCGAGGTCTCCAGCGTCTCCAAGCCCGCCGAGGGGCAGAAGACGGCCGAGACGAAGATCAAGGTGGTCGTCGGGCTCACGGACGCCAAGGCCCGCGCGGCCGTCCGAGGGTACGACGAGGCCGGTGCCCACGTGACCTTCACCGCGGACACCCGCGAGAACGTCCTCACCGTGCCGGTCTCCGCGCTGCTCGCCCTCGCCGAGGGCGGCTTCGGGGTGGAGGTGGTCAAGGGCTCGACCTCGACGTACGTCCCCGTCACCACGGGGCTGTTCGCCGAAGGCCGGGTGGAGATCTCCGGCAGCGGCATCTCCCAGGGCGCCGAGGTGGGGATACCCAAGTGATCACCCTCACGAATGTGACCAAGACCTACCCCGGTGGGGTGACCGCCCTCGACGGGGTGTCCCTGACCATCGGCCCCGGCGAACTCGCCGCCATCGTCGGCCCCTCCGGCTCCGGCAAGTCCACCATGCTGAACCTGCTCGGCACCCTGGACCGGCCCACCACCGGTCGCGTACACGTCGCTGGCCACGACGTCGGCGCGTTGTCCGACAGCGAGCTGTCCGCCCTGCGCGCCTCCCGGATCGGGTTCGTCTTTCAGCAGTTCCACCTCGCCGCCGGCACCTCCGCGCTGGACAACGTCGCCGACGGTCTCCTCTACAGCGGGCTGCGGCCCGCCGAGCGCAGGCGCCGCGCGACTGCGGTGCTCGAACGCGTCGGGCTCGGCCACCGCACGGACCACCACCCGCACGAGCTGTCGGGCGGCGAGCGCCAGCGCGTGGCCATCGCCCGTGCGGTGGCCGGCGACCCGGCGCTCCTGCTCGCCGACGAGCCGACCGGGGCGCTGGACTCGGTGTCCGGGGAGACGGTGATGCAGCTGCTTCACGAGCTGCATGCCACTGGCACCACGGTCGTGATCATCACCCACGACCGGGAGCTCGCCGCGTCCCTGCCCCGGCAGGTGCGCATGCGCGACGGCCGGGTCACCGACGACGTACGCCAGCAGGAGGCCGCACAGGTACGGGCAGGGGCGGTGAGCCGATGACCACCGACACTCTGCGGCCGGCCCGGATCAGGCCCGGCGACCTGGTCACGGTCGGCGCGGTGGGCCTGCGAACCCGCCCGACACGCGCTGTGCTCTCCGCGCTGGGCATCGCCATCGGCATCGCCGCGATGGTCTGCGTGGTCGGGGTCTCCTCGTCCTCCCGCGCAGAGCTCGACCGCACCCTCGCGACCCTCGGGACCAACCTGCTCACCGTGGCCCCGGGCGACACCCTGACCGGAGGAACAGCCCGACTCCCGGCCACCGCCGAAGGGATGATCTCGCGAATCCGGCCGGTGACCGCCACATCGGCCATCGGCAAGCTCCCCGACACCGACGTCTTCCGCACCGGGAAGATCCCCGAAGCGGAGAACGGCGGCATCACCACCTACGCGGTACGGACGAGCCTCCCCGCCGCCACCGGGGCCAGGCTGCGCAACGGCACATGGCTCAACGCCGCGACCGGCAGATACCCGACGACCGTGCTCGGGGCCGAGGCCGCCCAGCGACTGGGCATCGGCCAAGCCCGCCCGGACACCCGCGTACTGATCGGCGGACGATGGGTCACCGTCATCGGAATCCTCCAACCGGTCACCCTCGCCCCGGAGCTGGACTCCGCGGCCCTCGTCGGCTGGCCGGCCGCCGAGACCGCCCTGGGCTTCGACGGCCGGCCCACCCGTGTGTACGTCCGCAGCGCGGACGCCGACGTGGAAGCGGTCAGGTCCGTCCTCGGCGCCACCGCCAATCCCGCGGCGCCGAACGAGGTCAAGGTCTCCCGGCCCTCCGACGCCCTGGTCGCCAAACAGGCCGCGAGCAAAGCCTTCACCGGCCTTCTCCTCGGCCTCGGCGCGGTGGCCCTGCTCGTCGGCGGCGTCGGCGTGGCCAACACGATGGTCATCTCCGTCCTGGAACGCCGCGCCGAGATCGGCCTGCGCCGCTCCCTGGGCGCCACCCGGGGACACATCCGCACCCAGTTCCTGGCGGAATCCCTGCTGCTGTCCGCCCTGGGCGGGGCGGGCGGCGCGTTGCTCGGGGCGGCTGTGACCACCGGGTACGCCCTCTCCCAGGGCTGGCCCGCGGTGATACCCGCCTGGGCGATCCTCGGCGGCATCGCCGCCACCCTGGCCATCGGCACCCTGGCCGGCCTCTACCCGGCCGTCCGCGCCTCCCGGCTCTCGCCCACAGAGGCCCTGGCCACCCCCTGACCGGCCACGGACCGACCAAAGCGGCCTGCCGCCTCGCGTGGAGCGAAGCGGCAGGCCGAAGGCGGTGCGGGGGACGGTCACCCCACCGGACGCACCCGCCATCCCACCGGGGCCGAAGCCGCCCTTGCCGTCGCCGAGCGCGGCCACCAGGGTGTTCGAACCCCGCACCGCGGTGACGAGGTCGGCCTTGCCGTCGCCGTTCATGTCGCCCAGCGCCGGGGCGGTGCCCTTCCCGCTGCCCGCGGGCAGCGGGACAGCGCTCGCCTGGCCGAAGGAGACGCTGGGATCCGGTGCGGCCTGGGCGGCCGGCGCCAGACACAGCCCGGCTACGAGCGCGGCCGCGGAGCCGAGCACGAGCCCGGCCCCCGTGATGTGGAGGTTTTCAACGTAACTGCCCCTTGGGGATGTCGCGGCACCGACGGGAGGATTCGGCCTGCGGTGATGTGATGGAGGTCAGACGCAAGTCAACACCGCCGCGTCGGGGAGGTTCAGTGGATGTCCCACCAGTTCCGGTCACCCCTCCGCGGGTGTGACCTGGTGATTCCTACGACCGGCCAGCCGGCCGCGAACGGGGACACCCCCCGGACCCACGCCCTTGCGCTCACAGCCGCGCAGTGCGGCGCGCGAGCGACTGGTGTGCAACGGCAACCCGCGCCGGCCAGGCGGCGGCAAAGTCCCGACGGCAGGCCGGACTCATAGGCCGCACGACCGCCGCCACGATGTCCACCATGGCTGCACACGTCCCCCTGTCAGCAGGCCCGAGAGCCGGCCTACCGGGCCCCCGGAGGTACGTCGGCTACGGCGACGGAGGCGAGGAGCGTGACCCCACCCAGGCAGTGGCCGACGCCGCCGGTACGTGGTCCACCCCGACCCCGGCAGGCGCCGGCGCGCTCCCGGCCCTTGGACGCCGGCCTGGTCTCCTACCGCGTTTGCCGACCTCAAGGGCCCGAGCCGCAAGGCCCCGTTACGCAGGCAGGTGCACCGTTTCGTCTTCGGCTCCGGAGCCTGCACCTTCACCGCACCTGCCTCGCTCGCCGCCCTCGCGAAGCCCCAGAACGGCGCGGACACCCGAGTGGCATGGATCCTGTGGCGCGGCATCTCGGGCGACACCTTCGGCGGGCCAGTGTCGATCGCCTCCCCGCTCGTGGTGCCCTCGGCCTCGCGGCACCGCCTACCCGCACGGAGTGAAGGAGTCGGCGCACCCGGAGCACGAAGCGATGGCCGCGCACGAAGGCCAAAGGCCCCAGTGCGGAGCCATGGAAAAGGTGACGGGGGCTTGTCGAGGGCGGTAGGCGTGCGGTGGGAGGGCAGTCAGTATCGGTGCCGCCGGGCGCGTTCGACGGGGTGTGGACCGTCCCGTTCCGGGCCGTCGATTCAGGGCCGTGCGCGTTGCCCGGACCGCTCCCGCAGCGCCGTACCGGCTGATGCGGTCGTAGCGGTGTCGTCACGCTCCACAGCGATCGCCACCAGCCCCGCAGCCAGCGAAATCACACCGCCGATGAGGAACCCCCATCGCACTCCCCAGCGCTCGGCGAGAGTACCCACGAGCAGGGTACCCAGTGGCGTCGATCCCTGCAGGATCAGTGTGTACAGCGCGAGGACCCGGCCACGAAGCTCGGGCGGAACGCCCAGCTGAATACGGTGGTTGGCAGCCTGAGCGAAGAAGATGGACATCCCGCCGGTGAGGAACAGCAGCACCATGGAAGGCCCGTACGAGGACACCACCCCCACCGCCGATTCCAGCAGGCCGAAGGCGATGGCCGCCCCCGCCACGAGCCGCGCCGACGGGCGACCCCTGCGCAGGGTCGTCATCATCGCCGCGACCAGCGATCCCGCCGCGAACACGGCGGTGACCACACCGAACGTGGAAGCACCGGCGTGGTGGACCTGCGCTGCCAGCAGCGGCAGCGTCAACTGGAAGTTCAGGCCGAACAGGCCCACGACCGCCACCAGCACCAGCGGCACCGTCAGATCGAAGCGCCCCGCCGCCTTCAACCCGTCCCTCACCCGCACCCGGTCGCCGAACCGCCGTGCCCGCCCGGCACTCCTGCGCATCAGGCGCAGTGCCACGACAGTGGCCGCGTAGCTCGCCGCGTTCACCAGCATCACCCAGCCGACACCGGCGACCGAGATGAACAGCCCTGACAGCGCAGGTCCCACGACCCGGGCGACATTGAAGTACGCGGCGCTCAGCGCCGAGGCGTTGGGCAGCAACTCCGATCCCACGAGCTCTCCGACGAAGGCCATCCGTACCGGCACCTCGACCGAGTTCACGACGCCCAGAGCGCAGGCGAACACGTACACGTGCCACAGCCGGACCCCGCCCGCGAGCACCAGGACCGCCAGCATCAGGGCAACCGCGCACGACGCCACGTTCGCGGCCGTCAGCAGAGCACGCTTGTCATAGCGATCCGCCAGGCGCCCTCCGTACAGCGTGAGCAGCAACAGCGGCGTGAACTGCAGCGCCGTCACCATGCCCAGCGCGCTCGCCGACCCGCCTGTCAGACCGAGAACAAGCCAGTCCTGCGCGACCACCATCATCCACGTACCGGCCACCGACACGATCTGGCCAAGCACGAACAACCGGAAATCCCGCACGCGCAGAGAACGGAACACCTCACCGAAGCCACCGCTCACGACGCCCGCTCCGCAGCAGCCCCATCCGCCACACGGCGCTCCTCCAGGAACGCCTCGGTGCCGGTGCCGGCGGGCATGTACCGCCCAAGCACTGGCGCGCCCCCGACCACCTCCACATTCCCACCGCAACGACCACCCACCGCGTCCGCCACCTCTCCTCGACATCGGCGCCACCACACCGGCCGACGCGGAACAGGCCCGGAGGCTACCGGCCGACGGTCGGGCCGCAGTCGAGCCGCCGCAACCGGGCGCGGAACTCCTCGTCGCCGGTCTGAACAGGATGGAGGACTTTCACGGCCAGGCGAGTGCCGCCGGCGCCCAAGGCAGCGTGGACCGTCCCCCATTTCCCTGATGCCCACACGGCCTGCAATCCGATAGGGGCCGACGCGGGCCGGCCTCCGGGAAGGGCAGGAAGGGCACGGGCGGTCACGTGGGTTCTCTCTCAGGCGGGGCATCTGGCGATGGATCTGACGTGCCCCACATGAAGGACGGTCGCCCGCGTACTGGTCTAGCCAGTGTCCGGCGGATCATGTGACTGCCGGATTGCCGGCTCGTTGATTCCGGCATGGGGCGGGGTGATCTGACGAATGCCGAGTGCGTCCGGTTGGAGCCGTACTTGCCGGCGTTGGGCCAGCGTGGCGGACGGTGGAACGATCACCGCAAGGTGATCGACGGGACCCTGTTCCGGGTCCGAACGGGCATACCGTGGCGGGACCTTCCCGAGCGGTTCGGCAGTTGGAAGACCGTCTATGAACGGCATTGGCGCTGGCGGTCCCGGGGTGGTTTGACCAGCAAGAGTCATCTCGCGGGTGAAGGCGGATGCCGGCCGCTGGCCTTCCGGGTCGCGCCCGGCCAGTGGGGCGACGCACCGCAGATGATCGAGGTCCTGAAGCGCATCCGCGTTCCCCGCCCGCAGGGCGGTCACCCTCGCACCCGGCCGGACCACCTCGGTGGCGACAAGGCATACAGCTCACGGCGCAACCGCCGCTACCGGCGAAGACGCCAGATCAAGACACCACCCCCGAACCGAAGGACCAGCGGGCCAACCGCAACGGCGCGGCAGCAAGGGCGGCCGGCCCACCGACTTCGACAGCGAGATCTGCAAACGCCGCACCGAGGTCGAGCGAACGATCAACCGGCTCAAAACCTCCCGGGCCGTCGCCACCCGCTACGACAAGAGGGCCTACGTCTTCCACGGCACCGTCACGGTCGCGGCGATCCGCTTCTGACTCCGTCCATGACTCGCCGGACAGAATCTAGGCGGTCTTGGTGGCGTTGCCGAGGATCTTGGTCGGGGTGATGCGGACGACCACTCGAACCTCTTCCGGCGGGGCCTCCAGGTATTCCTTGCCGCCGCCCGGGCCGAGGTATTCCTCGGCGATGCGGACGGCCACCGCGCGGTCGGCGTCCTCGGTAACGGTGGCCGTGCCGCGGATCTCGACGTACAGGTAGGGGTTGGCGAGGTCGAAGACGGTCAGGCCGACGCGTGGGTCGCGGAGTATGTTCCGTTCCTTGCGCCGGCCCTGTTCGGTGGAGATCAGCAGCTCGCCGCCGTCACGGCTCACCCAGACCACCGAACTCTGTGGGCTGCCATCAGGGTTGAGGGTGGACAAGACGGCCGGGTGCGGTACGTCGAGCAGGCTGCGCACGGTGTCGTTCATCTCAATGGGCATGTCGGAGAGGCTAATCGGGCTCTCTGGTGTGGCGCACCGGAATACATTCCCGCCATGCCAGATCGCCCAGGTGGGGCCCTCAGGCCACCCTCCCCGCGCCCAGACCGGTGACCCGAGCGCGAGGCAGTCACGTGATCCGCCGGACACTGCCTAGTACTGCAACGGTGGTTGCCGTGACTGGTGGCCGGGCTGCTCGTTGGTGTGTGTATGGGTGGGGGACTTGCTGATGCCCGGGTGTGGGCTGGTGAACTGAATGCCTTGCACGGGCGGTTCGTGCATCGTTTTGCCAGGTCGGAGCCGTGTGAGTCGGCGTTGGCGTATATGCGTGGGCTGCTCGCTCCGCTGCAGCGGAAGAACGGGTGGACGCTGGCGGAGGAGGCCGGGCATGCGGGCCCGGACCGGATTCAGCGGATGCTGAACCGGATCGAGTGGGATGCCGAGGGGGTCCTGGACGACGTGCGCGAGTACGTGGTCGAGCACCTGGGCGATCCGGGTGCGGTGCTGATCGTGGACGACACCGGGTTTCTGAAGAAGGGGGGGTGCGGTCGGCCGGGGTCCAGCGGCAGTACTCCGGGACTGCGGGGCGGACGGAGAACTGCCAGGTCGGGGTCTTCCTCGCTTATGCCACCGGACGTGGCCGCACGCTGATCGACCGCAGGTTGTATCTGCCCACGTCGTGGACGGACGACCGGGAACGGTGCCGCCGGGCCGGCGTCGAGGACACGGTCGCATTCGAGACCAAGGTCGCGATGGCCCGGGCGATGGTCCGCCGGGCGGTCGAGGGGAAGATCCCGTTTGGATGGGTGACCGCGGACGCGGGCTACGGTTACTCGAAAAGCTGGCGGACCGAGCTGGAACGGGCCGATGTCTGCCACGTCATGGCCACCACCCGTCACGACACCGTCGTCACCCGCTGGGCCATCGACCATCCTGTTCACGACCTGTTCCACAGCCTGCCCAGGCAGAAGTGGAAGCGCCGGTCCTGCGGGGCGGGGCGCACGGCCACCGCGTCTTTGACTGGGCCAGGGGCGAGGTCAGGCCCTGGCACCGGGAAGACCGCCGGCACTGGGTCATCGCCCGCAGAAGCGTCGGCCGGCCCGAGGAAATCTCCTACTACATTGCCTACTGTCCCACCAGCACCACCCTGGACGAGCTGATCCATGTCGCCGGGGCCCGCTGGGCGGACCTGGTAGTCGTCCAGACCGCCAAGCAGGAATGCGGCCTGGACGACTACCAGGTC